>NZ_JIAD01000001.1:328821-657643 GCF_000688015.1 Eubacterium sp. AB3007
GGAGCGTCTGCGGAGGGTGCATCCGCACATACGGCCATCACTGCCAAGCGGAAATCCACACCGTTCCGTATGATGGTTGTAGGCGTTCCCAATGTGGGGAAATCCTCCCTGATCAACCGGCTGACAGGAAAGAAGTCCGCCCAGACCGGCGACAGACCCGGTGTCACCAAGGGGAAGCAGTGGCTCACCATTCCAGGTGGCATGCAGCTTTTGGACACACCGGGCATCCTGTGGCCCAAGTTCGAAGACCCGCAGGTAGGGCTGAATCTGGCATACTGTGGCAGCATCCGGGATGAGATTCTGGATGTGGCGGAGCTGGCGCTTTCCTTCATTACGGAGATGCAGGAGCGCTATCCAGGCCTCCTGATGGAACGGTACAAGCTGGAGGAACTGGCAGAGATGCCGGTGGAGACCATGGAGATGATCGCCCAAAAGAGAGGGTTTATCCTCCCCGGCAAGCGCATCGACTATGAGCGCTGCGCCCGTACGGTGCTGGATGAGTTCAGAGGAGGAAAGATCGGTCAGATCACTCTGGAGGTTGCGCCATGACCAAACAGGAGCGGGAACAGAAGATGGTCGCTCGTCTGGCAGAGATGAAGCAATACGAGAATGCCCTGCGGGAGCAGGGCGTACAGTATATTGCGGGGATGGATGAGGTGGGTCGCGGCCCGCTGGCAGGGCCGGTAGTAGCCGCCTGTGTGGTACTCCCTGCGGATTTCAGTGTGTTGGGGGTAGATGACTCCAAGAAACTCTCCGAGAAGCGCAGGGAGACGCTCTACGACCAGATTCTGGAACACGCACTGGCCTGGGGCACCGGAGAGAAGGACAATCACATCATCGACGAGATCAACATACTGGAGGCCACCAAGCTTGCAATGCTGGAGGCAGTGGCAGGCTGTGAATCCATGCTCCGGGAGCGTACGGGAGCATCCGTGGAACACGTGCTGATCGATGCTTTGTCGCTGGATGATCTGCATAAGCCGCAGACTGCCATCATCAAGGGAGATGGCGCCAGCGTATCCATCGCCGCAGCGTCCATCGTAGCCAAGGTCACCAGAGATCGACAGATGATCGCGTATGCAGACGAGTTTCCAGGGTATGCGTTCGAGAAGAACAAGGGATACGGCACAAAAGCACATTACGAGGGGATACGTGCACAGGGGATCACGAGGATCCACCGGGTATCCTTTCTGAAAAATCTATAGACAGGAGGAACTACAGATGAGAATAAAAAGTGATATCGAGATCGCCCAGGCGACAGAGATGCAGGAGATCGGCCAGATTGCGGAGAAACTGGGGATCGGCGAGGAGCATCTGGAGAAGTACGGCAAATACAAAGCCAAGCTGGACTATTCGCTGATGCGCGAGAAGGGCAACGAGAAAGACGGGAAACTGATCCTGGTTACCGCCATCTCGCCCACACCGGCAGGAGAAGGAAAGACCACGACCTCTGTCGGTCTGTCGGATGCGATGAACAAGCTGGGAAAGAAAACCGTTGTTTGCCTGCGTGAACCTTCCATGGGGCCGGTGTTCGGCATCAAGGGCGGTGCTGCCGGCGGCGGGTACGCCCAGGTGATCCCCATGGAGGATATCAACCTTCATTTTACCGGTGACATGCACGCCATCGGGGCGGCGAACAACCTGATCGCCGCCATCATCGACAACCACATTCAGCAGGGGAACAAGCTGCGGATCGATGCCAGGACCATCACCTGGCGGCGCGCCATGGATATGAATGACCGCCAGCTGCGCCATATTGTAGATGGGCTCAGTGGTAAGGCCAACGGTGTCCCCCGGGATGACGGGTTTGAGATCACCGTAGCCAGTGAGATCATGGCCATCCTTTGCCTGGCCCAGGACATCGAGGATATGAAGGAGCGGATCGCTTCCATCGTTGTGGGTTATAATTTTGACGATCAGCCGGTGACAGTGGGAGAACTGGAGGTGGAAGGCGCTGTGGCGGCCCTGCTGAAGGACGCGCTGAAGCCGAACCTGGTCCAGACCCTGGAGCACAATCCGGCATTCATTCACGGCGGGCCCTTCGCCAACATCGCCCACGGCTGCAACTCTCTGATTGCCACCAGGACTGCGCTGAAGCTGGCGGATTACGTGGTGACAGAGGCTGGTTTTGCGGCAGATCTGGGAGCAGAGAAGTTTGTGGATATCAAGTGCCGCAAGGGAGGGCTTCGGCCGGATGCCTGCGTGCTGGTAGCTACGGTACGTGCGTTGAAGTATCACGGCGGCGTAGGCAAGAACCATCTGAACGAGGAGAATCTGGAGGCCTTGGAGAAGGGGATGCCAAACCTGCTGCAGCATCTGTCCAACATTCAGAATGAGTACGGCCTGCCGACAGTGGTGGCGCTGAACGCTTTTCCCACAGATACGGAAGCAGAGATCAGCCTGGTTCAGGAAATGTGTCGGGAGCAGGGAGCAGATGTAGTTCTCTCCGAAGTATGGGCCAAGGGCGGCGAAGGCGGCGTGGCGCTTGCCGAGGAGGTGCTGCGACTCGTCGAGGAAGGAAAGAACGACTTCCACTACGTCTATCCGCTGGATCTTCCCATCAAGGACAAGATCGACATGATCGCCCGGAAGATCTACCATGCGGACAGTGTGGTCTACGAACTGAAGGCAAGCAAGGCCATCAGACGTCTGGAGGAGAACGGATACGGCAATCTGCCGATCTGCATGGCAAAGACACAGTTCAGTTTCTCCGATGATGCATCCCTGCTCGGTGCACCGAGAGGGTTCGAGATTACCGTCACCGAGGTGAAGGTGAATGCCGGCGCGGGGTTCATCGTAGCCAAGACAGGAACCATCATGACCATGCCGGGACTTCCCAAGGTGCCTGCAGCAGAGAAGATCGATGTTGATAATGAAGGAAGAATTACAGGACTGTTCTAGAGAGCAACGAGCAGGATGATCAGAGTCAGTACTGTCAAGACTCAACGGATCCTGCTGGTGAGGCTACATTTTTTACCTGGCGGGAGGATGGCTTTGTGCAAGGTGCCGGGTGGCACCGCTGCTACCCAGTGCGTGTAGACCTGCTGAATGACTCGCCGCCTATCGAGACGGGAATATCTAACTACCGTTATAAATATTCGTGTCTTGCATACAGTGTTTCTTCTTCAAACTGACCAAGTGGATATTTCATCGTCAAATCAGAGGAAATATCCATAACCTGTCTCCGCCAGAATATGACTGCGAAAAGTGTATGGTATGTTTATAATTATTGACAGTCACTACATTATTCGATACCCTGTACTCGAGTTATCATAATGATACAAACGGAGAAAGGTGTCGGGATGGAATACTTCGGCCAAAAGCTAATAACTGTGTTTCTTACACTGTTCATTTGCAGCGCATTAATAACGGGGTGTAGTTCCAAGGAAGATGGCGCATCAGCCATCCAGAAAGTTAGTTTTGTTGTTGCTGATGATGACGAATCAACGATCACATATGTTTTCAGAGAGTACTACATCAAGGGGTTTGCCGATGATGTGCTTTTGCTCGAAAGCGAATACAAGGACAGCGTAGTCGAAAAGGAAGGCAAGCAGGTGAAGGCATACTGTGAGAAGTTCGTTGAAATAGAGTAAAAGACCAGGAAAAATTCTCGATTTTCAAGTTGTCATTTCCTTTATTTGGTGGTATAGTATATTCAATACGTTGATGAGGAGAGTAGGCTCGTGGCCCTGCCGCAGCGAGGGATGGACGGTGGAAGCATCCCGGCAGGAACGGACTGAAGACCACCTCGGAGTGGCACCAATCATGCCCGCGTGGCTGCGTTACAGGCCGAATGAGAGTCGGAGTCAATAGGCTCCGGAAGATGGGTGGAACCGCGCATACATGAGAGTATACGTCCCTTCTGACAGCAGATCTGTCGGAAGGGATTTTTTGCTTGTCCTAACCCGATTCTGTAGAGCGAAGCGATAACAGAATCGATGGTAGGCCAGCCGCGAGAGTTGCCCGAAGCGGAGCGAGGATGCAACTTACCGCGCTTTCGGCGGAGAATTATTAGGAGTAGGAGGAATAACCAAACATGATCATCACACTGAAAGACGGCAGTCAGAAACAGTATGACCAGCCCATGGCGGTCATCGACATTGCCAGAGACCTGAGCGACGGGCTTGCCCGCATGGCCTGCATCGGCCAGGTAGACGGAGAATATGTAGACCTGAGAACGGTTGTCGATAAGGATGCTTCTGTAAACATCCTGACCTTCGAGGACGACCACGGCAAGGAAGCCTATCGCCACACCTGCGCCCACGTGCTGGCAGAGGCGGTGCAGAACCTGTTCCCCGAGGCCAAGCTGGCCATCGGACCGTCCATCGACAACGGTTTCTACTATGACTTCGATCTGCGTCCACTGGACAGAGAGGACCTGGACAAGATCGAGAAGGAAATGAAGAAGATCATCAAGAAGGGGGACGAACTGAAATACTACACTCTCCCCAGAGAAGAGGCCATCGCGCTGATGGAGAGCAGGGAGGAGCCTTATAAGGTCGAGATGATCAAGGACCTGCCGGAGGATGAGACCATCTCCTTCTACCAGCAGGGCGATTTCATCGAGCTTTGTGCTGGACCGCACCTGATGAGCACCAAGCCCATCAAGGCATTCAAGCTCACCTCTAGCTCCGGTGCTTACTGGAGAGGCGATGAGCATAACAAGATGCTGACACGTATCTACGGCACTGCCTACACCAAGAAGGCAGACCTGGAGGAGCGTCTCGCGTTCCTGGCAGACATCAAGAACAGAGACCACAACCGCCTGGGGCGTGAGATGGGTCTGTTCACCACCGTAGATGTGATCGGCCAGGGGCTGCCCCTGTTCCTGCCCAAGGGAACCAAGATGATCCAGAAGCTGCAGCGCTGGATCGAGGACCTGGAGGATTACGAGTGGGGCTACGTGCGTACCCGTACACCGCTGATGGCCAAGTCCACCCTGTACAAGATCTCCGACCACTGGTATCACTACAAGGACGGAATGTTCACCTTTGGCTACGAGAGCAAGGAGGATATGGAGAAGGCAGAGGATCGCTCCGGCGAGATCCGCGGCGTGGAAGACCTGGCACTCATCGAGAACGACGCGGATGCCAACGTCTACGCCATGCGCCCCATGACCTGCCCGTTCCAGTACTATGTGTACAAAGCCACCCAGAAGAGTTACCGTGACCTGCCGTACAGAATGGGAGAGACATCGACCCTGTTCAGAAACGAGGATTCCGGTGAGATGCACGGGCTGACACGTGTCCGCCAATTCACGATCTCTGAGGGGCATCTGGTGTGCACACCGGAGCAGATCGACCAGGAGTTCAAGGATTGCGTCCGCCTGGCGAAATACTGCCTGACCACGCTGGGTGTGGAAGAAGATGTGACCTACCGGTTCTCCAAGTGGGACCCGAACGATTCCGATAAGTACATCGGGGACGCAGCCTCCTGGGACAAGGTTCAGGGAATGATGAAGAAGATCCTGGACGAGATCGGACTGGAATATACAGAGGCAGAGGGCGAGGCCGCCTTCTATGGGCCCAAGCTGGATATCCAGGCCAAGAACGTCTACGGCAAGGAAGACACCATGATCACCATCCAGCTGGACATGTTCCTGGCGGAGCGGTACGACATGTACTACATCGACAAGGACGGCAGCAAGAAGCGTCCATACATCATCCACAGAACTTCCATGGGTTGCTACGAGAGAACGCTGGCATGGCTCATCGAGAAGTATGCCGGCAAGTTCCCCACATGGCTTTGTGCGGAGCAGGTACGCGTGCTCCCGGTCTCCGAGAAATACGCGGACTACGCACAGGAAGTATTCAAGGAACTCCGCAGGAACGGGGTGGATGTTACTGTGGACAACAGTGCTGAGCGTCTTGGTTACAAGCTCCGCCAGGCGCAGCTTGACCGTCTGCCGTACATGCTGGTAGTTGGCGGCAAGGAAGAAGAAGAAAAGACTGTCTCCGTCAGAAGCCGGTTCGCCGGAGATGAAGGCAGCAAGCCGTTGTCCGCGTTCGTCGATCAGATCTGCGAGGAGATCCGCACAAAGGCTATCCGCAAGGAAGAACCAAAGGATGAGAAATAATGACTGAGAGATTGACGACCCTGCGCTGCGATGAGTTCGTGGCGCAACTGGGATCCGATGCGCCGGTGCCGGGAGGCGGAAGTGCCTCCGGTCTGGTGGCGGCACTGGCGACTGCCCTTGCCAATATGGTGGGACATCTGACTGTCGGAAAGAAGAAATACGCAGAGGTGGAGGAGGAGATCCAGACACTCATGAAGCGCTGCGATGCGCTGGAGAAGGAGATGCTGGCCATGGCTGAGAAGGACGCGGAGGCATTCCGGCCCCTGTCAGCCGCTTATCGTATGCCGGAGGATACCCCGGAACAGGCTGAAGAGAAAGCCCGTGTTATGGAAGAGGTGTTGGCGGAGGCGACGTATGCGCCGCTGGAGATCGTCCGGGGATGTCGAGAGGTCATCGAGATCTGCGATGCGTTTGCCCACAAGGGCAGCCGTCTGGCGGTGAGCGATGCCGGTGTTGGTGTGCTCTTCGCCAAGTCCGCCATGCAAGGTGCGGCGCTGAATGTGTTCATCAACACCAGATCCATGAAAGACCGAAAGCAGGCAGCAGACATCAACCGGGAGACCGAGGCGATCCTGTCCGTTTACGGCCGGAAGGCCGACGAGGTGTACGCATACGTACGGAACCAGCTGCGGTAGATCACAGGTCGGTGTAGAAAATCCCTGTCAGTAACTGCACGCCGATGGATACGGCGGTGATGGCGCACCAGCAGCAGAAGCCCAGGAGGATTGGTTTTCCGCCTTTGCGGACAAGGTCCACGAGGTTGGTATTCAGTCCGATGGCGCACATGGCCATGGCGATGAAGAACCGTGCCAGCCATTTGGTCACCGGCACAAAGCCGTCCATGTAGCCGGCGGCGAAGGCGCCGGCAGGCAGGAGGCCTGCCAGTGTGGTGATCAGGGAGGCCCCAATGAAGAACAGAATGAAGAACGGGAAGACGCTCTTGACGGAGTAGCTTCCCGTTTTGCTTTCCTGGTCCTGGATATGGCTGTGGCGGGAAGCGTGGTAAATTGCAAGCACCAGTGTGATGGGAATGATGGCCAGGGTACGGGTTAGTTTCACGGTGACAGCGGCAGACAGGATACCATCTGTTCCATAGATGCTCTCTGCGGTGGCGGCAGCGGCGGTGACAGAGGAAGTGTCATTGACCGCTGTGCCGGCGAACACAGCGAAGCCCTCTGACCCCAGGCCGATGGCATGGCCCAGGGTGGGGAAGATCAGGGCAGCGATGACGTTAAAGAAGAAGATCACAGAGATGGACTGGGCGATCTGTTCGTCATCGGCATCGATCACCGGGGCGGTGGCAGCAATGGCGGAGCCGCCGCATATGGAAGACCCTACACCGATGAGCGTGGCGATCTTGCCGTTCATGCGCAGGGCTTTGTGCAGGATATAGGCCACGAGCAGGGAGGTGCTGATGGTGGACACGATCACCGGAAGGCTCATGCTCCCCACGCTGGCGATGGTGCCCAGGTTCAATGAGAAGCCAAGGATGATCACAGCGTACTGCAGGATCTTCTTGGAGGTGAATCGGATGCCGTCCTTGGTGGTATCCATAGAGGCCAGAGTGGGAATGGCCATGGTGATGACCATTCCCAGCAGGATGGCAAAGACAGGGGCCCCCACCAGATCCAGCGAGAATCTTCCGATGTGCAGGCGGGACAAGAGGGTGGCGATGGCTGCGATGGCCGCGCAGAGAAGTATTCCGGGTAGCTTTGTTTTCATTTTTTTGATTCCTTTCTGTGATTTCCAAGGTTGATTATAGCACCGTATCGTGATAATATCTAATTATTATTTGTGATGTGGTGATAATATAGATTTATGAGGTGCGAGATGATCGACCAGAGGCTAAAGACATTTGTGGTATTGTGCAGGCTGATGAACTATCGGAGGACGGCGGAGGCGCTGAATATGACGCAGCCGGCGGTGACGCAGCACATCCAGTATCTGGAGAAGCAGTACGGGTGCAGACTGTTTCTGTATGACAGGCGGAAGCTGATCATGACCCCTGAAGGAGAGGTGCTTCTGAAATACGCTGAGAATGTTCTGTACCAGGAGAAGAAACTGCGGGAGCAACTGGCGGAGCAGAGAGGGTGGGATCTTTCTATCGGCGCGACCAAGACCATCGGGGAGTTCGTGATCTCGGAGCATGTGGAGGCATGGCTGGCGGTGGCGGGTAATCGTCTGTCCGTGGAAGTGGATAACACGGAGCATCTGCTGGGCAAACTCTCCGATGGTTCTCTTGATTTCGCGTTGATCGAGGGCACGTTTGACCGGCAGATGTTCGCCAGTCAGCTATATCGGGAGGAACTCTTTCTGGGGATCTGCGGCAAGGAGCACCCTTTTGCAGGGCAGATCGTGCCGTTGGACTCTCTTTGGAAAGAGCACCTGATCCTGCGAGAAGAGGGTTCCGGGACCAGAAACATTCTGGAGCAGGTGCTGGCAGAGCATAACCGAAGTGTAAAGGATTTTCGCATGGTCACCACCATCAGCAATTTCGGGCTGATGATGCGGCTCGTCCGGGATACAGGGGGGATCACCTTTGCATACCAGGCGGTGCTCGACCAGAATGATGGATTGACCGCCTTTGCGGTAAAGGGGTGGGAGATCCTGCGGGAGTTCAACTATGTATTCCTGGATACGCCTGTTTCCAGACAGGCTGTCAAGCTGTTCGAGGAGGTCCGCCCCACCGCCGGTCCTTCCGTTGACACCTATCACTTACGATAGTAAAATATGTGATATACACAGGAGGTAAGCGACGATGAAGAAAACGGCGATACTGTGTTCCTTGCTAGTGCTGATCGCTTTTCTGGTGATCCTTATGATCACCGGTGCTCTGGGACAGGTGTTCGGAAAGAAGGTAGAGATCATCGCGCTGGTGATCATCGCTATCGGTCTGGCGGGGTTTCTTCTCCTGGACCGAAGGAAAGGAGACTGAGATGCGAAGGCGACGGATATGGATCCCGGCCATCTTGCTTGGGATCTTGCTGCTATGCCTTGCCGCATTCTTCCTATATACAGGGAACTATTATCACGCAGATCCTGCTGCAGACAAGGCGCTGGTTTCGGACAGCGATGTGTCGGTTTCCAGGGAATCCTACGGCTGGCGGTTCGATGGACCCTCTGAGGACAGTGCATTGATCTTCTACCCGGGAGGCAAGGTGGAGGCCTCTGCCTACGCGCCGTTGCTGCACCGGCTGGCTGCCGGTGGAATGGACGCAATGCTGGTGGAGATGCCTTTTCGGCTTGCGGTTTTTGGGACAGGGAAGGCAGAGAATGTCATAGAAGCGCACGACTATCGCCATTGGTACATCGGCGGACACTCTCTGGGAGGTGTGATGGCAGCTGATTACGCCGCAGACCATGAGGATGCGGTGGAAGGGGTCGTGCTCCTTGCCTCCTATCCTTCGAAGAAGCTTGCGGATCCACTTACGGAAATCAGCATATATGGCTCTCATGACCGGGTGCTGAATATGACGAGCATGGAGAAAGCCAGGGGATTTGCTTCGTCCGACTTCCGGGAGCACGTGATCCGGGGAGGCAATCACGCTCAGTTTGGCAACTACGGCACGCAGAGAGGAGACGGAACGGCAAAGATCTCCGCGGATGCACAGCAGCAGGAGACCGTTCGTCTGCTTCTGCAGGATGTAGGTAAGACAGAATGAAGTACGAGAATATCAGAGAAGCAGTGTTCCTGCGTCGGCTTAATCGCTTTGTGGCAGAGGTGGAGATCGATGGCAGACAGGAGCGGGTGCATGTTAAGAACACCGGGCGCTGCAGGGAGCTGCTGATCCCCGGCAGCCAGATCTGGCTCACAAAGCCCGGTACCCCGGGCCGCAAGACGGAATACGATCTGGTGGCGGTGCGGAAGGACAACGGACTGCTGTTTAACATCGACAGCCAGGCACCCAACAAGGTGGTCGCGGAATGGCTGGCTGAACAGAATTATGAGGTGGTGAAGCCTGAGTTTACCTACGGGGATTCCCGCATCGACTTCTATATGGAGCGGGAGGATATCCGCTGTCTGATGGAAGTGAAGGGCTGTACGCTGGAGATCGACGGTGTCGGGTACTTTCCAGATGCCCCAACGGAGAGGGGAGTCAAGCACATCCGGGAACTGATCCGCGCACGAGAAGAAGGCTATGAGGCGGCTCTGGCCTTCGTCATCCAGATGGACGGCATAACAGAGGTGCGCCCCAATGTGGCTACGCATCCTGCTTTCGGGGAGGCCATGGAGGATGCCCGGAAGGCGGGCGTGCAGATCTTGTTCCTTCCCTGCCATGTGGAGCCAGACGAACTGAGGATTGTAGGGGGTGAACATGCATTATATCAATGCCAGGACCATTCTGAATAACAATCACGGTGCAGTGGGCATGAATCTCTATCGGGGGTGCTCCCACGGCTGCATCTATTGTGACAGTCGCAGCAGAGTATACCAGATGGATCATCCCTTTGAGGACATCGCCGTCAAACAAAATGCTCCGGAACTTCTGGAAAAAGCCCTTGGCACCAAACGCAAAAAGTGCATGATCGGTACTGGGTCCATGTCAGATCCATATATTCCGCTAGAGGAGGAACTGCAGTTGACCCGTCGTTGCCTGGAGATTATCCGAAACCACGATTTCGGAGTGACTATGATCACCAAGTCCGACCGCATCCTGCGAGACCTGGACCTACTGGTTGAGATCCACCGGAGAGCCAGATGTGTGGTTCAGATGACGCTGACCACCTGGGATGAGGCTTTGTGCAGAGTACTGGAACCAGGAGTGTGCAGTTCCCAGCGAAGAGTGGAGGTGCTGCGCATATTGCGGGATCATGGGATCCCAACAGTGGTATGGCTCACACCCATTCTTCCTTATATTAACGACACAGAAGAAAACCTGCTGTCTATCCTCTCCGCTTGTGCAGAAGCTGAAGTGCAGGGGATCATCTGTTTTGGTATGGGTGTCACCATGCGTGAGGGGAACCGGGAGTATTTCTACGAAGCGCTGGATCGTCATTTTCCAGGAATGAAAGACCGATACATTCGTTCCTTTGGACTCAATTACCAACTGATAAGTCCTAACCACCGGCCACTGATGAAACTCTTTCATGGCTTTTGCCGGAAACACGGGATCATTGACACACCGGAGGACTGCTTTCGTTTTCTTTCAGAATTTCAGGAAAAGGATGATCAGATCAGTTTTTTCGATATGTGAGTGGAAAGGAGACGGTATGTCCAGAAATGAAATAAGGCGAATCACCTGTCCGCAGTGTGGTGCGGAGAGCGATTTCGTCGTTTGGAGCAGTGTGAACACGGGAATGGACCCCGCACAGAAGGAGAAGGTGCTGGACCGCTCGCTGTTTCAGTTCACATGTCCGGAATGCGGGGAAGTCGCTACGGTGGATCACAGTTTCCTGTATCACGATGTGGAACAGAGGCTCATGCTCTATATGGTCAAGGAAGAAGAGACTTTCCGGGAGGCGGTAGACTTTTTCACCAGCGATCTGCAGGTGGAGGAGAAGGACCCGGAGAAGGCCCTGCTTGCCAGGGCCCTGAACGATGCTCAGAAGGAGTACGTGCAGCGGATCATCTTCAATATTAACCAACTGGAGGAGAAGATCCGGGTCTTTGATGCCGGACGTGATGACCGTGTGATAGAACTGCTGAAGGTGTTTTTTCAGAACCGGATCATGTCAGAGCAGCCGCAACTGGGGGATGTGGAACTGTACTATGCCGATGACGAAGGGAAGGACGTCTTTGTGGTAATAGGCATGGAGGGTCCTCTTGGATCCTTGGAAATTCCGGAGGAACTGTACCAGGAGACGGTGGATAATTTTGGCGGCCAGATGGCAGATCTGCGGGGCAGACAGGATCTGATCGTAGATGAGAAATGGGCGATGGAAGTGATCAAGGCGGTCTCTGTGCCGGGGAACAGATCATGAGCGCGCTGATCGGGCGGCCGGACAGCCAGGTGATCAGAACCTTTTTTCCGGAGTTTTATCGCATGGTCTATCACACCCCCTCGGGCTTGGATGACATCCTGCTGACCAGCGACGGCACGGCAATCACCGGACTGCGTTTTCTGCAGAACGGGGCACAAAGCCCTGTATCGGAAGAACAAGTCCCGGTGTTTGAGGAAGCAGCACGCTGGCTGGACGATTATTTTGCCGGGCATCCTGGGAGCACGTTGCCGAAGATCCGGATCGAGGAGTTGACTCCCTTTCGGAAGGAAGTACTGTCCAGGCTCATGGAGATCCCCTATGGAGAAACGGTGACTTATGGGGAAATCGCACAGGAGATCGCACAGAAGCGCAGTACGACCGGGCGCATGTCTGCCCAGGCAGTGGGCGGTGCGGTGGGATGGAATCCCATCTGTATCATGATCCCGTGTCACCGGGTGATCGGTGCGGACGGATCTTTGACTGGATATGGTGGTGGTATAGAAAACAAGCGCTGGCTGCTTGTACACGAAGGAATACTATAGGAGGCGTATTATGATCAAGGGAATCCATCATGTTTCAATGCAGTGCAACTCACCGGAGGAGTTCTCGAAGGCAGTGTCATTCTACCGCGATGTGCTGGGGATGCGTGTGGTGCGTGAGTGGCACCGGGGGGTCCAGATCGACACTGGATGTGGACTGATTGAGATCTTCATGGATACAGAAGGCGTGTTTTTGAACGGAGCCGTGGAGCACTTTGCGCTGGCTACCGATCAGGTGGACGCATGCATCGCCAGGATCCGGGAGGCTGGCTATGAGGTGTTGGTCGAACCGAAGGACGTGGAACTGGACTCTGACCCGGTATTTCCCATCCGGATCGCTTTCTTTACCGGACCTCTGGGAGAGAAGGTGGAGTTGTTTCAGGAGAAGTGAGGTGACGATATGCTTTCGGCAAAAGAAGCAAGGCAGAAATTGATCGACGGGAACCAGGCATATATAGAGGCCAGAACAGGGCAGGGAGACATTTCCCCGGAAATCAGGCTGCAGACAGCGGAGAAGGGGCAGCATCCCTATGCGATCATCATTACCTGCTCCGATTCCAGAGTGATCCCGGAGAGTATATTCTCTGCAGGGATCGGTGAGTTGTTCGTGATCCGGGTAGCCGGCAATGTGTTGGATAACCATCAGCTTGGGAGTATCGAGTACGCGGCAGAACATCTTGGAACAAAACTGATCGTTATGATGGGGCATACCCGGTGTGGCGCAGTGGGCTCCGTGATCGCCGGACATTCCGGCGGGTTCATCGACTACATTCTGAAGGATATCTCGCTGGCCATCGGGGATGAGACAGATGATCAGAAGGCAAGCTGCCTGAACGTGATGCACGGTGTAGAGCGGATCCGCCACGAACTTGCGATCCATCCCATCGAGGACGAAAAGGGCCTGGAGGTCGTGGGGGCTTTGTATCATGTGGAGGATGGAAGGGTGGAGTTTCTGCCGGAATAGTAGAGGAGGATTGCTATGTTCAGTAGAGAGTGGAAGAAATGGATCCTGGCGATGACGGCTTTGTGTACGATGGCGCTGCTCGCTGCGGGATGCGGTGACAAGGAGTCGTTGACCGAAAAGACGTTCAAGTCGATCACCGAGAAGACGGGCGTTCACATGGAGGTGGAGCAGCTGGATAGCGGTTCCAGGACGATCATCGGAGTCGCCAAGAAGGGCGATCACCTGTATGCCAGCGTGGAAGCGGGTGGGCAGAAGGCGATCATACTCAGCGATGGAAGGACGATCACGACCCTTGATCCGGCCAGCAAGACCATGGTGAAGGAGGAAATCAACGAGGCGTATCAGAAGCAGCTTGACCAGATCGCCAGCGGCACGGATGCCATCATGGCGGCGGGAGAGAGTGTCTCCGGCGACTACGAGGAGGGGAGCGTCAAGTATGATGGAGAAGAGTATGCCACAGAGACCTTCAGAGATGGCGAGGACGAGGCGGTGTTCGGTTACAAGGATGGCAAGCTGGGGTACTTTGCCCTGACCCGGGGTGGACAGAAGCAGGTCCTGAAGATCAACGCGCTGGATGGCGAGGTGGACGAGGCTTTGTTCCTGATACCGGAGGAGTACACTGCGGCTGGCAGGGAAGCGGCGCCTTCCAATACCAGGGAGGAGGGAAGTTACAAGTCTATCGATGCGGTGGGAGCTTCCGTGGGATCCGCTGGCACCGGTACACCTTCCGGGAACTACGTGGAGGTGAATAACGATCGCGGCGGGTACTCCTTCCAGATGGACAAAGCCTTCCAGAGCGAGATCCAGGAGGCACACAGTTATGTATACATCGAGAAGGGTAAGAAGGTTCCCCACTTTGACGTGGAGCCTATCTCTTTTGGCGGGGATCTGGATCAGTATTTTGACACACTGATCGAGAATCTGCTGAAGAGTCAGGAAAAGGAGATGTCCGTGAGACCTGTTCGAACACAGATATCTGTCAAGGGGATGAAGGTCAAGGGGATCGAATACATTCTGAAGACCGGAAACAGTGAGATGGTCTGCATGTTCTATGTATATCCGGCAGGAGAGAACTACTACAAATTCGCCGGGTTCTACATCAAGGATGACATGACTACACCATATGCGTTGCAGCATGCGATGGAAACTTTCCGGACAGTCTGAGAGAGTGGGGATATAAGTTGACTTTTTTTAGAAAAGGGCTATAATTGTCTTGACGCATTTTTGTGCGCGAAAGACAATAATTAGATGAGAGGAAGATAGATAACTATGAGATTGACAGGGTCACAGATCGTTCTGGAAGTCCTGCTGGATCACGGGGTGGATACGGTATTTGGATACCCCGGAGGCGCTGCGCTGAACATCTACGATGAACTATATAAGTACAGTGACAAGATCAAGCATGTGATGACTGCCCACGAGCAGGGGGCCTCCCATGCGGCAGACGGCTATGCCAGAGCGACAGGAAAGACAGGCGTGGTGTTCTCCACCAGTGGACCGGGTGCGACCAACCTGGTCACCGGAATCGCGACCGCTTATATGGACAGCGTACCTATGGTCGCGATTACCTCCAATGTTACCAACGATCTGATCGGAAGAGATGCATTCCAGGAGATCTACATCGCCGGCATCACCATTCCAATCACCAAGATGAACTATTTCGTCAATGACATTGATAATCTGGAGGATGCTCTTCGCAACGCTTTCCGTATCGCCAACAGTGGACGGAAAGGGCCGGTGCTGGTGGATATCACCAAGGATGTGACCGCTGCCAAAACAGAGTTTACCAACAAGGCACCGTTGCCTCTGGATCCTAAACCGGAAGTCAGTGAGAAGCAACTGAAGGAGATCGTCAAGCTGATCAACAACGCAGAGAAGCCGGTGGCCTATATCGGTGGTGGCTGCGTGGCTTCGGATGCAGAGAAGGAAGTCAAAGAGCTTCTTCACAAGGCCGATATTCCTTCCGTTCATACGCTGATGGCGGATGGTGTTGTCAGCTGTGAGGATGCACTGGATCTGGGGCTGGTAGGAATGCACGGAACAGTGGCTGCCAACCGAGCCATCGATCAGGCGGATCTGATCCTGGCACTGGGAGCCAGGTTCAGCGATCGGGTCGCTCTCAACACCAAGAAGTGGGGACGGCGAGCGAGGATCGTACAGGTGGATATCGACGCCAGTGAGATCGACAAGAATGTGGAGACCTACACCTGCTGTGTTGCTGATGTGAAGGATTTCCTGACCCAGGCGCTTCCGGACGTGGCCAAGACGACTCATCCGGAATGGCATGACCGGGTCACTGCCTGGAAACAGAAGGTACTTCCACGGACCATGGATCACGGGACGGATCCGATGGAGATCCTGCATACCATTTCGGATATGTGTGATGAGGACACCATTTATGTGACGGATGTGGGGCAGCACCAGATGTGGTCAGCCCAGTATCTGCATATGAGGAAACCAAAGAAATTCCTGACCAGTGGAGGTCTGGGGACCATGGGTTATGGATACGGGGCTGCGATCGGCGCCAAGATCGGACAGCCGGATTGCAGAGTCGTGCATCTGACAGGAGACGGATCCTTCCACATGAACCTGAACGAGGCCTGCACGGCGGTCAGCCAGAACCTGCCGATCATCACTGTGATCTTCAACAATACAGTGCTCGGTATGGTGTATCAGTGGCAGACCATCTTCTATGATCGGAGGTACTCCAGTACCATGCCGGCAAGGAAGACAGACTACGTGAAACTGGCAGAGGGCTTTGGTGCCAAGGGATACCATACGGAGAGCCTGGAGGAGTTCCGGGCAGCCATGGAAGAGGCCATGAAGGTCGATGGACCGGTGTGGATCGAGGTCATGATCGAACCGGAGGAGAGGGTGCTCCCTATGATTCCGGGCGGCAAGACTGTGGAAGAGATCATTTTGGATTAGGAGGACGCGATGGCAACAGAATATAAGAAGAGAATCGTCAGCGTTCTCGTGGAAAACGCACCGAACGTCATGACCAGAGTCAGCAGTGTGTTGGGGCGGCGTGGTTTCAACATTGACACCATCACTGTATCGACGACCAACAATCCGGACATCACCCGGATCACCATTGTCTTCAACGTGGAGGAACAGTATATTCCACAGATCATGAAGCAGTTGGAAAAGGTGGAAGTGGTCAAGAAGGTCACACTTCTTACAAGAGAGACCAACCTTTACAGAGAACTCCTTCTGGTCAACCTGCGGGTGGGGCCGGAGGAGAGAGACCGGGTCCTCAACATTGTCCGTGTCTACAAGGGGCATGTGGTGGATCTGACTACCACCAACATGGTCATCGAGATGACAGGTTATCCGGAGAAGATCGACGGGTTCCTTGAGATCATTCAGGGATATACCATCGCTGACTATACCAGATCCGGTGTCACTGCGGTTGAGAGCAGTGAGCAGAACACCAAGCTGCAGTAACTATTTTTGATAACTATTTTAAATTAAATACAAAAAAGGAGAAAACAGAAATGATCACCAAGTATTATGATGCGGATTGTAACTTCAGTGTACTGGATGGAAAGACCATCTCGATCATTGGATTCGGAAGCCAGGGCCATGCCCATGCCATGAACCTGACCGAGAGTGGCGCACACGTCGTAGTCGGCCTGAGACCGGGCTCCTCCCACGAGAAGAAAGCCAAGGATTTCGGTCTGGAGGTCATGGATATAGAGGATGCAGCTGAAGCAGGTGACGTAGTCATGATGCTGACACCGGACGAGCTGACCGCTGCTATCTACAACGAGAAGGTCGCACCGCACCTGCATGAGGGGAATGCGCTGGCGTTCGCCCACGGTTTCAATATTCACTTCCAGCAGATCGTTCCACCGGCAGATGTGGACGTCATCATGATCGCTCCTAAGGGCCCGGGCCATATCGTAAGAGAACAGTACACCATGGGTTCCGGCGTTCCTTCTCTGATCGCTGTTCAGCAGGATCCCAGTGGCAAGGCAAAGGATATCGCCCTGGCTTATGCTTCCGGCATCGGTGCAGGAAGATCCGGCATCATCGAGACCACCTTCAAGGAAGAGACAGAGACCGATCTGTTTGGTGAGCAGGCAGTACTGTGTGGCGGTGTCTGTGAGTTGATGAAGGCTGGCTGGGAGACTCTGGTGGAGGCAGGCTATGCTCCAGAGATGGCATATTTTGAGTGCATCCACGAAATGAAGATGATCATTGACCTGATCTATGCCAAGGGGTTCGATATGATGAGATACTCCATTTCTAACACGGCCGAGTACGGCGACTATGTCACCGGCCCCAAGATCATCACCGAGGAATCCAGAAAGAACATGAAGAAAGTTCTGTCCGACATCCAGGACGGCACCTTTGCTTCTCAGTTCATTCAGGAGTTCAACGCTGGTGGCAAGGCCAACTTCCTGGCCATGAGAAGAGTCCAGGCTGAGCATCCGGTGAACGAGGTGGGCAGAGAACTCCGCAAGATGATGAGCTGGCTCCAGTAGCATGACCTAACCCGATCGCTGCGAGCACAGCGATGCAGGGATCGTAGGTAGGTCAGCCGCGAGGGACGCCCGAGAACGCAAGCAGAGCGAAGCGTGATCGGATGCGGCCTACCGCGCGATGAGTTTGCGGAGCAAATGGATGGTAGGTCAGCCGCGAGGGACGCCCGAGAACGCAAGCAGAGCGAAGCGTGATCGGACGCGGCCTACCGCGCGATGACCTAACCCGAGCACAGCGATGCAATATATGTAGAATGATTGCGGGCGGACGTTGTCCGCCCGCAGCGTGTAGACAAATCTCCTGCTTACGAGGGAGTCAAGTAATTCGTAAGGTGATATGTGGAATGATTATTCCGACGTTTTCAACGTTTTTGGAGTACAAAGCTGATATGTAGAATTATTGTCTCTGTTTCTTCAACATTTTCAGGGTTCTATGGGTAATCTGTGGAATTCCTCGGCTGAATTACTCCACATCTTCAGGGATCCAAAGGCAGTATGTGGAATTATCATCGTGTGGAAGTTGTGAGAGTCGTAAGTTCAGTATCTATCTACCGACTTCCCCAGGCGGACAGCCGCCGGTTGAGTATGACTTTGTCTACAGTCTGAGGGCGGACGCTGTCCGCCCGTGCTTTGTAGAAGGAGAATAGCATGAGAAGAAGTGATAACGTAACAAAGGGCGTGGAACGTGCTCCTATGCGGAGTCTGTTCTACGCCATGGGATACACCAAGGAAGAACTGGACCGTCCACTGATCGGCGTCGTGTCCGCTCATAGCGAGATCGTTCCGGGACACATCCATCTGGACAAGATCACCGAAGCCGTCAAGGCCGGTGTACGTATGGCCGGCGGCACCCCCATCATGGTACCGGCCATCGGTGTCTGCGATGGTATTGCCATGGGACACATAGGCATGAAATATTCTCTGCCGAGCAGAGAACTGATCGCTGACAGTGTGGAGACCATGGCCAACGCCCACCAGTTCGACGGGCTGGTGCTGGTCCCTAACTGTGACAAGATCGTGCCAGGTATGGTAATGGGAGCATGCCGCCTGGATATCCCGGCAGTCGTATGCTCCGGTGGGCCCATGCTCAGCGGCGTGGTAGCAGGTACAGAGACGTCTTTGTCCAAGATGTTCGAAGCCGTTGGAGCAAGGAAGGCAGATATTATCGATGACGAAGGTCTGCTGGAGTTTGAACAGAACGTCTGTCCGGGATGTGGATCGTGCTCCGGCATGTATACCGCCAACAGCATGAACTGTCTGTGCGAAGCCATCGGTATCGCGCTGCCTGGCAACGGCACCATTCCGGCTGTCCACAGCGGCAGGATCATGCTGGCTAAGCACGCTGGCATGGCGATCATGAATCTGGTAGAGAAGGGTATCACCGCCCGCCAGATCATCAACGAGAAGTCCATCCGCAACGCTCTGGCCTGTGACATGGCACTGGGTTGCTCCTCCAACTCTGTGCTGCACCTTCTGGCCATTGCCAATGAGGCCGGTGTGGAGTTGAACATGGAGATCTTCAACGAAATGAGTGGAAAGACCCCGAATCTGTGCCATCTGGCACCGGCCGGCGGCACCCACATGCATGACCTGAACGCTGCAGGCGGCGTTCAGGCGGTGATCGCAGAACTGAACAAGAAGGGTCTGATCGATACTTCCCTGATCACGGCCAGCGGGCTGACCGTAGGGGAGAACATTGCCGAGGCATATGTCAAGACCGATGCCATACGTTCCGTGGACAATCCCTACAGTGAGACCGGCGGTCTCGCCATCATGTGGGGGAACATTGCCCAGGAGGGCAGCGTGGTCAAGCGTAGCGCGGTGGCACCGGAGATGCTGACCCATACAGGACCTGCCCGTGTGTATGACGGCGAGGAGGAAGCCATTGCGGACATCTACGCCGGTAAGATCAAGGACGGCGATGTGGTGGTCATCCGCTACGAAGGCCCCAAGGGAGGTCCCGGCATGCGGGAGATGCTGAATCCTACCAGCGCCCTGGCAGGCATGAAACTGGACAAGACCGTGGCGCTGATCACCGACGGACGTTTCAGCGGAGCAAGCCGCGGGGCTTCCATCGGGCACGTCTGCCCAGAGGCAGCCAGCGGCGGCAATATCGGTCTGCTGCAGGAGGGAGACATCATCGAGATCGATATCCCCGCCGGTAAGCTGAATGCCCAGGTTTCTGATGAGGAGTTCGCCAGACGCCGGGCCGCTTATGTTGCACCGGAGCCGAAGGTCCGCCATGGCTGGCTGTACAGATACAGCAAGCTGGTTGGCCCGTCCTGCAAGGGCGCGGTGATGTCTGAGGAGTAGTGACAGGACAAAGCAATATGCGTCAGAACAGAGAACTGTCTCACCTGAGACAGTTCTCTGCAGTATTGGGATTTGCTTTTTTTGCATTTTTTGATATAATGTTTCTTTGGATATACGCATTATGCAGTTGCGAGGTGAAAGTTTGAAAATAGACAACATATACGAGAGCAAGAGAAGTTTTATATGGAAGATCATCCTGTGTCTGGTGCTGATCGGGGTACTGGGGTTTATCATGTCTCAGAAATCAAACTTCCTGAAGAATGACCAGTATCTGAATGACGAGAAGCTGGCCTACATCCATCAGGGGGATGTGAACGACGAGCACAGGCACCCGACAGGGAAGGTGAAGTCCGATCAGGATCTGTATCGCTACCAGTTCCGGACGGAGAACAAGCTGTCCATGCAGGGGACCAAAACCCTGAAACAACGCTTTGTGGCTCAGGACAAGCGACTTTCCGAAGTGCGGCTGGTCTTCAACAACCCGCTGAGTTACAAGAGCACCGGCGAGGTAAGCGTCATCATTCAGGACGAAAATGGGAAGAAGGTAGTGGATGCCAAACTGCCCACTAACATGGTGGCGCACAACGCGGTGACCCGGTTCTCCTTCAGCGGAGACACCATCGACCTGAACGCCAAGGGAACACTGAACTGGCTGAACAATGACAAGAACAAGCAGGGTACCAGGGTCACTGTGGGTAACGTCTATTACGTCGTGCTGCAGACCAAGGGACTGAACGAGACCGCACCATTTGACGTCTACCTCTGTAACGAGAAGGTAGACGATGAGAACGTCCTGACACTGGATGGGAAGAAACTGGCGGGGCAGCACCTGTTCGCGGCTAACGTTTACAGGCATTTTACCTACACCGTGTTCACATTCTTCATCCTGGCGGTGATCTTCACCTGTGTGCTGATCCTGATCCCGCTGAACAAGGTGGAGGATCGTCTGAACAGACGTCGTGAGCCGAAGGGCAAGAAGCCGTTGAATCTGAACGTGCTCCTCTCCAGGATCATGTTCTTCCTGAGTCCGTTTGCGTCCTTCTACATCATCTGCAAAATCTCCGGAAGGCCGGTTCTCAGCGTGTTCCGACTGCTGTTCCGATTTGATGGGCTGCTGAACATGATGATCATCGGATGCATCTGGTTCGTGGTCTATGCGATCTGTAACAGGACCAAGTACACGTCTGTGATCCTGACGCTGATCACCTTCTTGTTCGGTCTGGCCAACTATATGCTCCTGGTGTTCCGCAACTCGCCGCTGATCCCCACGGATATTACCGCGTGGGAGACCGGCCTGCAGGTGGTGGGCAGCTACAGCCTCACCTTCAACAAAGCCATGCTCTGGGGGATCCTGCTCTCGGCGATATGGATCTGCCTGGCCCTTTCCCTGAAGAGTTACAAGGGTCTTCCCTGGAAGAAGCGAATCGCTGTGATCCTGCTGGCGTGCGCGTGGGTGTATGCGGTGGATTATGTGATCTTTGAGAGCGACATCATCGAGAAGCATGACATCCGTCTCACCAACTTCAAACCCAAGAAGAAATACAAGAAATACGGATACTATCTGTCCTTCATGATCATGGCCCGCAACTCCGTGGTCCAGAAGCCGGATGGGTATTCGCCGGAGGCGGCGAAGGAGATTGCCGACAGGTACCAGTCCGATCCTGCGACCAAGGTGACTGCGGTCACAAAGCAAACGCCCAACATTATCGTGGTCATGAACGAGGCGTATTCGGATCTCTCTGTCCACAAGGGACTGGAGACGAACATTCCGTACATGCCGTATTTCAACAGTATCAAGAAGAACACGGTGCGGGGGACACTGCACATGTCCGTGCTGGGCGGCTCCACCGCCAACTCGGAATTTGAGTTCCTGACGGGGCACACCATGCAGTTCCTGCCCTTCCACTCACTGCCGTATATCGGCATCATGAAAGAGAACGAGCCGATCCCGTCCATGACCTGGGATTTGCGGTCCGAAGGCTACTCCGGATTGACAGCTTTCCATCCGGGCATGCGGAACTCCTACCACCGGAACCTGGTCTACCCGGATCTGGGTTTTGAGAAGCACATCGCTGTGGAGGATCTGGGCGATCATGACACTATTCGGGCTTATGCCACAGACGCCTTTGACTTCGAAGTTTTGGAGAAGGATTACGAGGAGACCCGGAAGAAGAGCAAGCTGCCTTACTACATGTTCAACGTGACCATCCAGAATCACGGTGGCTACAAACTGTCTGAGGGCGTGATCCAGCCGAAGAAGGTACAGATCACCAGCAATAGCGCCCGGGAAGAGCAGGCAGAGCAGTATCTGAACCTGATCAAGATCACCGACGAGGCCATGCCGCAACTGTTCGACTACTTCAGCAAGGTGAAAGAACCGACCATTATCATCTGGTTCGGCGATCACCAGCCACGGCTTGGAAACAGCTTCTACAACAGTCTCTACGGCAAGAGCGAAGAGAAGATGAACATCGAGGAGATCGAGAAGAAGTATCAGGTACCGTTCCTCATCTGGCACAACTACGACTACAAGGCAGAGGAGGGACTGGACATGAGCGCCAACTACCTGAAGGCGTACCTGAAGCAGCAGACCGGTCTGCCCATGACAGGGTATGATAAGTACCTGATGGATCTGCGGAAGGATGTCCCGGTGATCTCCGATATCTGCTACAAAGACAGCACCGGCAAGATGTATAAGCCGGACGAAGAGACAGCCGTCAGTCCGAAGATCGAGGAGTACAAGAAGCTTCAGTACAACGGTTTGATCGATGGAAAGAACAGACTGAGCGAGTTCTTCTACCTGAAGGGCGCGAAGGACCCGGCGGAATAAGAAAAAGGGGACAGACACACAAGGCGTGTGCGTCTGCCCCCCCCTTTTTTTACCTATTGGGATTCAGAGTCTTTTTTTGGTTCTGTGGTTTCTGCCCTTTCTTCTGTAACGTCTAAAAAACAAGGCTGCTGCTCTGGGTGTATCAATACACTTTCAGGCAACAGCCTCGTAAGTTTTTGAAGGCTGGAGCAAGCTCCAGTATACTTCGAAAAACGGAGAGGGCAATGAATAAAATTACATAAATAATAATACATTGTCCTGTATGTTTTGTCAATACTATTCTTGAAAAAATTGGGCTCCATGGGATCACAATTTCCCTCTTGCATACATTGGAATATGTGTTACAATAGTAGGGTAATTGCATAGAACGTTGAGGAAGAGGAGTACGCAGAGAACCCTGTACAGAGAGTGGCATCCGTGGCTGAGAGGTGCCGAAGGCAGTGACTGCGGAAGGTCGCTTCGGAGTTCAGTTGGTTGAATGAGAGCCGGATCGCACTGCTTTGTGCACCGGAAGCAAGGTGGTACCGCGGAGATATTTCGTCCTTTGCACATTGGGTGCAGAGGACTTTTTTTGAGGAAAGACTGTGCGCCATCGAGAATACACTTATAAGAAAGGATAGAGAATGAGTAAGAACTTAGCCAAGACTTACGATCCCAAGGATTTTGAGGATCGCATCTACAAGATGTGGGAAGAGAACGGGGCGTTTCGTGCCGAAATAGACAAGGACAAGAAGCCCTTCACCATCGTCATGCCGCCACCGAACATCACGGGACAGCTGCACATGGGGCATGCGTTGGACCAGACGCTCCAGGACGTGCTCATCCGTTGGAAGAGGATGCAGGGCTACAGCGCTCTGTGGCTGCCGGGTTCTGACCATGCCAGCATCGCCACAGAGGTGAAGGTGGTGGACAAGATCCGTGAGGAAGAGGGTCTGGAAAAGGAAGATCTTGGAAGAGAAGAATTCCTGAAGCGCGCCTGGGCCTGGAAGGAAGAGTACGGCGGACGGATCACCAGACAGTGCCGTAAGCTGGGCGACTCCTGCGATTGGGAGAGAGAACGTTTCACCATGGACGAGGGCTGCAGCAAGGCCGTCCGGACTTTCTTTGTGAAGCTCTACAAGAAGGGGCTGATCTATCGCGGAAACCGTCTCATCAACTGGTGTCCCTCCTGTGGAACATCCTTGTCTGACGCAGAGGTGGAGCACGAGGACAAGGATGGTCTCTATTGGTACTTCCGCTATCCTGCTGCAGAAGAAGGTGGCAAGGATATGGTGGTCGCTACCTCCCGTCCGGAGACCATGTTTGGAGATGTGGCCATCGCCGTGAACCCGGAAGACGATAAGTATACCGATATGATCGGACAGAAGGTGATTCTGCCACTGGTGGGCAAGGAGATCCCCATCATCGCCGACCCCTATCCGGATCCGGAGAAGGGAACCGGTGCCGTGAAGATCACTCCGGCCCATGACCCCAACGACTTTGAGGTCGGGCAGCGGCATGATCTGGAGGTCATCTCCTGCATCAACGAGGATGCAACCATGAACGAGTATGCCGGCAAGTATGCAGGCATGGACAGATACGAGTGCCGTAAGCAGTGGGTCGCGGACCTGGAGGAAGCCGGCTATCTGGTGAAGACCGAGAACATGGTCATTCCAGTGGGCGAGTGCTATCGCTGCCACACCGTCATTGAGCCCATGCTCTCTGATCAGTGGTTCGTTTCCATGGCAGAGTTGGCCAAGCCGGCCATCGAGGCGGCGGAATCCGGCAAGCTGAAGCACGTACCGGAGAGATTCCAGAAGACCTATCTGCGCTGGCTATACGAGATCCGCGACTGGTGCATCTCCCGTCAGCTGTGGTGGGGACACCGGATCCCTGCCTGGTACTGCCAGGACTGCGGTGAGGTGATCGTGGACATGGAAGACCCCACCGTCTGCCCCAAGTGCGGAAGCAAGCACCTGAAGCAGGACGAGGACGTGTTGGATACCTGGTTCTCCTCCGCACTCTGGCCTTTCTCTACGCTGGGATGGCCGGAGAAGACACCGGAACTGGAGTATTTCTATCCTACCAACGTACTGGTGACCGGATACGATATCATCTTCTTCTGGATCGTTCGCATGGTCTTCGCAGCCTGTGAGGCGGTGGAAGAGCCACCGTTCGAGTACGTCTTTGTGCACGGACTGGTGAGAGACGCGCAGGGCCGCAAGATGAGTAAATCTCTTGGCAACGGTATCGATCCGCTGGAGGAGATCGACAAATTCGGCGCAGATGCGCTGCGGTTCATGCTGGTGACCGGCATCACCCCGGGCAATGACATGCGTTACCTGGAGGAGAGGATCCTGGCTGCCCGTAACTTCGCCAACAAGCTCTGGAACGCATCCAGATTCGTCATCATGAATCTTCAGGATGAGGAGGGAAACTTCCTTCCGTTGGCCAAGTGCTGTGATGATTGCTGTGGCAGAGCCTGCTGCGACACCAACGATTTCAGCCGTATCGCCCTGCGGGACGAGGATAAGTGGATGATCAGCCGTGTTAACGACGCAGCGAAGTACGTCACCGAGGAGATGGACAAGTTCGATCTGGGGCTGGCGGGACAGCGTGTCTACGACCTGATCTGGAACGAGTACTGCGACTGGTACATCGAGATCGTGAAGAAGCGCCTGTGGTCAGAGGACGAGGAAGACAAGAAGGTCGCCCGTTTCGTCCTGGTCATGGTGCTGAAGAATATGCTGGAACTGCTGCATCCTTTCATGCCGTTCATTACAGAGGAGATCTGGAGTTATCTGCCTCACGAGACAGATGAGAATGTCCCGGCAAATGGATATCTGATCCGGGCGCCGTGGCCTGTTTATAGTGAGTCCAGGAACTTTCCGGCAGAGGAGGCGATCCTGAACAAAGCCATGGAGGCCGTCACGGCTGTCCGTAACATCCGGGCCGAGGCCGAGGCAGCGCCTTCCCGCAAGCTGACGGCAGTGATCGTTTCTGAGGGAGAGACCATGGAGCAGCTGAAGGCCGGTGAACGTTACATCAAGGATCTGGCCAATATCACTGAGATCACATTCACCGGACAGAAAACCGATGCACCGGAAGATTCCATGTCCAAGGTCATCGCCGGTGCGCAGATCTTTGTGCCACTGGAGGAACTGGTGGATATGGAAGCAGAACTCGCACGTCTCGCCAAGGAGAAGGATCGTCTCACCAAGGAAGTTCAGCGCGTAGAGAAGAAACTGGCCAACCAGGGATTTGTGTCCAAGGCACCCCAGAAGGTAGTGGACGAGGAGAAAGCCAAGATGGCCAAGTATTCTGAGATGTTAGAGAAGGTCGTTCAGCAGCTTACACAGATCGAAGGAAAGGTGAATAAGTAAATGAAGGCATTGGAGAGAGTGCACTCGTATCTTACGTTTGGTGTGGTTCTCGGCCTGGACAGAATGGAAGTGCTCCTCGGGAAACTCGGACATCCCGAGGAGTGTCTTGATGTTATACATGTGGCCGGAACCAACGGGAAGGGCTCCATATGCAGATACGTCTACGAGGCGCTGCGGGAGGGAGGCTACCATGTTGGCCTGTTCACTTCCCCTTATCTGGAAGTATTCAACGAGAGGATCGAGTATGACGGCGCCTACATCGCCGACGATGATCTGGAGGAGATCGCAAATCTGGTCTGTGACAAAGCCGATGAGATGAAGGCCGAAGGCTATGAGTCGCCAACGGAATTCGAGGTAGTCACCGCTATGGCACTTCTGTATTTCGCGCGCAAGGGTTGCGATTACGTGGTGCTGGAGGTGGGCCTGGGCGGCAGAGGAGATTCCACCAATGTGGTGAAGCATCCGCTCTGCTGCATCATCGCTTCCATTTCCCTGGATCACATGGACAGATTGGGGGAGACCATCCCTGAGATCGCTTTTGAGAAGGCGGGGATCATCAAGCGGGGATGCCCGGTGGTGGTAAATACAGAGAGGCCGGAGGCGCTTGCTGTGTTCCGCAAGCGGGCCCACGAGCTGGATGCACCGCTGTTTGATGCTACGTTGGTGCAGCCACGGGTCAAGCGGCAGGATGCGTTCGGCAGCCTGTTCGATGTGGAGATTCTGGAACATAATTACAAAGGGGTCGAACTGACCATGGCCGGTGCGCACCAGGTGAGCAATGCGGTGGCAGCCCTCTATGGACTGACGCTTCTGATTGAGCAGGGCAAGCTGGAGCTCACCACCAGAGAGATCAAGACCGGGTTCAGGCGCGCCAGGCAGATCGGACGGTTCGAGATCCTCGGACGTGATCCCTATGTGATCATTGACGGGGCGCACAACGAGGACGGCGCACGTCGGTTGGCTGAGACCATCCGCCAGGACTTTGCTGGCCGGGATATCCTCATGGTCACCGGCATTCTGGCGGACAAAGCCGTGGAGGATGTACTGGATCACTTCCTCACCATTACAGATAATTTTATTGTCACAGAACCTGTGAATGATCGGAAGCTGGAGGCCGAAAGGCTTTGTGCAAGGATCAGAGAGCGAGGAGCTCAGGCCCGGGCCTGCAGCGATCCGTTTACGGCGGTGAAGACCGCGCTGGAAGAGAAGGAGCAGCACGACCTGATCCTGTTCTCGGGGTCTCTCTATCTGATCGGTGCCATTCGGGGAGCTATTATCGATGAATTACGATAAGATCTTGCAAACTATACTGGATATCGGCGAAGAGATGGTGGTGGCCGGCGCGGAGATCCACCGGGTGGAGGACAGCGTGGAACGTATGTGTGCCGCCTACGGGTTTGACCGGGTGAACGTGTTCATCATCGTATCCAACCTGCAGGTCACGGTGGAAACGCCGGACGGTAGGATCCTGACCCATATCCGCAGGATCGTTCGTAACGACGTCAATTTCGATCGGATGGACTACCTGAACGATCTGTCTCGCTACGTCTGTGCTAACACGCCGGAGGTGCCGGTGATGCAGGAGAAGTTACAGGAGGTCATGGAGCGGAAGCAGCAGCCCCTGTGGCTGACGTTTGTTGGAAACATCTTTGCGGCATCAGGGTTTACCGTGTTCTTTGGCGGCACACCGCTGGACGCGGGTGCTGCGGCGTTTATGGCGCTTCTGATCGTCTGCCTGCAGATGGCGCTGCAGGACAGGGAGACCAACTCTTTCGTCTACAATATTTCCGTATCCTTTGTGGCAGGGGTGGCAGCGATCCTCATGGTCGATATCGGCATGGGGGAGCACGCAGACATCATCATGATGGGCGGGATCATGCTCCTGATCCCCGGGATCGCCATGACCAACGCCATCCGGGATATGCTCATCGGCGATACGGCTACAGGTCTTCTGCGACTTTTCAACGCGCTGATGACAGCGGCGGCCATTGCCTGCGGATTCGCATTATCTATCGTGCTCCTGGGAGGTACGCTATGAATGAGATACAGGTACTGATACAACTCACAGCTGCCTTCTTCGGATCCGTAGGGTTTGCCATCATCTTGAGGATCCGAGGCAAGCAAATTGCATACTCCGGTGTCGGGGGACTGATGACCTGGGGAATCTACCTGATCGCGTTCCAGGTGGCAGACAGTTACTTCATGGGCAATTTTGTGGCGTCGATCTTCATCGCCTTCTATGCCGAGGTGTGTGCCCGCAGGAACAAAGCCCCCGCTACGATCTTTCTGATAGCATCGGCAGTCCCTTTGATTCCGGGACGGAATCTCTACAACATGATGTTTGGTCTGGTCAGTCAGAATTCTGCGATGGCATGGGAGAACGGAGTGACGGCTCTGGTGATCGCGCTTGCGATCGCGCTGGGTTTCGTAGTTGTCACCGTGTTAAATAAATATGTGAGCCGGATGAAACGTTTTGCGAAAGACGTGCTCTAAATTGATGCATTATTGTATAGAGATTGTATTAAGCCCTTGTCGGACAGGGGCTTTTTTGGTATAATTTATTCTAACAAAATATTGCTTCTATATTCTGATTAGTAATAGGAGAGTAGCATATGTTTAACAAAGAAGGTAAGGATAACAGCACCTACAACGTTGACAATTTTGAATTCATCAAGAAGACCTCCCCGATCGTCGGTGGCCTGATCGAGAAGGAGTACAACAGACAGAAGAACAACGTCGAGCTGATCGCGTCGGAGAACTACTGCTCTGAGGCAGTGCTGGCTGCATGCGGAAGCTGCCTGTCCTGGAAGTATGCGGAAGGATATCCGTATGTTAGAGAGATGGGTAACAAGGGCCGTTACTACGGTGGAACCGAGTTCGTCGATGAGCTGGAGGAGTACTGTGTACAGCAGTGGAAGAAGGTCTTCAACACTGACTACCATGTAAATGTACAGCCGCATAGTGGATCTCAGGCGAACTTTGCCGGATACAAGGCAATCCTGGAGCCGGGCGACACCATCCTGTCCCTTAGCCTGGATAACGGTGGACATCTGACCCACGGATCCCCGGTCAACTTCAGCGGCAAGTTGTATGACATGCACTTCTACGATGTTGATGAGAGGGGATTCATCGACATGGAAGACGTCAGAAAGAAAGCGCATGAGCTCCACCCGAAACTGATCATGACCGGTGCCAGTGCCTATTCCAGAATCATCGATTTCAAGGCATTTTCTGAGATCGCCAAGGAAGTGGACGCTTACTTCATGGTAGACATGGCTCACATCGCAGGGCTGATTGCCGCAGGCGTACACCCATCCCCCTTCGGCTATGCGGATATCATTACGACAACTACACATAAGACCCTGAGAGGCCCCAGAGGCGGTTTGATCTTCGCCAAGCCTGAGCTGGCCAAGAAGGTCGATAGCGCAGTCTTCCCATATGCACAGGGCGGTCCGCTGGAGCACATCATTGCCGGTAAGGCAGTTGCTGCTGAAGAAGCACAGAAGCCGGAATTCAAGGAATATCAGAAGAAGGTCGTAGAGAACTGCGCGGCACTTGCTGATGAGTTCCTGAAACTGGGCTACAAGATCGTCACTGGCGGAACTGACAACCACGTATTCCTGCTGGACCTGAAAGGCTATGCTTTCAGCGGCAAGGAACTTCAGGCAAGATGCGACGAGAATGGCATCACACTGAACAAGAACGCTGTTCCGGGAGATCCTCGTTCCCCGATGCAGACCAGTGGTGTACGTATCGGTACCGCACCGATGACCACCAGAGGATTCGGTCCGGAGGACTTCAGAGAGGTTGCCAGAAGAATCGACGTCATCATCAAGGAACTGATCAAGGAGAAGGAAGAGGAAGCAAAGGAAGAGAAATAGTCTCTGACTTTTGACGAACCACGGGGCGCCGCATTATGCGGCGCTCTTTTTGCTTGTAAGCAAGGAGATTATCTGATATAATAAGATGTTATATTATGAGATAACGAGCGCCAGATATGCCCGCCTCTGAAGGCGGCGGGTTCCACTTACGGGTTTCGGTGGGGATTCGTAATCCCCCCACTGAAACTCAGAGGAGCTGAAGCTCCTGACGCTCGGTGCAGGCGGTCGCTTCGTCCTCGACGTGCGAGCACGTCAGGAACTTCGCTCCGCCTTAAATGCCAGTGCCGACAGCGGTCGGAAGAAAGATATGAGGAGAGAATATGAAGATCATATTGGACGGTATGGGCGGTGACAACGCGCCGGAAGCGATCTGCCAGGGTGCTATTGATGCCATCGAGGAGCTTTCTCCGGAAGATGATATCACTATCGTCGGACAGGAGGAGCTGCTCCGCCAGACACTGGAGAAGAACGGATATACGGGAGATCGGATCACTATCGTCCATGCGGAGGACGTGATCACCAATGACGAAGCGCCTGTCAAGGCAGTCCGTCGCAAGAAGAACTCCTCCATCGTGATCGGACTGAACATGGTGAAGGAAGGAATCGGCGATGTGTTTATCTCTGCCGGGAGCACCGGAGCGATTCTGGCGGGCGGAACACTCATTCTGGGACGGATCAAGGGTGTGGACAGACCTACGCTGGCGACCGTGTATCCGGTGATCGGATATGAGCCCTCCCTTTTGGTGGATACTGGGGCAAACGCAGAGTGCAAGGCGAAGAACCTGCTGGAGTTTGGCCTGATGGGAAGCATCTACATGGAGAAGGTCCTGGATCGGGAAGACCCCAGCGTTGGCCTGGTCAATAACGGGACAGAAAGCCACAAGGGAACGACGCTCACCAAGGAAGCGTACACACTCCTGAAGGAGAGCGATCTGAATTTTATCGGGAATATCGAGACAAGAGAACTGCAGAATGCTGTCTGTGACGTGATCGTCACAGACGGGTTTACCGGAAATGCCATTATTAAACTGACTGAGGGCATGGGATTGATGGTGCTTCGGGAGTTGAAGAAGAGATTCCTGACCAACACTAAGTCCAAGTTGGGAGCACTGCTTCTGAAGGATCAGCTGACAGGGATCAAGAAGGAATTCAATTACGTGGAATATGGCGGGGCGCCTATTCTGGGTGTCAAGGGGGCCTTGCTGAAGATGCACGGTTCTTCCGACCGGACGGCTGTCAGGATGACCATCCTGAAAGCGATTCCCTATGTCCGCGAGGATGTGGTAGGTACCATTGAGAAAGCAATCAGAGAGAATTAAGACAGATGGAAATAGAAACGATCGAAAACAAGCTACACTATGAGTTCCAGAACAAGGATCTTTTGAAAACGGCGCTTACCCACAGTTCCTATTGCCGGGAGCACGGGATCCCCCACGGGAGATGTAATGAGCGGCTTGAGTTTCTGGGAGATGCCTATCTGGATGCTGTGGTCAGTGCCTACCTATATAGCCACATGCCACAGGTGGCCGAGGGCAACCTGACCAAGCTCAGAGCGCAGGTGGTATGCGAACAGTCTCTGGCAGAACTGGGAAACAGACTCGGAATCGGCGCGTTGCTGTTCATGGGGAATGGCGAGAGCCGGAACGGAGGCCGCCATCGCTCCTCTATCATAGCGGATGCTGTGGAGGCGGTGATCGGCGCCATCTTCCTGGACGGCGGTTACGAGGCCGTCCAGGGCTTTGTGCTCAGGGAGTTTTCGGATACCATCCGAAAAGCGAAGGAAGGAAAGCTTTTCAGCGACTATAAGACACAGGTACAGGAAATCCTGCAGAAGGACGGCACCGCACCTGTGATTCGTTATGTTCTGGACCGCACAGAGGGACCGGACCACGACAAGGTCTTCTACGTTCACCTTTGCTGCAATGACCGGATCCTGGGAAAGGGCAGCGGTCACAGCAAGAAGGAGGCAGAACAGAATGCGGCCAGAAATACACTAGACGGAGGACTTATTTAATGTACTTTAAAAGACTGGAAATGCATGGCTTCAAGTCATTTGCCGAACCGGTCGTGATGGATTTTCACGAGGGGGTCACCTGTATCGTTGGTCCCAACGGAAGTGGAAAGAGCAACATCAGTGATGCGCTGCGCTGGGTTTTGGGAGAACAGAGTCCTAAGGCACTTCGTGGAGGCAAGATGGAAGAAGTGATCTTCAACGGAACCGAGAGCAGGCGTCCGCGTGGTATGGCGGAGGTTACGCTGGTCATCGACAACTCCGCAGGGATCCTTGATATAGAATACAAGGAAGTCGCCATCACCAGAAGGATGTACCGCTCGGGTGAGAGCGAATATCTGATCAATAACAATCCCTGCAGGCTGAAGGATATCAGGGAACTGATCATGGATACAGGGATCGGTGTGGATGGATACTCTATCATCGGACAGGGAAAGATTGCGGATATCGTCAGCAACAAGTCCGAAACACGCAGGGAGATCTTTGAGGAGGCCGCCGGCATTGTGGCCTACAAGACCAGGAAAGCCGAGGCAGAACGCAAACTGGCTGGTACCAGAAACAATCTGGACAGGATAGAAGATATAGTGGGAGAGATCGAAGGCAGGATCGGAGGTCTGGAGGAGGATAGCCGGAAGGCTCAGCGCTATCTAACGCTGCGAGAACGCTATCAGGATCTGGAGATCAACATCACCCTTCGAAACATAGAGAATGCCGAGAAGCGGGATCTACAGTTCCGCGATGATGCAGCAGCTCTGGGACAGACGATCGGAGACCTTGAGAAAAGCAAGGTCGACACGGACAGGGAGCTGGCCGAGAACAACAGCAGAAGTTCCACGCTGGACAAGATCAGCGAGGAAGCACATACCGGGAAACTGGCGGTCATTGAGGAGATCAATTCCATCAGCAGCCAGAGTGAGCTGAACCGTCAGACACTGGCTAACTATCACAGAGAGGAAGAGCGTCTGCATGCAGAGATCGCAGAGGCGGAGAAGAAACTGACCACCGAGAAGAGCGAGGAAGAACGTCTGAATCAGGAACGGCTGAAGACTCGAATCGAGGCTAACGAAGCCCGGAAGCGCCTGGACGAGAAGATCGACGTCTATCAGAAGATGACCTCGGAATCCACAAGGTTCACCGAGAAGATGGATCAGGGGAACGAGAAGATCATCGACCTATCTGGCAAGGCCTCTTCCAAGCGCAGCGAAGCCAGCTCTTACGAGAATTTCAAGGTGACCTTGCAGGAAAGAAAAACAAACATCCTGCAGGAGATCCAGGAATTGGAAGAAGAACTGAAAGAAGATCGCAGGACTTTGTCCGAGATGGAAGATGCGCAGTCGAAAGATCGCAGTACCGGTGGTGATCTCACGACCAGAAGGAAAGAGACAGCTGATGCGTTACAGAAGGCGCAGGAGAAGGAAGCCGATTTCCGCAGAAAGATCGAGGAACTGAAGATCGAATGCGGGAGCATGGAGTCCCGTTGCCGTACCATTGAGGAACTGGAACAAAACCACGAGGGCTACAACAACGCCGTCAAATACATTATGCGGATGGGACTGAAGGGCATCTGCGGCGTGGCCGGTGAGATGATGAAGGTACCGGATGGTTACGAGACCGCAATTGAGACCGCCATGGGCGGCGCGATGCAGAACATCATCTCAGAGGATGACGACAGTGCCAAGCGCGCTATCACGGTGCTTAAGATCAACAAGGTCGGGCGACTGACCTTCCTGCCTGTCACCTCCATCAAGGGGCGCACCGTGCGTCCAGAGGAAAGGGTGCTGCGGGACAAAGGTTTCATTGGTATGGCAGTAGACCTGGTGCAGTTTGATGAGCGCTACCGGAACGTATACGAGTATCTGCTGGGACGTGTAGCCGTGGTGGACACGTTGGATTCTGCCATCGCCATGTCCAAGTATATGAGGAACGGTGTGCGTTTCGTGACACTGGAGGGCGAGGTCATCAACGCCAGCGGAGCCATCACCGGCGGACGCTTCAAGAACAAGTCCGCGGGGCTTTTGGAGCGTCGGAACGAGATCGACAGAATGAAGACACAGCTCGCGGAGAAATCCGAGGAATTATCCTCAGTCGCTGCCACCTACAGCGAGGTAAGAGAGCAACTGCGGCAGTTGCAGGAGCAGATGGATGATCTCCGCAAGGAAGCGCAGGAACATGCGCTCAGGCAGGCGACTATGAGAGAGCAGATCATTTCTCTCAGCAATGACATCGACGATCGCGAAGACGTGATCGCCAAAAACAAAACCGAGATCGAAAGCATTGATCAGGAACTGAGTGACGTGGACAAACTCATCGCTCAGATGGTGCAGGAATCCAAGGAGGCCGAGTCTGAGATCGACAGGATCACCCACGAGATGGATATGCTGTCTGAGGAGCACCGCGAAACCAAAGATGCGGTCGACAAAGCCGGGGACGAGATCACTGAGGCACGGATCGAGGCGGAACGTGCAGAAGAGAAGACGGAAGGAATCGAGGAACTTCTGAGCAGAGTCAGAGAATCCATCGAAGATATCACCTTCCAGATCGAAGACAAGCAAGAGGAACTGGAGGAGCTCACGCGTGCAGTCGGCGAGCTTGATACAAATAGTGACGACGCTGATCAGAGACTGGAAGAGCTGGAAAAGAAAAGAGAAGAACTGGACGGCCGACTAGCCGCAGTGGGAAAAGAAAAGGAGACATTGCTGGCCAGAGCCAGGGAAATCTCGGAGATGACTGCAGAGACGGAGCAGAAGATCAACGCTCTGAGGGATCAGAAATACCAGATGGAGATCCGTCTGGCCAAGAACGAGACCCAGATGGAGAACATGAAGGAGCGGCTCTGGACAGAGTTCGAGGTGACCTATGCCCAGGCGTTAGACCGGCGGCAGGAAGATTTTGCGGTTGGTGCAGCCACCAGGGAGAGCAGGGAGATCCGAAAAGAACTCCGAGAGATCGGTGACGTGAACGTAGGCGCTATCGAAGAGTTCCGTCAGGTGAGTCAACGGTACGAGTTCCTGACCTCCCAGCGAGATGATGTGGTGAAGGCTATGCAGGAACTCACTGCCATCATCACGGATCTTGATAGGACCATCATCCGAACCTTCCGGGAAAACTTCAACAGGGTCGAAGAGAATTTTGAGAGTGTGTTCACAGAGTTGTTTGGTGGCGGGCATGCTGAACTTCGAATGGAGAACGAATCCGATCCTCTGGAATCCGGCATCGATATTGTTGCGCAGCCTCCGGGAAAGCGGCTGCAGAATATCAACCTGCTCTCTGGTGGAGAAAAGACCATGACGGCCATTGCGTTGATGTTCGCTGTGCTGAAGGCAAAGCCGACTCCATTCTGTATTCTTGACGAGGTGGAGGCAGCGCTGGACGACGAGAACATCTACAAGTTTTCCCACTATCTGCAGAAGTTTTCAGAGACGCAGTTTGCGCTGATCACTCACCAGAAGGCTACCATGGAGACCGCGGATGTGCTGTACGGCATTACCATGCCGGAACACGGTGTATCCAAGATGCTCAGCCTCAGAATGGGAGATTACGATCCAAAAGAGTATGTCAACTGATCGGCGAGAGTAGAATAGAGGAGGCATGATGGAAAGAATATCAGAAAGAAAAAAATCTTTTTTCGGAAAGCTGGCGGAACGGCTGAATGATGCTTTGTATATGCACGTTGAGATCGATGAGGACATGATGGATGAGATCGAAGAGATCCTCATCACCTCGGATATCGGCATGGATACCACCATGAACATCATGGAGGAATTGCGCACGTACATCAAGGATAATGCCATCGTCCTTTCCAAGAACGTCAGAAAGGGACTGAAACAGATCATAGCCCGACTGATCGACAAGGGAGAGCGTAACAAATTATCCGACAAGACCCCGCTGGTCATCATGATGATCGGCATCAATGGAGGTGGTAAGACCACCACCATCGCCAAACTGGGAAACAAACTCAAGAGAGAAGGCAAGACTGTCATGTTTGCCGCCGCAGATACCTTTCGCGCCGCGGCAGCGGAGCAGCTTGACATCTGGGGCAAGCGCATCGGTGTCAACACCGTCATGCATCAGGAGGGCGCAGATCCCAGCGCTGTCCTGTTTGATGCGATCCAGTCGGCAAAAGCCAAGCACATCGACGTGCTGATATGTGATACGGCAGGAAGGTTACAGACCAAGAAGAACCTTATGACAGAGCTTGAGAAGATGAACCGTGTGATCAGCCGAGAGTATCCTGAGGCAGACAGAGAAACCCTTTTGATCCTGGATGCCACCAACGGCAAGAACGCGATCTCTCAAGCTAAAGAGTTCAACGAGGTGGCGGAGATCTCCGGTGTGGTGATCACCAAACTGGATGGCACTGCAAAGGGTGGGATCGCCATCACCATCGCAGACGAGTTCGACATGCCCATCAAGTTCATTGGAACAGGAGAGGGCATCGAAGACATCCAGGAATTTGACGCAGAAGAGTTTGCCGGAGGTATTTTCAATGAGTAAGCCAATCGTGGCCGTGGTCGGCAGACCAAACGTGGGAAAGTCCACGTTCTTCAACAGCATCGTGGGACGCCGAGTCTCCATCGTGGAGGACACCCCCGGTGTGACCAGAGACAGAATCTATGCGGAGGCGGAGTGGAACGGCGTACACTTCGGTCTGATCGACACAGGTGGTATCGAGCCGGATAGCAAGGACGTCATCCTGTCCCAGATGCGGGAGCAGGCGCAGGTGGCTATGGATATGGCTAATGTGATCATCTTCATGGTAGACGGGAAGGAAGGGATGACAGCTGCAGACGAGGAAGTCGCTGCCATGCTCCGCAAGACCGGAAAGAAAGTCATCCTTCTTGTAAACAAGATCGACAAGCCCTCCGATCCACCGGACACCCTGTATGATTTCTATGAGCTGGGGATCGGCGAACCGATCCCGGTCTCTTCCGCCAACAAACTCAATTTCGGAGATGTGCTGGATGAGGTGGTTGCGGCTTTCCCAAAGGGGGCCGGAGAAGGAGAGGATGACCGGACACATCTGGCGGTGATCGGAAAGCCAAACGTGGGGAAATCTTCACTCATCAACGCACTCATCAAGGAGAACAGGGTTATCGTATCAGACATCGCCGGTACTACCAGAGATTCCATCGACACACCTTTCCGTTGGCAGGGTGAGGAATACGTCCTGATCGATACGGCTGGCATTCGGCGTAAGAGCAAGGTGTATGAGAATATCGAGAAATACAGCGTGCTCCGTGCAGTAGCTGCCATCGAGCGTTCAGATGTTTGTATCCTGATGATCGATGCGGCAGAAGGCGTGACAGAGCAGGACAAGAAGATCTGTGGAATCGCCCATGAGGCCGGAAAAGGGATCGTAGTCGTGGTCAACAAGTGGGATCTGATCGAGAAGGAAACCAATACCATGAGGGACTTCCGGCAGAAGGTGCTTTCTGAACTCGTATTCGCCACCTATGCACCAGTGGTGTTCACCTCGGTGAAGGATAACGTTCGGTTGCAGGAGGTCATGAAGACCGCTGACAAGGTGGCCCAGATCCGAAAGACCAGGATTCCGACAGGACAGCTGAACAGCCTGATCGCGGATGCGATGATGATGAAACAACCGCCTTCCGACAAGGGGAAGAGACTGAAGATATACTATGTAACACAGGTTGGTATCGAGCCACCGCTCTTCTCCTTCCAGGTGAACAAGCGGAGCCTGATGCACTTCTCCTACTCCCGCTATATCGAAAACAGGATCCGGGATACCTTCGGGTTTGAAGGTACTTCCATCAAGTTCGTGTTCAGAGAGAAGAGAGAGAAGGATCAATGATGGTTAATGGATATTTTATTTTGTCTGTCGTCATCGCTTATTTTCTGGGGAACATATCTCCTTCTACGATCCAGGCGAAGATGGCAGGTCATGACATCAAGAAGGAAGGCAGTGGCAATGCAGGCACCACCAATACGTTTCGTGTGTTGGGGGCCAAGGCAGCCGTTATCACACTTGTGATCGATATCGCCAAAGGCGTTCTGGCGGTTTTGCTGGGCGGATGGCTTTGTTCTTCGGTTGCGGCTTATGCCTGTGCGCTGGCCGTACTGCTGGGACATGTGTTCCCGGTACTCCTGAGGTTTCAGGGGGGAAAGGGAGTAGCCACCGCGTTTGGCGCGTTTCTGGCTATCGACTGGAGGATGGCGCTTCTATGCCTGCTGATCGTAGCTGTGGTAGTGCTTCTGTCCAGATATGTTTCGCTGGGGTCCTTGACGGCAGCCATCGCATGTCCGTTTCTGTGTATGTGGCTGGAACCCGGCTTTGTGCCTTATGGCGTAGTGATGGCACTGATCGTGATTTTCAAGCACCGGAGCAACCTGATGAGGCTTGTCCGTGGTGAAGAAAATAAATTGAATTTCCATAAGAGAGACAGGAAAGGGGAATGATATGAAGACAATTGGCGTAATCGGAGCAGGTAGCTGGGGAACTGCATTGGCACTGACACTGGCCGGCAAAGGTCATGATGTTCGGATCTGCGACGTGGATGCTTCGCATATTGAAGAGATGAAAGCACATAGGGAGAATGTCAGGTATTTGCCGGGGATCCCGTTTCCGGAGAATCTAAAGATCGTGGATGACTCTGCAGAAGCCCTGGATGGCGCTGATATTGCGCTGTTCTCTGCACCGGCGCAGCATTTCCGCAGCGCTTTTGAACATGCGATCCCGTTCCTGGAGGATAACATGGTTGTCGTGAACGTGGCAAAGGGGATCGAGAAGGGTACCCTGATGCGCATGTCTGAAATCGCGAAGATACTCAAGCCGGATGTGAAGTATGTAGTGCTTTCCGGACCTTCTCATGCAGAGGAGGTAGGACGTGCAATGCCGACGACGGTGGCCGTGGCTTCCGATGACCGCAAGCTGGCAGAGTACGTTCAGGATGTGTTTATTACGGATCGCTTCCGCGTCTACACCAATGACGATGTGTGCGGTGTGGAACTGGGTGGTGCCCTGAAGAACATCATCGCGTTGGGAGCAGGTATCTCTGATGGTATCGGATTCGGCGATAACGCCAAAGCTGCGCTGATGACCAGAGGTATTACAGAGATGAGCCGTCTTGGTGTCAAGCTGGGCGCAAAGGAAGAAACCTTTGCCGGACTTACCGGTGTGGGTGATCTGATCGTCACATGCTGCAGTATGCACTCCAGAAACCGCCGTTGCGGTATCATGATCGGGGAAGGTATCAAGCCCAGTGAGGCCGTTGAGAAGGTCGGCATGGTGGTAGAGGGAATGTTCACCGCCGTAGCAGCCCATGACCTGGCAGAGAAGGTAGGGGTGGAGATGCCGATCACTGAATGCATCTATGAATGCATCAACGAGCGGATCGATGCCAAGGAAGCTGTGGAGCTTCTGATGGGACGTTCCAGAAAGCACGAAATGAACCGATGAGCAGAAAATTCCACATCACCACCTTTGGCTGCCAGATGAATGAGCATGACTCTGAGATCATGGCCGGAATGCTTCAGGAAATGGGGTACACACCGGCAGATGAACGGAGAGAGGCGAATATCCTCATCATGAACACATGCTCTGTTCGAGAGAACGCAGACAAGCGCTTCTTTGGTACGTTGGGGCAGCTGAAGCATCGGAGAGAACAGGAGGACGATCTGATCGTCTGTGTATGCGGCTGCATGATGCAGCAGCAGCATATCATCGATACATTGAAAGCAAAATACCCCTGGGTAGATCTGGTATTTGGTACGCACAATATTCACAGACTTCCTGAGCTCCTGCGGAATGTTATCTCGGAGCGCGCCAAGATCATCGAAGTGCCGGACCAGGCAGAAGAGATGGTGGAAGGCCTGCCGGCTAGCCGTCTGTACCAATGCAAAGCGTTGGTGAACATCATGTACGGCTGCAACAACTTCTGCACCTATTGCATCGTCCCCTATACCAGAGGACGGGAGCGAAGCCGGAGACCGGAGGACATACTTCAGGAGATCCGTGGTCTTGCGGAAGACGGTGTTCGAGAGGTTATGCTCCTGGGGCAGAATGTGAACTCCTATCGCGGGGAGGATCAGGCAGGGAACAAAGTCTCTTTCGCTCATCTCATCCGGCAGATCGCCGAGATCGAAGGTGTCGAGCGGATACGTTTCATGACTTCCCACCCGAAGGATCTGTCAGATGAACTGATCGAGGTGTTCCGTACCTGTGACAAACTCTGTAAGAACATCCATCTTCCGGTGCAATCCGGAAGCACGGAGATCATGCAGAGGATGAACCGTCACTATACCAGAGAGAGTTATCTGGAGATCGTACGCAAACTGCGAGAGGCGGTGCCGGAGATCACCATCTCTACAGATATCATCGTGGGATTTCCGGGAGAGACCGAGGAGCAATTCCAGGATACACTGAGAATGGTGGAGGAAGTCCGGTACGATTCTGCTTTTACCTTCCTGTATTCGATTCGGAAGGGTACTCCGGCGGCCTCCTATGAGGAGCAGATCCCAGAGGATGTCAAACACGAACGGTTCAATCGTCTTGTATCTATGGTTGACAGAATCAGTGCAGAGAAGAACGCAAAGTACGAGGGCAGGATCGAACGTGTTCTGGTAGAAGGCCCCAGCAAACGTGACAGCAACACGTTGGCTGGACGAACAGACGGGTTTAAACTTGTGAATTTTGCTGGGGATCCATCGCTCACAGGAAAGTTTGTCGATGTGGAGATCACAAGAGGAAAGACCTTCAGTCTGGAAGGAAAACTGATAGAGAGGCAGGAACAGAGATGAAATTTTTGATTGCACTCTGGCTGGGTAAGTTTCTAAATTGGCTGATCGGGCGGATCGACCCGAGCAGAGGTTCCAACCTGGCCGGTCAGAAAGCCATGAGGGTGGATCCCTTCATGCTGTTGCATTTCAAGGGAATCGACCCGGGAAAGGTGTTGTTTATCACGGGTACCAATGGCAAATCCACGACAAACAACCTGATCAACCATATCTTCCGTGAAAACGGGAAGACCGTAGTATCCAATCTGGAAGGTGCCAATCTGATCTACGGTGTAGCGACCGCGTTGATAAAAGCCTGCAGTCTGACCGGGCGGCTCAGCGCAGATTACTATATCTTTGAGACAGATGAGCGCTACATGCCATTGATCAGGAAGCAGATCCCCGCAGCCAATATTCTGATCACGAACCTGCAGAAAGATCAGGTGCAGAGAAACGGAGATCCGGATTTCATCTACCGCAAGGTCAGGAAAGCCTTTGGCGGGGAATACACCAAGCTTTTCCTGAACAACGAAGAGCCCAGGACCATGTCCTTTGCGGATCTGGCAAATGAAGTGGTCACATATGGTGTTGCGCAGCACAGTGAAGCATTTACCAAGAACGACAGTTACGTGACCATGCCATGTCCGAGGTGCCACCACAAGATCTCCTTTGATTACTATAACACAGACGGTATCGGCAGGTTCCACTGTGACAACTGTGGGCTTTCCAGTATTGAACACGCAGATTATGAGCTCACGGATGTGAACTTCGGGGAACGAAGCTTTGTCGCCTGTGGAGAGAGCTTCCCAATGCCCTATGACACGCCATATATGCTCTACAATTATGCGGCAGCTATTGCGGTAGCCCAGGAACTGGGTGGCATTGCACCTGCAGATGCATCAAGAGCCTTCGCCAGCTTCAAGAACGTGGGCGGCCGGTTTGAGATCATGCATTACAAGGGAAAGACTATCAAATATATGCGTATCAAGCAGGAAAATCCGGAGACACTTCAGACCAGTATCAATGTGATGGCCGCAGATCCGAACAGAAAAATGATCGCACTCGGTCTGTGTCCGCTGGTGGACATGATTCCGCATTATGCTAATTCCTTCTATGCTTTTGACTGTGATCTGTCAAAACTAGTGCAGGGAGATGTAGAGAAGTACTTCTGTTTCTCGGAGCGGGTATGCTACGATACCGCCAATCGATTAATCTACGAGGGAGTTGATCCGACGTTGATCACCATCGCCGACACAGAAGATATCCATACGATCTTCCAGGAAATCGAAGAAGCAGAGACTGACAATATTTACCTGATAACATGGCTTCACACCTATGAACATATGGAGAAATTCCTGAAGGAAGAAGGTGCAGTATATGAGTGATTTCAAGATTGGATGGCTGTTCCCAGACACCCTGTTCCTTCACGGTGAACGGGGGAATTTGCTGGCGTTGGCCAGATTTGCACAGCTGGCAGGGCTGTCTCCTGTGGTGGAGAAGATCGACTTTTCTACGGAAGGGTTTGAACCTGCCAACTATGACGTTCTGTTCTGTGCGCCGGGAGAGATTGCCTGTTTCCAGGATGTGGTGGACTGGCTGACACCCTATAAGGATAAGCTGACCGGATTTGTATCCGGTGGACATCCGTTGATCGTGACCGGCACCTCCATTGGTCTCTTCTGCCATCAGGTGCTGAGGGCAGATGGTTCTGAGATGTATGGGCTGGGCCTTCTCCGAGCGATCTACGGAGAGAAGGAGGATGTCTACGGAGACGACATCTATTTCAAGTGTGTATATAATGATGCGGAAATGGAGATCATAGGAAATCAGATCCGCATGGGCAACCTGGACATTGGCAACGAAAAACCCTTTGGACATCTGCTCTATGGATACGGTAATCTTGGAAAGGATCGCACAGAGGGAATCATCAAATGGAATTCCATCTTTACCAATACCCTGGGACCTATGCTGGTGTGCAACCCCTGGCTGACCCAGCAGATCATTCGGGTAGCAGCCAAGAAGAAAGGCATCGATGATCTGGATTTCCACTTCGATCCGAAACTGGAGATGGATTCCTTCCTGACCAAGAAGGAGTTCATCCTGACCAAGGAAACCAAACTGAAGAACTGTAAATAGGGGGAACATATGGCATTATTCGAGTTATTGCAGGAAAGTATTCGTTCTACATCCGATGCGGCAAGCGACTTCATGGAATCGAGCAAACTTAAGCAGAAGATCCGTTCAGAGCAGAAGGCGGTTCGCGGAGAACTGCAGAAACTTGGGGAGATCTATCTCAATCAACTGCAGGAGGAGGGTGCAGAACCCGGCGAGGAAGAGAAAGGGATCCTGGAACGGATCGACGCACACAAGCGGACCATCGATGAGTGCCATGATTCTCTGGATGCACTTGCTGCGTCCAAGGAGACTCTATGAGCAGAAACAGTCTGATGCCTATCGCCATTGTCATCGGGGCGATGGTGATCCTGAACGTATTGGATGGCAGTTTCTCGAACTTTCCGCAGTGGATCTATCAGGAACTGTTACTGCTTCCTGGTATTATCATCGGTCTTTCATTTCACGAGTTTGCCCATGGTATCGTATCTTACAAGTTGGGAGACCCGACACCTAAGCAGCAGGGCAGACTTACACTGAACCCAATGGCTCACATCGATCCCATCGGTTTCCTGTGCCTGTTTTTTGCAGGATTCGGCTGGGGAATCCCGGTAGAGATCGATCCCAGATACTACAAACACAGGCGGCGTGACGAATTCATGGTTTCCCTTGCGGGGGTGGTCATGAACCTGTTGATCGCTATCTTGTTCATGTTAGTGATCCGGCTGCTGTTTTCGCTGACACCGACTTTTGCAGTTTCGTCGGTGGGTGGCATCGTGCTGGAGATCATCAGAAACGTGGTATTCATCAATCTGGTGCTTATGGTGTTCAACCTGATTCCGGTTCCGCCATTGGACGGATTCGGGATCCTGACAGAGATCTTCGATCTGCGCCGGTTCAGTTGGTACAGCACCATCTATCAGTATGGCATATTCATTCTTCTGGCACTGATCCTGTTGAATGTGACGGATATGATCCTGACTCCGTTGGTGAACGGCGCCTGGAGTCTTTTGACGAACATTCTGTTGTCAGGAATGTAGACTCATCACACGGCTCATAATAAGAGTCGTGTTTTTTTATGCGATATTGTTAGCACTCTTTTATGTCGAGTGCTAAAAAGTTCTTTACTTTTTGTATTTCATGGTTTACAATGATTGCATAAGGTAGTTAAAGAAACAATGGATATACAGAAATCTCAAAAGGGGAGGTGGAGCAATGAACGCAGAAAGATACACACAGAACGCACAGAATGCGATTATGGACAGCCAGAATATGGCTTTGTCTGAGGGTCATCAGGAACTGTCAGGAGAGCATCTGCACCTGGCGCTGATGATGCAGAAGGATGGTTTGATCCCGAAACTTGTGAAGTATATGGGAGTCGAGCCTTCGCTTGTGATCGCAGATCTGGAAGCAGAGATGCAGAAATTGCCGAAGGTGTCTGGAGCGGCCGGAAACGTATATGCGTCCAGACGGCTTAGTGAGCTCTTTATTCAGGCAGAGAAGGAGGCGGACCAGTTTAAGGATGACTACGTCAGCGTGGAGCACCTGTATCTGGCGCTTTTGAATGAGAAGAGGACACCTTCTGCGACGATCTTCGGCAAGTATGGGATCGACAGGAATCGGTTCCTGGAGGCTTTGTCCAAGGTGAGAGGAAATCAGAGGGTTACCAGTCAGAATCCGGAAGAGAACTATGAGGCACTGGAGAAATACGGCCGCGACCTGGTGGAGATGGCCAGGGACGGCAAGCTGGACCCGGTGATTGGCCGTGACGAAGAGATCCGCCATGCTATTCGGATCCTGTCAAGAAGGACCAAGAACAATCCGGTGCTCATCGGCGAGCCTGGTGTAGGTAAAACCGCCGTTGTAGAAGGATTGGCCCAGCGTATCCTGAAGGGAGATGTACCCGAGAACCTGAAGGATAAGACGATATTTGCCTTAGACATGGGTGCTCTTATAGCGGGGGCAAAGTTCCGGGGAGAGTTCGAGGAGCGTTTGAAGGCGGTGTTGAACGAGATCGACAAGTCTGATGGACGAATCATCCTGTTCATCGATGAGCTCCACAATATCGTGGGTGCTGGCAGGACGGAAGGATCCATGGATGCCGGCAACCTCTTGAAACCGAAACTTGCCAGAGGGGAGCTTCACTGCATCGGAGCCACCACCCTGGACGAATACAGGAAGTACATCGAGAAGGATGCGGCACTGGAGCGCCGGTTCCAGCGGGTATTGGTGGATCAGCCCTCAGTGGAGGATACGATCTCTATTCTCCGCGGCCTTAAGGAAAAGTTTGAGGTCTATCACGGCGTCCGTATTACTGACGGTGCGCTGGTAGCCTGTGCAACGCTGTCGGATCGCTACATCACCGACCGGTTTCTGCCCGACAAAGCCATCGACCTGATGGACGAGGCGGCAGCCAGGATTCGGACAGAGATCGACAGTATGCCGGCCGAGCTTGATGAGATCAGCCGGAAGATCATGCAGCTTGAGATCGAGAAGACTTCGCTGGCCAAGGAAGATGACAAGGCTTCGCAGGCACGGTTGGAAGCGCTGGAGAAGGAACTGGCAGAGTTGAATGATGAGAATTCTGTCATGCGTGCGCAGTGGGAGGAAGAGAAACAGGCCATCTCCAAGGTGAAGGAGATCAAACAACAGATCGAGGATGCCAGACGTTCTCTGGAAGAGGCGGAACGCAACTATGATCTGGGCCGCATGGCCGAACTGCAGAACGGAACCATCCCTGCGCTGGAGAAAAAACTGGCAGAGGAGAAAGAGAAGTCGGAGACCGCCAAGGAGAAGAGGCTGCTCCAGGAAGAAGTCAACGAGGAGGAAATCGCAGAGGTCATTTCTGCATGGACCAACATCCCTGTGGCTAAGCTGGTTGAAACAGAGAGAGACAAGTTGCTGAAGCTGCCAGAGATCCTGCATCGTCGTGTCATCGGCCAGGATGAGGGCGTGAAGATCGTATCGGAGGCCATCCTGCGGGCACGGGCCGGACTGAAAAACGAAAACCGGCCAATTGGTTCTTTCATATTCCTGGGACCCACAGGTGTCGGAAAGACTGAACTTGCCAAGACGCTGTCGGAAGCTTTGTTCGATACAGAGAAGAATATGATCCGTATCGACATGTCGGAGTACATGGAGAAGCACGCCGTGTCCAGACTGGTGGGCGCGCCTCCGGGATATGTTGGATATGATGAGGGCGGTCAGTTGACAGAAGCTGTGCGGCGTCGGCCTTACAGTGTGATCCTGTTCGATGAGATCGAGAAGGCGCATCCGGACGTGTTCAACATCCTGCTGCAGTTGTTGGATGATGGACGACTGACGGACAACCAGGGACGGACAGTGGACTTCAAGAACACAGTGATCATCATGACCTCCAACATCGGCAGTGCCGATCTGATCGATAACATCCGAGAGGATGGGACGATCTCCGAGGAAGTGAAGGATAGCGTGGAAAAGCAGCTCAGGAATTACTTCAAGCCGGAGTTCCTGAACCGTGTGGATGACGTGGTGGTCTTCAGTCCGCTCACAAAGGAGCAGATCGTCAGCATCATCGACCTGTCTGTATCAGATGTGGCCCGTAGACTTTCCGGCCGCGACATTACCCTGTCATTGACTGAGGCCGCCAAGGAGTATGTGGCAGATCAGGCTTACGATCCAAATTACGGCGCCCGGCCGGTGAAACGGTACCTGCAGAGCACCCTGGAAACAGAACTTGCCCGCAGGATCATCGAAGGGCAGATCTACGAGGGATGTAGCGTGATCGTAGATAAGGGAACGGACGGATTGGATGTGAAGGTCGCCGCTTCTGGGGATCCGGTGATCGCATGATCATCAATACAGGACAACGTACAGACATTCCAGCCTTCTACAGCCGGTGGTTTTTAAACCGGCTGCAAGAAGGCTTTGTCCTTGTTCGCAATCCCTATGACCCGACGCATGTGACCAGGTATCGACTGGATCCGTCTGTTGTGGATCTTCTCATCTTCTGCACCAAGAATCCTGCACCCATGCTGCCTCATATGGACGAACTGTCCAGTTACAGGCAGTTCTGGTTTGTCACCATAACGCCATATGGGAAAGACATCGAGAAAAACGTTCCTGACAGATCCCAGGTGATGGAGGACTTTTGTCGACTTTCGGAGGTCGTTGGTCCGGAGGCTGTCAGCTGGCGCTATGACCCCATCCTGCTCACAGAGAAATACAGTCTGCAATACCATCTGGAAGCGTTTCGGGAGATGGCAGAGAAGCTTCGTGGAAGCACAGGGCAGGTGGTCATCAGTTTTCTGGATCTTTATGAGAAGACAAAAAGAAACTTCCCTCAGGGGAAACCCGTCTGCAAAGAGGATCGGCAAAGGATCGGAGAGGCTTTTGCTGAGATTGGAAAGCAAAATGGAATGGTGGTGCGAAGTTGCTTTGAGGGGACGGAACTGGCGCCCTACGGGGTGGACGTCTCTGGTTGTATGACAAAGGAGGTCCTGGAAAAGGCCTCCGGCGTTCGTCTCTGTGCACCGGCGCAGAATCTGGTGCGTCCCGGGTGTGATTGTCTGATGGGCAATGACATCGGAGCGTATAACACCTGTCGGCATTTCTGTAGATACTGCTATGCGAATTATGACAGGAGAACGGTACTTCAGAATGCAGCCCTCCATGATCCCGACAGCCCGATGCTGGTGGGAGATCAGATGCCGGAAGACCAGGTGAAGGATGCCAGACAGGAGAGCTGGATCGACAGCCAGTTGGTGTTTCCGATCTGATAAGAGGGATCCCCTGTTAGGGGGATATCCAGCATCAAAACTTTCGGTGCTCTGCATTCTGTAGATGGGTGCGCATGGCCTCAGCGCCGGCATCGGGGTCTCCAGTCTCCAACGCTTCAAAGATCTCCCTGTGCTCGGAAAGGACTTCTCGCAGATAGCCCGGAGCAAAATAATTGCTGGGGTCGCAGTGACGAAGGTACATCTGGTAAGAGATCAACTGCTGGGTCAGCATGTGGTTGTGGGTGGCATTGTAGATGATCTGATGAAAGGCGGTATTGATGTTCAACATCTTGGGAATATCGTTTTTCATGGTGTAGAACTCCATGAATTCAAAGGTTTCCTGGAGTTCCTCCAGTTCTTCTTCTGTGATTCGTTCGACGGCCCAGCGAACCGCCTGAATCTCGCTCTGGGCGCGGAGGATCTTGAGATCGTGGATATCCTGCTTGCTGAGTCCGACCACAAAAGCACCCCGGTTGGGAATGTTTTCGATGAGGCCGTCTGCTTCCAATTGCCGGAAGGCTTCTCTGACCGGTGTGCGGGACAGTCCGTATTCCTTGCATATTCTGGATTCTGTCAGTTTGTCTCCACTGGAAAGCTTGCCGGTGAGGATGTCTTCCCGGAGTTTCACAAATATTTCGCTGGATAGCGGCAGATTGGTCGGATGGTCGGATTCGAGATATTGAATAATGGACATGATCGCTTTCTCCCTGATGATTGTATACAATTATTCTATGGGATTCCTTTCACCTTGTCAAGACGTAGCTGGATGTGTATAATGAGAACAGGTGACTATTATGGACAAGGATACAGTAATTGAGATATTGGATCTTCTTAGAGAAGAATACCCGGAAGCGGGATGTGCACTGGATCACATGGATCCCTTTCAGCTGTTGGTGGCGGTTGCGCTCTCTGCACAGACAACCGATAAAAGCGTGAACCAGGTGACCCCGGCTTTGTTCCAGGCTTATCCGAATGCTGAGGCGCTGGCTCAGGCCACGCCTGAGGATGTGGCGGAGTACATCAAACGGCTTGGACTCTACAAGAACAAGTCGCGAAATATCGTTGCCATGGCACAGAAACTTGTGCTGGAGTTCGACGGGGAAGTGCCCCGGGGCAGGGAGGAACTGATGTCGCTGCCAGGTGTTGGCCGCAAGACAGCGAATGTAGTCCAGGCAGAGGCGTTTGGCGCCCAGAGGATCGCCGTGGACACGCACGTGCAGCGCGTCAGCAACCGGATCGGACTGGTTCACGAGAAGGATGTGCTGAAGACGGAGAAGGCATTGATGGAGGTGCTTCCGGAGGATCGCTGGACGGAAGCGCACCACACCATTATCTTTCACGGTCGGAACTGCTGCAGTGCGCGGAAGCCAGATTGTGAGCGGTGTGTGCTCCGGGAACTGTGTGAGAAAAACCTTTGAGCGAAAGTAAACAAAAAAATGGTAGGGGATAGCCCCTACCATAATTGTTTTTTGGATTATTCTAGTTCTTTCCGCAGCAGTTCTTGTATTTCTTGCCGCTGCCACAGGGACACGGGTCATTTCTGCCGGGTTTCTTGGGTGCGTGATAAACCTTGGACTTCTTGTAGTCACGGCCGATCTTCTCACGTTCCTTCTGGGGGATCACATTATCCCATGCTTCCAGGGTGTAGAGGTGGGGGGCATCGGCTTTCCACATGTTCAGGTAGAGTTTCTGGTAGTCGACTGCTACATCCACATCGCTATCCTCGGACAAAGCCTCCAGGTCGAGGGAGCATCCCTCTGCCAGGCTGGTTTCTACGCCGTCCAGGAAGCCCATGAAGATCACCGGGCGGCATTCGAACTTACCGGCCAATTCGCTCAATTTGCCTGTCAGATGTTCGTCCTTATGTTTCAGCAGGTGGGTGTAGATCTTCATCTCTGCGTCGCTGTATTCTCCCCAGAACGCCTCCAGGGTCTCGTCTGTCTGGTTCTCCAGCAAGTCTTTCCAATCCTGATATAAACTCATGTCAAATTCCTCCGTTATTATCTATTATATTCACGCATGATACTGATGATGTCGCCGGCAATGGCACTGCCTGTGGGGTGCGGACCTGCACCCTTGCCATAGAGCATGACATCGTCGACCATATTTCCTGTTATGTAAATGGCGTTGTATTCGTTGTTCACACCGGACAGGGGGTGCGAAAGGGGCAGTTCCACCGGCTTGACGTAGCAGTCTACCTCGCCGTTCTCATCCAGAGATGCATAGGAGAGGAGTTTGATCTTGTTGCCAGCAGCACGGGCCGCCTCGATCTGCGCCTTATCCACGCCTGTGATTCCCGTTCTCGGGATATCCATAGGCGGAATGTACTTGCCAAAGCAAAGGGAAATCAGAATGGAAAGCTTGTTGGCACAGTCGATCCCTTCCACATCGGCAGTGGGGTCGGCCTCCGCGAAGCCTTTCTCCTGGGCGTCCTTCAGGATCACATCGTAGTCCAGCCCCTCGTCATACATCTTGCTGAGGATGTAGTTGGTGGTCCCGTTGAGGATACCGCTGACCTGAAGAAAATCGTTTCCGGACAGGGGTTCAAGGATAGAGGTCAGGCAGGGGATCCCGCCGCCAACACAGGCCTCAAACCGGAAGAGAACGTCGTTCTCCTTGCTGGTCGCCATTAGCTTCTGGAAGTTGGCAGCTACTGCTGCCTTGTTGGGCGTGACGACACTCTTTCCGTGTTCCATGGCGGTGAGCATCCAGGTCGTAGAGGGCTCGATCCCCCCCAGAGATTCCACCACGATGTCGATGTCCTCTGCCTTGATAATATCATCTGCGTTGTCGGTGACCTTGGCAGGGTCGATACCAGTCCGCTCGATCGCCTGTGGGTTTATCTCCAGCGCGCGTACGATCTCGTAGTCAGCGCCGAGTCTCTGCTTGATGAGATCGGCGTTATCTGTCATTACATCGTAGGTGCCCCGACCGACATTGCCAAGGCCGAGTATGCCGATTCTGTATTTCTTCATATTCCTATCTCCTTTTACGTAACATGCATTTATCTTACCATACGGACAAGGAAAATACAATACACTGGAGGTATTGGATTTTGTCCGAAAATGCAGTATCATGGTGTTTAGAAAGGAGTTATCTATGGCATTTCATATCGTCTTTGTGGAACCGGAGATCCCACCGAACACGGGGAACATCGCCAGAACCTGCGCAGCTACCAATAGCGTTCTCCACCTGGTAGAACCGCTTGGCTTTTCCATCTCGGACAAAGCCGTCCGCCGGGCAGGTCTGGATTACTGGCCGTACGTGGATCTTCACGTACACGAGAGCCTGGAGGCGTTTCTGAACGAGTATAGAGACAGGCGCATGTTTTTGGCCAGTACGAAAGGCGGACACTACTATACGCAGCAGCAATATATGGATGAGGACATGTTCCTGTTCGGACGGGAGACCAGAGGACTTCCCAGAGATCTGATCGAAGCCAGAAGGGACCAGGTGATCCGCATCCCGATGAGCAGCAATACCCGCCTGCGTTCTTTGAATCTGGCCAACTCTGCCAACATCATTCTGTTTGAAGCGTTGCGCCAGGTTGGATTTCCCGGGCTGAAATGACGGGTTTATTTCATTGTGGATATGTGATATAATTTTTCAGAAGACTATTGGAATCGGTGGAGGAGCATGTTCGGATGAGATTGGGTTACGAACTGACAATCAAACAGAAACAGCAACTCTCTATGACACCGGAGATGGTACAGGCCATCAAGATCCTTCAACTAAACACGTTGGACCTCTACGAGTATGTGAATGACGAACTCATTGAGAATCCTGTTTTGGAGGAGGACGACAACCGGCGCGATAGGGAGGAGCAGTTGGTTGCATTGGAGCTCGGAGACCATCTTGCGGAGGACGACTACGATGATCGCAGAGACCGTCTCTGGGAGAGTCCATCGGAAGAGAGACGATCCTCACTGGAGAACATGGCCACCGTGGAGGAGACTTTGCAGGAGCACCTTCTGGATCAGTTCAATCTGACCAGAATGGAGGAGGATCTTGCAGAAATTTGCCGTTTTCTGATCGAATCCATCGACGACAACGGATATCTGACCACAGGCGCAGAGGAAGTGTGTGCTTTTTTTGGGTGTGAGGAAGCGCAGTTCGAGGAAGCACTTGGGTTGATCCAGGATATGGATCCCTGTGGGGTAGGTGCCCGGAATCTGGCGGAGTGTTTGGAAATCCAGCTGACAGCTGTGGGAAAACTGGACGACAAGCTTTGTTCCATCATCTGGCAGATGCTGCCGGAAGTGGCCGAAAACAAAGTGAGTAAGATCGCCAGGGAGGTGGGGGTCACCAACGTGGAAGCGCAGGCTTACATCGATCTGATCCGATCCCTGGAACCCAAGCCAGGCAGGCAGTTTGCTTCCAGTGGCGACAGACCACAGTATGTGGTACCGGATGTCAACGTGGAGAAGATAGATGACGAATACATCGTCACGAGTAACGACAGCAGTGTTCCACGTCTTCGGGTCAGTTCCTATTACCAGAAGCTGTCCGGTAAGGCCAAGTCCGATCCGGAGCTGGGAGAATATCTGACAGGACGACTCAATTCAGCTATGTGGCTGATTCGGAGCATCGAGCAGCGCAAGCAGACCATCTTCAACGTGGCCTCTGCCATCGTGCGCTACCAGAGAGATTTCTTTGAGCGGGGAGAACGCTACATCAAGACGCTGACCCTGAAGCAACTGGCGGACGAGGTGGGGGTTCATGAGTCCACCGTGAGCCGGGCCATCAATGGGAAGTACATGCAGACCCCTCGAGGGGTCTACGAGATGAAGTACTTCTTCACCAGCGGTGTGTCTGTCAGGGGAGCACAGGAGGGGCTTTCGTCCAACAGTGTAAAGGTCCTGATCCAGGATATCATCGGAGACGAGGACCCACGCAAGCCTCTCAGTGATCAGGCTATCGTGAAGTTGCTGAAGGAGAAGGAAATCGACATTTCCCGCAGAACGGTCGCCAAGTACAGAGAAGAGATGGGAATCCCGTCCTCTTCCGGAAGGCGGCGGTATTGATCGTTTTTTCGCGCAGGTCCTGCGCTGAAAGATAAAAATTGTTAATAATTTACTACATTTGATCATTGGAGGAATATACAATGAAGAAAACAGTAAAAGATATCATTGTCAAAGACAAGAAAGTCATCGTAAGATGTGATTTCAACGTGCCCATGATCGATGGCGCTATCACCGATGATACCAGGATCAAGGCAGCGCTGCCCACCATTGAGTATCTGATCGCTGAGGGAGCCAAAGTCATCCTGATGTCCCACATGGGACGACCCAAGGGAGAGCCCAAGATGGAGTTCACATTGGCACCGGTGGCTGAACGTCTGTCTCAGTATCTCAAGAAGGATGTGAAGTTCGTATCCAGTCCTGTAGTGGTCGATGATTCTGTCAAGGCCGCTGCTGAGAACCTGGCCAGCGGCGAGGTTCTGCTCATTGAGAATGTCCGCTTCCGCAAAGAGGAGACTGACAATGATCCCGGATTTGCTAAGGAACTGGCTTCCCTGGCAGAAATCTTTGTGCAGGACGCATTTGGTACAGCTCACAGAGCCCATGCATCCACAGCCGGCATCGCAGAGTACCTGCCTTGTGTCTCAGGTTTCCTCATCGAGAAGGAAGTCAAGTTCCTGGGGGAAGCCGTTGAAGCTCCCAAGAGACCCTTCCTGGCCATCATGGGTGGTGCCAAGGTCGGTGACAAGATCCCTGTGATCGAGAACCTGATCACCAAGGTGGACACACTGATCATCGGAGGCGGAATGTCCTATACTTTCTTCAAGGCCATGGGACTGGAGATCGGGAAGTCCATTCTGGACGAGGGCAACATCGGGCTGGCCGCAGAGCTTCTGAAGAAAGCCAAGGACAATGGAGTAGAGATCCTTCTGCCTGTCGATGTGGTGACAGCCGCTGAGTTCAGCAACGATGCGGAGAGAGTCGTGGTGGACTTTGACAAGATCCCGGCGGACAGAGAGGGCATGGATATCGGTCCCAAGACCAGAGAACTCTACGGCAAGGCCATCGCAGAGGCAGCTACCGTTGTCTGGAATGGACCTATGGGTGTGTTCGAGCTCCCCAACTTTGCAGAAGGCACCAAGGCAGTCGCCAGTTATATGGCAGACAGTGATGCGGTGACCATCATCGGCGGTGGTGATTCGGCTGCAGCTGTTGAGCAGATGGGCTTTGCAGACAAGATGACTCACATCTCTACAGGTGGTGGTGCTTCGCTTGAGTTCCTGGAAGGCAAGGAACTTCCGGGGATCGCCGTGATCGAGGATAAGTAAGTACAAAAGCGTGCGGGGCACAACAGGTTGCCCCGCATAGGATTCTAACAATAGGAGGGTATAGATATGGCAATGAGAATCCCGTTTATCGCAGGAAACTGGAAGATGTTTAAAACCAAGGCAGAGGCGAAAGCGTTTGCGGAGGAATTCAAGGCATTGTACAAGGATACAGAGGTGAGGACTGCAATCTGTGCACCGTTCACACAGCTGGACACCCTGAAGGAAGCTTTTGCGGGGACCACGATCGGCGTGGGCGCACAGAACGTGCACTACGAAGACGAGGGCGCATTCACCGGAGAGGTTTCTCTGGGCATGCTGAAAGAGATCGGTGTGGACTATTGCGTCATCGGGCACTCTGAGAGAAGGCAGTACTTCAACGAGACGGACGAGACCTGCAACCTGAAACTGAAGAAGATCTTTGCAGACAGCGAGATCACCCCGATCCTCTGTGTGGGAGAGAACCTGGAACAGAGAGAGGCCGGAAAGGCTGCCGAGATCGTTGAAGGACAGATCGAAGCGGATCTGGCCGGGCTCAGCGCAGCGGATGTGGCAAAGCTTGTGATCGCCTATGAGCCGATCTGGGCTATCGGGACCGGAAAGACCGCGACTCCGGAGCAGGCGGGCGAGATGTGCACTCTGATCAGAGAGAAGGTACAGGCACTTTACGACGAAGATACCTGCGACCAGGTGATCATCCAGTATGGCGGTTCCGTGAAACCTGAGAACGCTACCGACATCATGGCAAACGGTGATGTAGATGGAGCATTGGTAGGGGGAGCCAGCCTCGTACCCGAAAAATTTATGGGAATCATTAATTTTTAAGTAAAAACTTGTTCAATACCCCGATAAATCCTTGCTTTTTACATTTTCGTGTGTTATTCTTATATAGTTATGAATATCAACGGAGGGATTTTATAGATATGTATACAGCGTTAATGATCATACTTGCAGTAGTCAGTTTGTTCCTGATCCTCAGCGTTCTTCTACAGGAGGGGAACAGTGATGGACTTTCTGGTTCCATCGCCGGAGGTGCGGAGCAGCTATTTGGAAAGAAGAGAGGTCGTGGTTATCAGGGCATCCTGAACAAGATCACCATCGTCACTGCAGTCCTGTTCATCATACTGTCTCTTGCACTGGTCGCCATGGGTAAGTAAGACCAGTGTTCAATAGGGTATTTATTCATTATTTTTCAAGAGGTGCTGACAAGTACCTCTTAATCAGCATCTGTAGGAGGTAAATCTATGTTGAAGTTTGTTGCTCCTATCTGTGCTGTGATCGCCTTGATCGTAGCGTTCGCTCTGGCGAAATGGATCAAGGGGCAGAGCACAGGGAATGACAGAATGAGGGAAATCTCAGGGTTCATCAGGGAGGGTGCGTTCGCGTTCCTGAAGAGAGAGTACAAGTTCATGGCCATCGTCATCGTCGTGCTGTTCCTGGCACTGACCTTCGCCATCAACCCGACCACCGGTATCCTTTACCTGTGTGGTGCGCTGCTCTCTGTTCTGGCCGGTTTCTTCGGCATGAACGTTGCTACTCTGGGTAACGTGAGAACCGCCGCAGCGGCGGAGGAACACGGAATGGGGAAGGCACTGAATGTGGCGTTCCGTTCCGGTTCCGTCATGGGTCTTTGCGTAGCCGGCCTGGGTCTGCTGGGTCTGAGCGTGATCTTCGTCACCCTGGACTTTGCCACTGTCGTTGAGTGTGTCACCGGCTTTGGTTTCGGTGCTTCTTCTATGGCGCTGTTCGGACGTGTCGGCGGTGGTATCTATACCAAGGCGGCAGACGTAGGCGCTGACCTGGTGGGTAAGGTCGAGGCAGGCATCCCGGAGGATGACCCGCGCAACCCGGCTGTCATCGCTGATAACGTAGGCGATAACGTAGGCGATGTAGCTGGTATGGGATCCGACCTGTTTGAGTCCTATGTTGGTTCCATCATTTCTGCCATCACACTGTCTGCGGTTGCTGTTCAGGCGGCAGAGGTCAGTGGTGCGTTTGACGAGGTCACGGCAGCCATGTTCCCGCTGGTACTGGCCGCCATCGGACTGCTGGCATCCGTATTTGCGATCCTGATCGTCAGAGGCAATGACAAGAGCAGCAATCCGGCCAAGACTCTGGATATGGCCACCTATATCAGTGCTGCGATCGTGATCGTCGCCAGCCTGATCCTGAGCAAGACCATGCTGGGAGGAATGAACTACGCATTCGCTATCATCGCCGGACTGATCGTCGGTGTAGCCATCGGAAAGATCACCGAGGTATATACTTCAGAAGAGTACAGACACGTCAAGAAGATCGCAGAGCAGTCTGAGACGGGGTCTGCCACCACGATCATCAGCGGACTGGGTGTCGGCATGATGTCCACCATGTGGCCCATCATCTTCATCATCGTCGGGATCTTTGTGGCCTACACCTTCGCTGGTGTATACGGCATCGCGCTGTCCGCAGTCGGCATGCTGTCCATCACCGGTATCACCGTTGCGGTAGACGCGTATGGTCCGGTATCCGACAACGCCGGCGGCATCGCGGAGATGTCCGAGCTGCCGGAGGGCGTCCGGAACATCACCGACAAACTGGATGCAGTCGGCAACACCACTGCTGCGATCGGCAAGGGATTCGCCATCTGCTCCGCGGCACTGACAGCACTGGCCCTGTTCGTATCCTTTGCGCAGGTCGCCAAGCTGGAGACCATCGATCTGCTGCACCCGATCGTCATCATCGGCCTGTTCATCGGCGCCATGCTGCCGTTCCTGTTCTCGGCTCTGACCATGAACTCCGTAGGAAAGGCAGCCAATGAGATGATCGAGGAAGTCAGAAGACAGTTCCGTGAGGACAAGGGCATCATGGAGGGAACCTCCAAACCGGATTACAAGAGATGCGTATCCATCTCCACATCCGCAGCTCTTAAGGAAATGATCATTCCGGGCCTCATGGCGATCGTGGTACCGGTCGCGGTCGGATTTGTCCTCGGATCCAATGCCCTGGGAGGCCTGCTGGCAGGCGCGCTTGCTTCCGGAGTAGTCCTGGCCATCATGATGGCCAACGCCGGTGGCGCGTGGGACAACGCCAAGAAGTACATCGAGGGAGGAAACCACGGTGGGAAGGGCTCAGATGCCCACAAGGCAGCTGTTGTCGGCGATACTGTTGGAGATCCGTTCAAGGATACCTCTGGACCGTCCATCAACATCCTGATCAAGCTGATGACCATCGTATCCCTGGTATTTGCACCGCTGTTTGGGAACGGTCTGCTCGGCTGATCAACACCATTGGATAATACGACTGCAGCAGGGAGGATCCTTGCTGCAGTTATTCATGTTTAGGGAGGAATCGAATTGGGTGTAGTATTTGGGTATTTAGGGATACTGGTTATCATTGGAGCACTTCTCTGTTTCAAGGGAAGGGATCTGTTTCGTCCTGCGATCGCTGTATTCACATTCTGGATGGTGTACAGTGGGATCATGGGACTTCTAAATGGAACCGATGACAGGGACTTTGTCATCGCCATTCTGGCCGGTCTGGTCGGGGCGCTTCTCTCAGGCTTTGTTCTGAAGCTCGGAGTGTTTGTGGCGGGACTGGTTGCCGGACTTTCTCTGGGTACAGTACTGTTTGACCTGTTTCCACAGATTCGGGAGATGGCGATCCCCAAGGTGGCGTTCCTCGTGGTCGTCACGATCCTGGTCGGCATACTGACAGTGAAAGCCATCGATATGATCATCATGATCTCGACAGCCGGGCTAGGGGCGACTCTGATGGCGGTCCCTTGCGTCTATATGCTGTTTTCGTTCCCACGCATAGCGCAGAGTGTGGATCCCGCGCCTATCCAGACCATCACCAACGTAAACCGCACCATGTTCGTTCGTGTGGCGCAGGACCATCCACTTCCTGTTCTCTGCGGAATGCTGGTGCTTTTCATTGCGGGGATCATCGTACAGCATAAGACGAATCATAAGAGACACGATAAGTAACGGACGGAGACGGCATGCTTAAGATTATCACAGTGTTTTTCATATCGATGGTTCCTGTATTTGAACTTCGTGCCGCGATCCCGGTAGGGGTTGCTGCCGGCTGCAACCCCTGGTTGACCATGCTGGTGGCTATCGTAGGCAATATGATCCCCATTCCCTTCATCCTGCTTTTTATCAGGAAGATCTTCAAATGGATGCGGAGCAAGAGTCCGCGCCTCAACGCGGTTGTAGATCGGATGGAGGCGAAAGCAGAAGCCAAGAAGGACAAAGTCCTCAAGTATGAGAAGTTCGGTCTATTTCTATTCGTGGCGATCCCGCTGCCTGGAACAGGTGCCTGGACTGGCGCCTTGATCGCCGCTATGCTCGACATGAGCCTGAAGTCTGCGATCCCCAGTATTTTTCTGGGGGTGTGCACAGCAGGGACCATTATCACCATGCTGATGCTGGGGATAATCAGTATATAACAAAAGAGCCGTTGCTTTGTGCAACGGCTCTTTCATAATGCCTGTGTGAATCTACTTGTTTTTCCACTCTGCGGTTCTCTTCTCCAGGAATGCCGCCATGCCTTCCTTCTGATCTTCGGAACCGAAGCAGACAGTGGAGGCCTCGACCTCCAGCTGGCTGGCGCTCTTCAGATCCATATCATATCCGTTGTTGATGGCGATCTTCGCCTGTGCAACGGCGATCGGAGCCTTGGAGGCGATGGTCTCCGCCAGTTTCTCAGCCTCAGCCATCAGCTCTTCCGGAGCTACTACCTTCTCAACCAGGCCGATGCGCAGAGCTTCTGCAGCATTTATCATCTCAGCAGAGTAGATCAGGTACTTGGCCATTCCCTTCCCAACCAGTCTCGGCAGTCTCTGTGTACCACAGAATCCGGGGATGATGCCCAGGCCGACCTCCGGCTGTCCGAACTTCGCCTTCTCGGAAGCGATGCGGATGTCGCATGCCATGGCCAGCTCACATCCGCCACCGAGAGCGAACCCGTTGACAGCAGCGATGAATGGCTTCGGCATCTGGTCGATGGTGTTCATGACCTTGTGCCCAGCCTGCATCATAGCTCTACCTTCTACTGCGTTCAGTTTGCTCATCTGCGCGATATCAGCGCCTGCCACGAAAGCCTTTCCTTCGCCGGTGACGATGACAGCCTTGACGGCATCGTCCGACTCGATCTCCTTCAGGGCCTCTGCCAGCTCTGCCAGTACGTCTGTGTTCAGCGCATTCATAGCCTTTGGACGGTTGATGGTGATGAACCCAAGATCACCCTTGACTTCGTACTTAATGTTCTCGTACATAATATCGACTCTCCCTTTCTGATTACTTCAATAATACCAATATCAATATACCATTTTCGTACGGGCTTTTCAACCCCTGTCCCGGGAGAGGATGACCAGAAGGGTGCCGGAAGTGAACGAAATATGGGCCTGCTCCTCCGTGATCTCGTTGCTGACGCCCAGAGATGTGTCGTTGGTCAGGGTATGATCTCTGAGCGGGTATCTGGTACCGCTGACACAAAGCTTTGTGCAGGGGCTATCGTAGGCGATGAGACCCAGGTATCTATATATCTCTGGAGCGACCGCAAAGCATCCGGGGGCCTTCAGGCAGACCTTGTTCTGACCATCCACCAGGCAAATGCTGACCGGCTTATCCAGATACTTTTTCAGTACGCCGATGTTGCCCATGGTGTGATCGAACCGGCCGCCCAGGCCTCCCACTACTGTCAGCTCCGTGAATCCACGGGAGATCGCAAGATCGATGGCAGCCTCTGTGTCGGTCATATCCTTGACGGTGGGGAGCTTGATCACATCCTGATCCTGGGGCTCCGCCATGGAGTCGTAGTCCCCGATGAGAAGGTCCGGTCTCAGACCCAGTTCTCGGGCGATGAGAAGTCCCTTGTCTGCGCAGATCACAAACGCCTTTTCTGGTAGATCCGTATTCAGTAGATGAGGGCTGTCCAGGTAGCCCGTGACGATGATTGCCTTGCTCATGTTGCACCTCTTGTTAATTTGATGATTCTATTATATAATAAAAGGAAAAATAAAGAAACAGGAGGTTCGTGAATGAATCATGTAATTGTTACCATGCCATCCGCAGAGATCAGGAAGATATCCAGACGACTTCTCTCCGGCAACTGGGGAAAGGTGTTTCTGGGGATGTTTCTGGCTATTGTTATGATGGATATGATTCCGCAGTTCTTTGAGGCATGCATTCCTTTCGGGAAGATCACGCAATATAACGAGGCGCTTGGGATCAACCAGAACTACTCGGTGATCGCTTACTTCTACCGGATATTCTTCAATGGTGTGTTTACAGCCGGGATCTGCTCTTTCTTCCTTTCTTTTGTGAGGATGAGAGACATTAACCCTGGGTACGTGTTCAACGGGTTTGAGTATTATCTGAAAACGCTGGGGCTCATGCTCGTGACAGGGATCTTCATCGTCCTTTGGTCTCTGCTTCTGATCGTGCCTGGGATCATTGCGGCTCTGCGCTACAGCCAGGCGTTCTACATCCTGGCTGACGACCCCGGCAAGGGGATCATGCAGTGCATCAACGAGAGTAAGGCGAGGATGCAGGGCAACAAGGCCAAGTTTTTCTGCCTGACCCTGTCTTTCATCGGATGGATCATTCTGGCAGCGATCCCCTCCGGTGTCCTGGGCGGGATCCTGGGCGCGACAGGTATGATCAACGGAGCCAATGTTGCCGCAGCCACCATGGCCATCACTAGTTCTGTTCCGGGTTTCATCGCCACGTTCATCGGTACTATCCCGATGGCCTTCGCGATGCTGTATCTGAGCACTGCGGAGACGGTGTTCTACGAGATCATCACAGAGCACATGGTGTTCAGACGGCCTGAGGAGCAGGCCCAGGAGAGTGCGTTACTTACAGATATGGAGGAAAGAAAAGACACCTTATGAAGGTATTGATCCTGAGTGGAAGCCCCAGAAGCGGAGGCAATACAGAAATCGCAATAAAGGAAATGGAAAAGGTCTTTCTGGAGGAAGGAGTGAAGGCTGAGATCTGCCGTGTTGGAAGCAAGGCAATCCGGGGTTGTATTGCCTGCGGACGCTGCGGCGAGCTCGGGAAGTGTGTGTTCGATGACGATCCCGTCAACGAGATTGCGGAGAAGTTCCGCGAGGCGGATGCTCTGGTCCTGGCTTCTCCCGTCTACTATGGCTCCGCCAATGCAACCCTGGTGGCGGTGGCAGACAGGCTGTTCTACAGCACATCCTTCTCCAAAACCATGAAGGTCGGTGCCAGCGTGGTGGTGGCAAGGCGCGGTGGATGCTCTGCTGCATTCGACGAGCTGAACAAGTACTTTCTGATCAGCGGTATGCCGGTGGCATCCAGCCAGTACTGGAACAGCGTTCATGGTACGACGGCAGGAGAAGCGGCGCTGGATGCAGAAGGACTGCAGACGATGCGCACCCTGGCCAGGAACATGACCTTCCTTATGAGATCCATCCAACTCGGAAAAGAGAAATATGGTCTTCCTTCGGTGGAAGAGCCGCAGGTCACACATTTCATTCGTTCGGATCTCGGCTGATCTTCGGTAGTTTGGCATACGGACAAAGTTTTTCACTATGGTATTGTTGTGACAATACCATAGTTTTTTTGTTTTTGTAAGGGTATTGTATGAAAATATAAATCATGGCAATTTATGGTTGACAACCTATGGGGAAGTTGTTATGATTCGAAAAAACAGTAGAAAGGAGGGGAGAACACTGGAGATTATCCGCGTCGGAATCATGCTCCCTGACAAAATGTTTGCAGGGGCATTGGTGAGAGGACTTAGCAGAGAGTGCCGCAACATGACATTCCTTCTGGAGCAGCCGGAGTATGCTGATCTCATTCTTACGGATGAAGTTTGTCCACAGGAGTATCAGAAAGACAGATATCTCTATCTGGTAAACGAACCGAGCAGGGCGGAAGAGAGAGTGGATCTGGTCTTTCGCTACGAAGATTGCAGGAGCATCGTCAACCGTTTGACACATCTGTATTATCTGCTTACGGGGAGGAATCTGGAGTACCGGGGGACTACTGCGTTTCGAGTCATCAGTTTTCTGGGGGAGGCAGGAGGCTGTGGCGTCACATCGCTATGTTTGTCGGTGGGCAGGATGCTTTCGATCCTCTATGGTTGCCACTGTCTCTATCTGTCACTAACACCTCTGGATGGTTCCGGACAGTACGTTGGATACAGCGAGGGTGGCGATCTGCAAAGGCTGTTTTATCAGCTGGAAGCGGGGAAGGAGGTCCCTTTGGGGGCACATCTGCTCTCTGATGGGTATCTTGACAGACTTCGCGTACCAATGCTGAACCATTATTTGACGGAGATCGATGGACAGGTCCTGGCGTCTCTGATGGAGACGGTGAACAGGATGGGACAATATGAATATGTGCTCATCGATATCGGGACGATGTATGCCGGTGGGGTCATCGATCTTCTTCGTAACAGTGATGGCTATGTCTTTGTGAGAAACGGAAGTCGGTACATGGAGGAGGAACGAGCTGATCACCTGATAGGGACGCTTGGAATCTCCGAGATCAAAGGGATCCGCGTGAGGAACATGGTAAGAGGAAAGGAGGAAACGTATGATGATGAAATGCAGATAAGGTATTGCAGGCAGGCTTTTGTGTGGAGGGACGGTCGGATCGAGATCGACCTGAACACGTCGTACGGGTCGGAGGTAGCAATGCTTTGTGAGAGGATATTGGGAGAATATGACAATGGGAAGTAAAAATTCTGTCATAGAGGTGAAGACGGCAGCGATAAGGCGTGCACTTTCTGACACTGCCATGGACGAGGAAGCCTATGAGTCGATGCTGGAGAATATCGTGTTAAATGGTGATCCATATCTCACTTACAGAGAAGCCAAGGAGGCGCTACGACTGATCCGTTCGCGCACGAGAAGCAACCTCGGGATTCTGGATAAGTACGTCCGGAATCCCGAGATCAAAGAGATCATGGTAAACGGAGAGGCGGAGATATTCCTGGAGACGGGGAAAGGAATGGAGAAGGCGCCGGAAAGGTTCGATTCTGTGGAAGAGATCGAGGAGATCATGCGAAACATCGCGGCAGCAGTCCATCGGGAGATCAATGAGATGAATCCCATCCTGGATGCTCGTTTATCGGATGGTTCCAGAGTGAACGCTGTGTATAAGAATATCGCGGTGGGTGGCCCGGCTATCACCATACGCAAGTTTTCCAAGGAACATATTACACTGGAGCAGATCAGGAGCGGTGGAGGGATCACGGCGGAGTGTGCTGAGGCGCTGCAGATACTGGTGGCCGGGGGCTACAACATCTTCATTAGCGGGGGGACATCCAGCGGCAAGACGACCTTTCTGAATGCGCTGGCGGACAGCATTCCAGCGGAAGAGCGTGTCATCGTCATCGAGGATTCCAGAGAGCTGATGCTGCGTCAGATCGACAATATCGTTCAGATGGAATGCCATAATGCGAATACCGTAGGAAAGGGGCAGGTGACCATGGACATGCTGATCCGTACCAGCCTCCGCATGAGACCGGACCGAATCATCGTAGGAGAAGTGCGGGGCAGTGAGGTGGCGGAGATGCTGCAGGCGATGAATACCGGACATGACGGGTGTATCTCTACCGGGCACGGCAATTCCGTAACGGCCATGCTCCGTCGTCTGGAGTATATGTATATGATGGCATCGGAGGTTCCGCTTGGCGCCATCCGTGGACAGATCGTGGAAGGTATAGATATCATGCTTCATATGAGCCGGTTAGCTGATGGGCGAAGAGTGGTGACGGAGGTACAGGAACTCTGCGGGTACGAGGGAGACAACTATCAATTGAATCCCCTGTTCCTGTATGGGGAAGAGGGTACCCTGCAGAGAACGGGCAATCGTCTTCAGTCGAGAACTAAGCTGATGACACGGGGGTTGGATAGAAATGACAGATTATAGGGTATATGTACTATCCAGACAACAAAAATTGTATCTGGGAGCAGGACTGGTCCTGTTTCTGGCTGCGGGAGGATACCTGTTCTATGGAAGTATGCTGGCTGTTGCATTGATGCCCCTGTTGTTTTGTCCAATGAGCAGGAAACTGGGGACAATGCTGGCAGCAGAGAACAGAAAAAAACTCAGATCCAGATTTCGCGATCTCCTGTACTGCATCTCGGCCTCTTTTGCCTCTGGCAGACATATGCGGGAGGCAATCGGGGAGGCACGACAAGAACTTAACTCTATGTACGGCGAAAAGGATATGATCGTGCGAGAGTTGGACCATATGCTGCGCCGGATGCAGGTCAATGGGGAACCCGATGTGGCTGTGCTCCGTGATTTTGCGGAGAGGTCAGGGCTGGAAGATGTCCATGATTTCGTCCGCATCTATCAGGCCTGCAGAGAGACCGGGGGAGATATTGTTTTCGCCATGAATAAGACGGCCAGGGTGATCGGAGAAAAGATCACAATCGAACAGGAGATCCGAACCATTGTTCAGCAAAAGAAAGCAGAAGGGAGGATCATTACGGTCATGCCGATCCTGATCATCCTGTTTCTAAAGGGAATTTCGCCGGAGTATCTGGAAGTGATGTATACGACGGTTGGAGGAAGACTGATGATGACGATGGCTGTTGCCGGGATCATCGGTGCCTATCTGTGGATAGAAAGGATCACGGATATCGATGTTTAGAGAGGGAAGGGAACGGATAGCAGCCTTCTTGAAAAATGGAAAAAACCGACGGATCATCTTGCTGGTGGTTGCGGTATCTGTTCTTTTGAGTGGTGTAGCTATAGGGAAAGAACACATGAGGTCGAAAGGCTTTGTGCAGGATGAGAAGGGGGAGATCGTCTCCGTGGAGAAGAGGCGGGCCAAAGACACAGAGGTTTTCACATTGCATGTGAAGGTGTGTCGGGAGGGTGTCACTGCGGAACGAGATGTGACGTTGACGCTGCGAGGTGAAAGGCAGAAGAAAAGTTCGCCTGTCGACAGGTCAGATCCGGCAGCCAAGCTCGACAGAGAGCTGGAGGGTGCGATCAGTGAGGCAGAAGAAGGAAAGGGAAAGTATATCGAACTCCCTCTCGCCCTGCAAGATGGTACCAGAATACGGTGGAGCAAGTCGAACCAGTCAGCGCCAATTATGTTTCTGCTGTTTCCTGTCGGCATCATCCCCTTGCTGTATCTCTCGGATCAGAAGAAGGACAGGGAAGTGTGTAGGATGAGAACAGAGAGTGTACGCAGATCACTTCCGGTGTTCACGGATCAGGTTATGATCCTGTTATCCTGCGGGCTGATCCTGTCAGATGCGTTTAACAGGATCGCTGAGGGATATCGAACGGACCCGACAAAGAACAGTTTCTTTGAGAGACTTATCGTAGACTGTCAGGAGTGCGCCGCCAGAACCAATCGGAGTCTGGTAACGATTCTGAACGAGAAAGCGGATCAGTATAGGATCCGAGAATTTACAAGGATTGTAGGATATATTTCAGAAAATCAATACAGAGGTGTGGATCTGTCCGGCAAACTGGAGGCCTCCGGCAGAGAACTGTGGGAGGCACGCAAGAAGCAGGCTGAGGAGAAGGGGCGGATGGCAGAGACTAAGCTGACGATGCCGCTGGCCGTGCTTCTTCTGGTGCTGATCCTGGTGACAGCAGCGCCGGCGATCCTGCAGGTAAAAGGAGGAACATGAGATGAAGAGATGGTTTGGCAATAAGATGGGGGCAGTCGTGCCTATGGAAATGGTACAGGTGGCGATCCTGATCGCTCTGGCGGTGGCGTTGGGGATCATATTCAAGACGGAGATCACCGCCTTTGTCAACAAAACGTTTGATGCTCTCAATGGATAGGAGGCATCTTTTGAAAGGAAAACGTGGGAGCACGATGGTGGAGGCGGCGATGGTGCTCCCGCTCCTGCTTCTCAGTGTTTTGTCGACGATCCTTCTGGTGTTGTACTTTTATGCATCACTGGATTCTCAGATACACACACAAACGAAGGCGATCGAGAATGGTCTCTCTTCCCGGGCTATGTTCCGTATCGTACAAGAAGAGACCAGTACCAGTGTGCCTTTGCGAGGTATCGTGGAGAAAACGATGAGGCGGGAGTATCGCGCAAAACACTACGTGATCAACATAGGGGAGGCGATCCGGCTTGGAAGGAAATTCACAGAAGAATAAGCGAGGTTCGGTAGCCATCACGGTGATCATGCTCATGACAGGACTTCTAATCCTGATCACCGCATACATCCATGCCTCCAAAACACTGGCTGTACGGGGATGCACCAGAGAAATGGGGCTTATGTGGTGTGAGTCCGTTCTTGGGGAATATGATCTGAACCTCCAACGCCGGTACGGGATCTTCGGATTTTATGGGACGGTCGATGAGATCGGGGAGAAGATCGATCGCTACGCCATGTGTTCCTTTCGGGGCAAGAAGTATGTGGACTACAAGGGAGCTGCCGTACAGTTATTTGACTATAGCCTGGAGAGTCCTCTGAACGTCCGTAAGCAGGTGGTCGCCATGGGTAAGTATGTAGCAGCAGGTGACCTGGTGAAACCGATCCCTGAGATACATGCCTGGAAGGACGGAAGCAGTTGTGTCAGGGGCGGAGAAGAGATATGGACGGAGCTCCCTTCGGAAGGCAGCAGTGGTGGTCTTTCGGTTGCTGCGCTCAAGGCTGCCCTGGAAGGGCTCAGTGATCCAGGAGAGGTGGTGAAGGAGGGGACAGACCGCTACTTCGAAAACAGATACATCCTTCGGTATTTCAGTCATGAGGGTGAGAAGAACGACCTTGGAAATACTTATCTGGATGGAGAGGTGGAATACATTCTCTGTGGAAAACATACGGACGAAGAGAACCGGAAGGGAGTACGCGCCAGAATCACGGCCATTCGGTTTGCTGCTAACATGGTGTATATTCTGAAGGACCCTAAGATGAATGGAGAGACCATGGCGGTGGCAGAGGTGATCACACCAGGTCCGGCGGCCGTGGTGACCCAGAAAGCACTCCAGAGCGCCTGGGCTCTTGCGGAGAGTAACAACGACTACAAGCTTTTGATGAACGGGAAAAAGGTACCTATGGTTAAAACACAGCATTCCTGGGCCATTGATCTGGAATCCATCACAGGCGGAAAGGTGAAGGAAGAGGAGAATCCGAAGTTCAAAAGCAAGGTCCCTTATGTTGACCCGGGGAATACAGCCGGACAGGAGTATCGCGATTATCTTGAATTACTCTGCTATCTGATGGACAGTGATGTGAAGATACTGCGACTGATGGATCTGATCCAGATCAACATGAGATGTTTCTATTACGGAGATTTTAGATTGAAGGATTATAATGGGGGATTACGTTGTGTGTTGAGGGTGAATGATGAGGAACAGGAGATCGCAAAGGTATATCAGGGAAAGCCGTAAGGGGTTCTTAGACTGCAGAGGGGCATATATCGTAGAGGCGGCTTTGGTGCTCCCACTGTTTATCCTGGCCATGCTTCTGATGGTAAACGTGATCCCGGTCATCGGTAAGTGTGAGAACATCACCTACGGGGCGGCAGAAGAAATGAGGATGGAGATGGCGAAATCCGCATTTCGTCGTGATCCGGTTGCGTTTCCGGTACTCCTTCCCGCAAGGGTATATAAAGAAAACAGCAGAGTGGAACATTTTCTGGTGACCGGATATCGTTATCGGTATGCGGCAGGAGACGAGGATGACCTGATCAGTGTGCGGTTTGCCTGCCGGTTCTCTCAACCGGACCCCTTCGGAATCTTCAGTAAGATCCGGTTCCAGGGGGCACTGATGGGGAGGGCGTATACCGGCAGTTATTATAAAGGGCAGAAGCAGGAACAGGATCTGGTCTGCGTATTTCCGGAGGAGGGAAGGTGCTACCATAGCAAGACATGCACTCATGTGAAAGCGAACTGCAGACAGACCTACCTGACTGGGGAGATCCGGAAGAAATATCGTTCCTGTCCCAATTGCAAATCCGGAAAGGCGAAGATCGGAACGCCTGTGTTCTGTTTTGAGGCATATGGCGAGGCGTATCATCTTGCCGGGTGCAGGGCCGTAAAACGATACTATATCAAGATCAGCCGGAGATCGGCCAAAGAAAGTGGATATGTGGCGTGCAGCAAGTGCGGAGGAGGGTGATCATGGATCAGCTAGAGGTCAAGTATGGAAAGGGGCAAGTTGCAGAATATCAGAAGGATATCCTCAGCATGCAGGTTTGTCCGCTGTTCCTGCAACAGATCTTTGTTACCGGGGAAGAACAGGACTCTGCGATGGTAAAAATGGAGGAATATATGCCGATGCTCTCGCTGGAGCACCTGCGTGAGGAAGAGGGAATCAGCATTATGATCTCTCTTCTGACGGGAATGATCGAGGCAGAGCGAAGGTATATGTTCATTGGAGAATACCGGGTGGACGTGGGTGTTCTCTGTGTAAGCAGGGACCTGAAGAAAGCAAGGCTGGTGTTCGTTCCACGGCACTACACCAATCAGGTGGCACTGTTTCAGGATCTGATCGGTATATTGCGCCACATGGAAAACAAGGTGCCGGCGGAAGACGGCAGGTTTCTGCGGGAAGGGATCGAGTATATTGCCAAGGGGAACGGTAGCCTCACCAGAATGCGGCAGCGGTTCGTGTTGCTGCACAGGAAGGTGAGGGAGGAGTGATCATGAGAGCCTTCGGAGTATTACGATGATGAATTAAAGGATTGTAAGTCCAATAAAAAAGGGGATGCCCCCAAAAGATGGAATATTATCCGTCTTTTGAGACATCCCTTGACTTTGTCAAAATATATGTTCTGACTATTCCTCTTCAGCAGGAGCTTCCTCGGCTTCCGTAGCTTCCTCAACAGGAACTTCCTCAGCAGGAGCTTCCTCAGCCTCAGGCTCTTCCTCGGCGATCTCGCCAGCTTCCTTGATGGAGAGGCTGATTCTCTTTCTGTCGGTGTCGATCTCGAGGATCTTGGCGTTGACTTCCTGTCCTACGGAGAGCTCGTCAGCGATGTTAGCAACACGCTTGTTGGCAACCTCGGAGATGTGGACCAGTCCATCCAGACCCGGCTCCAGCTCTACGAATGCGCCGTACTCCTTCAGCTGAACGACCTTGCCCTTGACCACCTGGCCAACAGAGTAGTTGTCGTTGATGACGGACCATGGCTCCGGAGTGGTCTGCTTGAGACCCAGGGAGATCTTGCCTTTCTCCTTGTTCATGGAGAGGATCATTACCTCGATTTCCTGTCCGATGTGGAGCACCTCATCAGGATGCTTCAGCTTGCCCCAGGAGATCTCGGAGATGTGCAGCAGTCCATCGATTCCACCCAGATCTACGAACGCGCCGTAATCGGTGAATCTCATGACAGTACCCAGTACGGTCATGCCTTCCTGGAATGTGGACCAGATCTCCTCGATCTGCTTCTGTCTCTCTTCGACCAGAACAGCCTTGTGGGAGAAAACGGCTCTGTTTCTTCTCTGCTCAACTCTTGTGACCTTGACCGTCAGCTCTTCGCCGATGAATCCGTCTGCAGTCTCCACATACTTGTTGGAGAGCTGGGAGAGAGGAATGAAACCGGAGACTTCCTTGTAGGCTGCGATCACACCGCCCTTGACGACCTTCACGACCTTGACGTCGATGTTGGTCTTGTTCTCGTAAGCTTCCGTGATCTCGTTCCACTGCTCGTTGACCTGCAGTCTCTTCTTGGAGAGCAGGATGCCACCGTCGCTGTCGTCTGTCTTGATTACCTTAGCCTGGATCTCATCGCCGACATGGAACACGTCCTTCAGTGTCTGACCTTCTTCCAGAGATACCTCGTTTGCCATGAGGATCCCGTCCTTCTTGCAGCCCATGGTGACGATGACTTCGTCGTCGGTAACCTGATAGACCTTGCCGTCTACGATGTCTCCAGCGTGAGGGAGTCTCAGGGTAGCATCAATCTGATCCATGATATCTGCCATTGAAATGTTGTTTTCGTTGGTGATGTTTTCACTCATTGTAGAAATAACCTCCTTAATAACACGTTCAGGCGTCGATGCACCTGCCGCAATTCCTATTCTATTATATTTTTGCAATTCTTTCAACGGTAAATCTGAAATATTTTCAACAAAAAACGTGTATTTTTGATTTTTTTTACATATTTCATATAATTTCCGGGTGTTGGAGGAGTTGCGGCCACCGATCACCAACATCATATCCACTTTTTGGGAGAGTTCATCAGCGGCTTTCTGCCGATCTCGTGTTGCATTGCAGATGGTGTTCTGGATATCAAGATCGACGCCTTTCTCCTGCAGGACGGAGACGACTTCCTGTAATACTTTCTCGTTCAATGTGGTCTGGCATACCAGAAATGCTTCTGATTCCTCAAATCTCCGGGCATCCTCGGACGAGTGAGCGATGAAGGCCTGATCGTTGCACCAGCCGTTGATCCCTATGACTTCTGGGTGCGTCCGGTCGCCTACGATAATGATAGGTCGTCCCTCTTGGAAGGCTTTGTTCACAAGCTGATGGATCCGGGCGACAAAGGGGCAAGTGGCGTCCACGATCTCCAGATCCATGGTGGCAGCTTGGTCATAAAAGGACTTAGGCTCTCCGTGAGACCGGATGATCACCGTATCTCCGGGGGCTGTCTCTGACAAATCGTGAATGATCCCGACGCCATTTTCTTTCAGGCTGTCAGTGACCGAGGTGTTGTGGATCAGGGGGCCGCAAGTATAGATGGCGCCTCGATGTTCCTGGTCCAGCTGGGCGTATGTCTTCTCAATAGCCTGTCTCACACCAAAGCAGAAGCCGCTGTGTTTGGCTCGTATGATCTCCATAGGCTTACTCCTCCTGCCCTGCGGCTATGATCTTGTATAAGGCTTGTTTCATGTCCGCGGGAACAGCCGCTTCGAATCGCATTGGTTTCCCGCTTCGCGGATGGCTGAAGCGAAGACTGTAAGCGTGCAGGGCCTGTCGGTCGATAAGGGAAGGTGCCGCGCCGCCATAGAGTTCGTCGCCGATGATAGGGAATCCAAGGTGGGACAGGTGCACCCGGATCTGATGGGTGCGGCCTGTTTCCAGAAGCAGTTCGATCATGGAGTAGCCACTGGCGACCTGAAGTATCCTTACATGTGTGACAGAAGGATATCCATCCTCGGTAACAAAACGGTTCGCCGTGCCTTCTGCAGGCCCGCCGATGGGAAGGTCGATGGTAAAGCGGGGGTTGTCATCCTCGTCATACTCTGTGACTGTAACGCCTGGTTGTTTCAGGGCGTTCTCGGTGATCTCGCCGCGGACAATGGCGATGTAGCGTTTCTCCACCCGGTTCTCCTGCATCTGCCGGACGATATCGTCCTGAGCGTGGGAGTTCTTGCCTACGATGAGAAGTCCCGAGGTATCCATGTCCAGCCGGTTCACAAAGCGGATCTTAAAGGAGTCTCCGGTCTCCTCCATGTGTTTCATGAGGCCGTTGGCGATGGTGTGGGAAGGATGCCCGTAGGTGGGGTGGACCGTGATCCCAGGTTGTTTGTTGAGGATGAGAATGTCACCATCCTCGTAGAGTACGTCTGTGTCAATGTCCTCAGGTTCAAAATGGCTCTTCTCGTCTGGAAGGAGAGCGGTGATCACATCACCGGCCTTGGGCTTCATCCAGCCTTCCAGGATCTCGCCATTGAGATAGACGCGTTTCTGGGCGCGGAGTCTGGCAAGGAGCCTGGAGGAAAAGTCTAATCTCTTCTTCAGAAGGCGTCGTATCCCCAGCCCTTCGTCCTCTTTCTCAACTGTGAATTCAAATGTCTGCATGTCTGTCCTCTCTATAGGAATTTGCTCTTAACCTTTGTCCAGAAATCATAGCCCTCAAAACGTACCAGGTTGACTTTCTTGTCAGAGAATCCGATGGTCATCTCTTTCACCTTGGCGTAGTTGCTGGTGTACCCGTCACAGACGATGCTGATCTCAGTCTGTGTGTCGATGTCCGGGATCAGTCCCAGTTCCAGGTCAGATGGCAGGAGTACGCTGGAGGTGAAGGAACGATAGGCAATGGTGTTCATGGGGGCGATGGGAGTGACCTGCAGCACTGTCAGCCGCGGATCAACGATGCTCCCGCCCAGGGAGTAGTTGTAGGCCGTGCTCCCGGCAGGAGTGGCCACCACCAGGCCGTCTCCGCTGAAACGCTCGATAAAGCTGCCGCCGATGGACATGTTCAGGTGGACGCTGTGGCTGTTGTCTCCCTTGACACATACTTCGTTGAGCCCGATATGTTCGTGGCATCCGGAGTCACATTCCACATTGATCCGCACGGTGGAGAGAGGCTGGAGACTGTACCGGTCATGAGACAGATTGAATATCAGGTCGTCCAGCTGATCCGGCATGATCTCCTGAAAGAACCCCAGGTGCCCGGTATTGATTCCCACCATGGGGATTTCCGGGAAGTCGTACTTGTGGAGTACCTCCAGGAAGGTGCCGTCTCCGCCGATGCATACGATGATGTCAGCGTTTCGATCGATGCCGTCCAGAACCTGGCAAGCTGAGTTGGACAGTTTGCTCTTCAGAACTCGCTCGGTTTTCAGAGAGGAGTTGGAACCATTGGTATAGATGCATAAGTGCTTTCTCATATCAGTACAGCCCTTTCAGTTCTTCGACGAGTGAGGTGAAGGTTTTCATGGCCTGGTCGACAGGTCCCGGTGTATCCATATCCACACCGGCAATGCGAAGAAGTTCCACCGGATAGTCGTTGGTGCCGCACTTCAGGAACTCCAGGTAAGCATCGCGAGCAGGTGCTCCTTTGGTCAGGATGCTGTCTGCAATAGCGGTCGCCGCAGAGTAGCCCGTAGCGTATTGATACACGTAGAAACTCCGGTAGAAGTGAGGGATCCTTGCCCATTCGTACTGGATCAGAGAATCCTCTGTCAGGGCAGGACCGAAATACCGGTTGTTCAGATCGTTATAGAGACTGTTCATCCACTCCGCCGTCAGGGAGCCGCCGTTCTCCACGTAGTCATGGGTCTGCTTCTCGAATTCAGCGAACATGGTCTGTCGGAACAAGGTAGTACGGAATGCCTCGATATACATGTTGAGAATGTACCGGTGCATTTCCGGATCCCTCTCGTTCTCAAGAAGATAGCGCATCATCAGAGACTCATTGACAGTGGAGGCTACCTCCGCTGTGAAGATCGAGTGATCCCCATAGCAGAAGGGCTGATTGGCCCTGGTATAGAAGGAGTTCATGGAATGGCCCATCTCGTGGACCAGGGTGAACAGATCCTCCAGCTTTCCATCAAAGTTCATCAATACGTAAGGATCAGAGTCGTAGGAGCCGAAGCTATAGGCGCCGCTCGTCTTGCCCTCGTTCTCGTAGATATCGATCCAGCGATCCTCAATTCCGCGATTGAATTGCGCCAGATAATCCTCGCCAAGCGGGGCTAGTCCTTTGTTGGCCAGTTCCACCGCCTCGCGGAATGTGATGTCTCTCTCCGGCATACTGACCAGAGGGACATATACGTCATACATCTTTAGCTCGTCCACGCCCAGAATCTTTTTTCGGAGAGTGAGGTAATCGTGCAGAGTCGGCAGGGTATCGTTGACCGCACTGATCAGATTATCATATACAGACTCCGGGATATTGCCGGAAGCCAGTGAAGCCTGTCGTGCGGAGTCATAGTGACGGATCTGGGCGCTCACAACGTCTCTTTTGACGTTGTAACTGTAGTTGGTGCCGATGGTGTTGATCAGGCTGCGGTATGCCTCATAACAGGCGGTATAGGCTTCCTTACGAACTTCTCTGTTCTGTGAGCGCATCAGGTTGATATAGTTGCCATGGGTCAGAGAGATTTCGTCGCCGTCCTCGTCATGAACATTTGTGAACTTCAGATCTGCGTTATTCAGCATCGTGAAGATCTGACCGGTAGCGCCAAGCACTTCGCTCATCTGTGCCAGAAGTTTCTCCTGCGCTTCCGGGAGCACGTGAGCCTTCCGGCGCAGGGCATCCAGAAGCATGTGGCGGTAGATCTGAAGGCGTGGTTCGTTGTCCAGAAATGAGAGGATTCGATCCTCAGGCAGCGCAATGATCTCAGGCAGCACAAAACTCATGGCGGAGGAGATACGGGCGATGGCGTTCTCGGCGCGTCCCAGCATCTCCTGCTGATGGCTGTTCCGGTTGTCTTCGTCTTGTTTCATTCTGGCATAGACAAAGACGCGTTCCAGAAGAAGTTCGATTCGGTCAGATTCCTCCAGAGCGTCAGCCAGCATGGACGCACTGTCCCCCAGATGACCTCGGAAACGATCATAGTTTTCAGCTCCGGTGATGGCAGCGGCAAGGTCTTTCTCCCAGAGGTCATCTGCGGCGTACATTTTCTCTATGTTCCACTTATGTTCAGAAGGGATTTCGGTACGTGATTTTAATTTTTTGTTTCCCATATACGTCCTCCTATGGTATGATATAATTTAGTATATCATAAAAACGAAAGGAAAAACAGATGGACAACAGACCGATTGGATTTTTTGACTCCGGTATTGGCGGTCTTACAAGCATCCCTTATATCATGCGGAAACTTCCGCTTGAACAGATCATATTTTTCGGTGATACAGCAAGGACTCCCTATGGATCCAAGTCCGTAGAGACCATCCGGCAATTCACCATGCAGATTGGTGAGTTTCTTAAGAAGAAAGACGTCAAGATGATGGTCATTGCCTGCAATACCATCAGTTCGACCTGTCTCGACGATCTTCGGCGCGCGTATCCCAAGATCCCTATCATCAGTGCTATTTCTCCAACCGCAAGGGTAATTGCGGAGAGCTGTGCGCCAGAGGATCACATCGGCATCATCGCCACCAAGGCAACCGTTCGCAGCGGCGTGTATGAGCGCAAGATCCGGGAGAAGAACCATCGTCTCGACAAGTTATATGCCAGAGAATGTCCTGCCTTTGTTCCGCTGATCGAGGAGGGGATCATCGACAACGAGATCATGGACCTGACCATCCATTATTATCTGGATGATTTTGTGGAAGATAACCAGATCGATACGCTTGTGCTCGGATGCACCCACTATCCTCTGATACGAGAGAATCTCCGGCGTATCTACCCGGGGCTTCGCATCGTTAGTTCTTCCAAGGAGGCGGCGACTGCTGTACAGATCGAGCTGGAGAAACACGATCTTCTTGCGGATAGAAGAAACGCAGACAATGTCTTCTACGCCAGCGACCTGTCGGAGAATTTCGTCAACATGATCCAGCGGATACTGGGGAAGGATCAGGATGAATTGAACATTCGATTCAAGAATCTGGATTTATAGAAAGTAGGGGGATATGGACAGATTGTATGAATTGATGGGGATACGATCCCCAGAGGATTTTCATTATTTTGAGAACATGGCGGAACTGATGGAGACGGAAGAAGAGATCTCAGAGGAAGAGCTGCACGCCTTTCTGAAGGATCTGGACAAAGCCCGGTTCTCCGACCTTTTGGGACAATACTATGACCACATCCAGGAATGGATACCAGACAGGGAAACAGAGGTCTACACGCTGATGGAAAACATCCGAAGCGTCATGAGCGGTTATCTGATGGAACTGGATATGGATCTGGATGAGGCGGAAGAGGACGAGATCCTAATGAACCTGGTGGATGAGATCATTAAGTTCAGAAGGTGGTTCCTGTTTGATGACAACGTGGTATGCACCAATGAAGTGACAGAGGAGTCCTATGTGACACCGGTGATCGATGCATTGGCTTACGCCCGGGCTGAGACGCTTGGGGAAGATCCCTATCGGTTTGATTTCAGCAGAGCGCTGGATTACGAACTGGATCACTTGACCGTAATGTTGCACTAGTTAACTGTGCCGGAGAAGAGGAGACAGCATGTATAAGAATATGAACGAGAATCACCAGCTCTTCCAGGATTTTCCGGGATTTGATCGATTCGACTATCCAGAAGGAACATACAGGGTCACTGCAGGTATGGGCGGCGAGGCCATTCTGGTCATCGGCAGCCGGTACACGGCCCTCTATGACACAGGAATGGCCTATTGTGCAGAAGGGACCATCTCCAATATCAAGACCGTACTTCACCGCCATCAGAGAACCAGGGTGGATTATATTCTGGTTTCTCATACTCACTACGACCATATTGGGGCACTGCCCTATGTTCTGAAAGAGTGGCCTGATGCGATCGTGTGTGGTGCCGCCAAGGCGATGATGGTGTTCAAGAGCGAGGGCGCCAGAAAACTCATGCGCTATCTGGGGGAGGAAGCAAGGAATAGCTTTACCGGATCCCGCAAGCCCATTGAGACAGAGGGGATGCGGGTGGATCGGATTGTCACAGATGGCAGCAGGATCAATCTGGGGGACAAGTACTTCAATGTCATCGTGACCAAAGGACATACAGACTGCTCCCTGACCTTTGTGCTGGAACCGGACAGCATCATGTTCGCAAGCGAGAGCACAGGGCTTCTGAGAGGGCCGGGCGTCATCCATACATCGATTCTGAAGAGCTACCGGGATGCCATCCAGAGTGCTCGTAAGTGCAAGAACTATGGCGTTCAGAAGATTATCAGCCCGCATTTCGGGTGCATTCCCTACGACATTGTGCCGCAATACTTTGACATGTTTCATGAGAGTGCGGAAAGGGGAAGAGATTTTGTGCTTTCACTGAGGGATCAAGGGCTTGATTTCGATGGCATCATGAAAGCCTACGAAGCAGAATACTGGTTCGAGGAACGGAGCAAGTTCCACCCGAAAGCCGCATTCCTGGAGAATGCGAAGCATGAGGTGAGCTGCATACTTCGCGAGTTCCCGGAGGAGAAGAATTAGGAGGAATAGAATGATCACAACTAGGAAACTCTCTAATGGAGTTAGAATGGTCATGGAGCAGATGCCTGGCGTACAGTCAATTGCCATCGGTGTGTTCGTGAGAACCGGTGCGGTGGACGAGATGGATCGAAACGCGGGCATCTCGCATTTTGTTGAACACATGATGTTCAAGGGGACAGAGTCCAGGGACGCCAGGACCATCGCTGCGGATATAGATCGGATCGGAGGTCAGATCAACGCTTACACCAGCAAAGAACACACCTGTTACTACGTGAAGGCTGTCTCAGAGAACTACCGGAAGGCGGCAGATGTTATTGTGGATATGCTGGAACACTCTGTTTTCGACCCGGCAGAGATGGACAGGGAACGGCAGGTGATCTGTGAGGAGATCAAGATGACCAAGGACAGCCCAGACGATGTGGTGCATGACACTTTTGTGTCCCAGGTGTTCCGCGGCAATCCGGAAGGCCGTTCTATTATCGGCACACCGTCTTCCCTCAATCGGGTCACCCACGGAGTCATCACACGCTATGTACGGGAGCAGTATACCAGAGACAGTATTGTGGTCTCGGTAGCAGGTAAGTTCGACGAGGACGAGATATGCGCATATTTTGAGAATGCATTTCTCTCACTCGGCGATTCCAAGCCGGCTGCCCGTGAATCGCGCACTCCCTATAAGCGGTCGTTTCGGTCTGTGACCAAGGATATCCAGCAGAGCCACATCTGTCTGGGTACCAGAGGATTGCCACTTGGGGATGACAGGAGCTACGCTTTCCAGATTATGAACAACCTGCTTGGCGGGAGCATGAGTTCCCGCCTCTTCCAGAATATTCGTGAGCAGAAAGGACTGGCTTATTCGGTGTTTTCTTCTTCCGGTGGATTTCGAAATGCAGGGTATTTTGAAATCTACGCTGGCGTAGCCCACGACAGGATCCGCAAAGCCATCGAGGGAATCCGTGAAGAGATCGACCGATTGGGCAGGGAGAGTGTCAGCCAGGATGAGCTGGACTCTTCCAGAGAACAGATAAAATCCATCTATGTGTTCAGTCAGGAGAGTTCTTCGGCGAGGATGATGATCAACGGAAAGAATTTCCTGCTGAAGAACAAAGTCTACATGCCGGAGGAAGTCCTGGATGGGTACAACAGCGTGACGATCGATGACATCGACCGCATCAAAAAACTGATCACAGATTTTGATACCTATTCAGCTACCGTGGTTTCCGGTAAACCAGTACGTGTACGTTCCATGATGGAGTGATAGGCCATGAAACTTTATGTGATCAGCAAGAGCGGCCGCAAGCCGCAGTATAAGACAGCTGGTGCCGCCGGATTCGATATCCAGGCGTTTCTGGAAGCGCCGATGTGCCTTCCACCGGGGGGCAGAGCACTGGTGCCAACGGGGCTTTTTCTGCAGGTTCCGGAAGGATATGAAGCACAGGTCAGAGCCCGCAGCGGTCTGGCTATCCACTATGGGATCGGTTTGGTCAATGGTATTGGGACGGTGGACGCGGACTACCGGGGGGAGATTCTGGTCCCTTTGATCAACTGGGGCCAGGAGCCTTTTGAGATTCACGACGGGGACAGGATTGCGCAGGTGGTGATCAGTCCGGTTACGCAGGCAGAGATACAACTGACAGATACATTGGAGGAAACAGAACGGGGTCATGGTGGCTTCGGGCATACGGGGGTATAGACATGTTGATGAGAGAGGAATTGGAAAAGAGAGAACAGGAGCAGCTGTCGCCTTTTGCGACCAAGGCTTCTGAAACAAGGGGACGACAACTGGAGGAGGCTCCCTGTGACTTCCGCACATGCTTCCAACGGGATCGGGACAGGATCATCCATTCCAAGGCCTTTCGCAGACTGATGCACAAGACACAGGTATTCCTTGCTCCGGAGGGGGATCATTACAGAACCAGACTGACCCACACTCTGGAGGTATCTCAGGTGGCCCGGACCATCGCCAGAACGCTGAATCTGAATGAGGATCTGGTGGAAGCTATCGCCCTTGGTCATGACCTGGGGCACACCCCATTCGGCCATAACGGGGAAATGGTGCTGGATCAGATCTACCCGGGCGGGTTTCGCCACAATGAACAGAGTTTGCGTGTGGTAGATCTTCTGGAGGATCACAAAGGCAGGCCAGGGATGAACCTGACGTTCGAGGTGCGGGACGGGATCGTAAATCACACAGGTTCCCTGAAACCGGCTACCCCGGAAGGCGAGGTCGTGAAGATCAGTGACCGTATCGCCTATATCAACCACGACATCGACGATGCTATTCGAAGCGGCGTATTGACCCTGGCGGATCTCCCTGAGCAGCCCATCCGGATGTTTGGAAAGGAACACGGAGAACGGATCAGCAATATGGTCCAGAATGTGGTGGAGAACAGTGACGGAAAACCACATGTGGCCATGGATGAAGAACACATGGAACAACTGACGGTGCTCAGGAGTTTCATGTTCAGGAACGTCTACAAGAGCAGCAAGGTCAAGAAGGCATCCGATGTAAAAAAGACAGAATTCATCATCTCGGCTTTGTACGAGTATTTCGCCAGTCATCCAGAGGAACTGCCGAAGGATATGGGACATATCATCAGAGAAGAAGGCCCTGAGGCTGCGGCCAAGGACCATGTGGCAGGAATGACAGATCGGTACGCCATGCGTATATACCAGGAGAACTTCTTCCCGGAAGGGCTTTTCTGAAAAATAATCTCAAAAAATACCGGCAGAAAGAAGGAAGCCGGTGTTTTTTTACGAATAATAAGGGTATGAGTATATCATATTCACCGACATCAATAGATAATCTGAAAGATCGCGTGGACATTGTGGACGTGATCGGACAGGTGGTACAGCTGAAAAGGGCAGGGGCCAACTACAAGGGACTTTGTCCTTTTCATAATGAGAAAACACCGTCCTTCAGCGTGTCACAGTCGCGGCAGCACTTTCACTGCTTCGGTTGCGGTGCCAAGGGGGACGTGATCGAGTTCGTCATGCGGTACCGAAACCTGAGTTTCCCGGAAGCCGTAGAGAAACTGGCAGAGGAGCACGGAATCGAGATGGAGGTCGCGAGGACCGTCGATAACCGGAAGGAGTATTACGAGATTAACCGTATGGCTGCCCGCTTCTTCTACAGATCCTTTACGGAGGTGAAGAACCCAGGATATCCGTACATGAAGAACCGAGGGATCTCTGACCAGACGTTGAAACGATTCGGGATCGGATATGCAGATCGGGAATGGGACAGTCTCTACAGACACCTTCACGCGCAGGGGATACCGGACGACAAGATGGAGGAGCTGGGTCTGGTTTCCAAGGGACGGAACGGGAAGTACTATGACAAGTTCCGGAACCGAGTGATCTTTCCTATTTTCGACATCAGCGGACGGGTCATCGGATTTGGAGGGCGGGCCATCAGTCCGGAGGACAACCCGAAGTACCTCAACTCACCGGAAAGCAAGGTTTTCCGTAAGAAGGATAATCTCTATGCGCTCAACTTCTCCCGGCAGGATGCAGGGAAAGCCGGGTATCTCATTCTTGTAGAAGGGTATATGGATGTCATTTCCGTCTACCAGGCAGGGATCCGTAACGTAGCAGCCTCTCTGGGAACAGCCCTGACGGAACAACAGGCTCATCTGATCCACAATCGCTGCTGCAAGGACGTGGTCCTGTCCTATGATGCCGATCAGGCCGGACGAAATGCGGCACTGCGAGGGATCGAAATTCTAAAGAAGCAAGGAATCCGGGTGAGGGTGCTGCATGTAACAGACGGAAAGGATCCGGATGAATATATCAAACAATATGGCAAGGATGCTTTTCTGAAACTGGTGGACAGTGCTTTGTCCTACGGTGACTATAAACTGGCGTCTGCGCAGATCGGCCTCGATTTGACGGATGACGAGCAGAAGACGGAGTTCGCAAGGCGTGCCCTGGCAATGATCGCCGACATGAGCCCGGTAGAGCAGAGCGTCTACAAGGACAAGATCGCAGAACTCACCGGAATTGCGGTGACAGCATTGGATCAGGAGATGTCCCTTCAGGCTTCTGGACGGAAGGAACGCAGGCAGACCCGCCGCAGGGATGCGGAAGAGGAGGAATCGCGGACAGAGGTTTCTCCTCTGGAGCGGAGCATCATCCGTCTTCTCATGATGGATCCTTCTTATGGAGAGAAAGTCCGTCGGGGGATGCTCGGACGGTTTGGACCGGTGCTTCAGAAGGTCATTCTTCTGGCAGCGAAATATCAGGATCAACCGGACTACGTATGGAACGAGGCGCTGATCGATGAAGCCGATGAGTACGCGGAGCTATTGATGCAGATCCGACGGGATACCAACATAGATCCTGATCCAAAGGTTGCGTTTGATAAATGTATGCGGGATGTGCAGCAGCAGGAGTTGGTCCGGCAGGAGGGACAGATCCGCCATCTTCTGGACCGGTCTGATGAGGAAGAAGACCAGGAAGCCATCAGAGAGCTGATGGAACGACTGAAAATCATACAGAGAAAGAGAAAAACATTACTGTTCGAAGAAAACGAGGGGGACGAATGAGCACTAAGAAACCAAAACAACCAACCAACAAAAAGACCAAGGGCGACAACCAGGAAGAGGTCGTGCAATTCCATTTCGAAGGGATGAATGCGGATCAAATCAAGGCAACGCTGGTGGAAGAGCTGGGAAAGAAGGCGGAGGAGACAAATAACGTTCTGACGTATTCTGTCATCGCAAACATGTTGGAATCCTATGATCTGGACAAGAATCTGATCGATGAGGTATATGACGAACTTCTTTCCAAAGGGGTTGAGCTAGTCACAGATTCATCTCCCGAGGATTTTGCAATGATCCTGGATGGGGATGATGAAGGTACAGACGAAGAGGACGATGGTGTCGTCCTGAAGAAGACCGGGGAGATCGATGTGGAAGCCACTGTTCCAAAGGGGGTCAGTGTCGATGATCCGGTACGTATGTATCTGAAAGAGATCGGCAAGGTGCAGCTTCTGACTGCGGAAGAAGAGATTGAGCTGGCTAAGAGAATGGAAGCCGGTGACGAGGAAGCGAAGAACAAGCTCTGTGAGGCAAATCTTCGACTGGTGGTCAGCATCGCCAAGCGATATGTGGGAAGGGGAATGCTCTTTCTCGACCTGATCCAGGAGGGAAACCTGGGGCTGATCAAGGCAGTTGACAAGTTTGACTACAGAAAGGGCTACAAATTCTCCACCTACGCCACTTGGTGGATCCGGCAGGCGATCACCAGGTCTATCGCTGACCAGGCCAGGACTATACGTATCCCAGTGCATATGGTGGAGACTATCAACAAGCTGATCCGGGTGTCCAGACAACTGTTGCAGACCTACGGTCGTGAACCGACGCCGGAGGAGATCTCCAAGGAGATGGGAATCTCTGTAGACAAGGTCAGAGAGATCCAGAAAATCGCCCAGGAGCCTGTGTCTTTGGAAACCCCGATCGGCGAGGAAGAGGATAGTCATCTGGGGGACTTCATTCCTGATGATGATGTTCCCAAGCCGGCAGAGGCCGCGGCGTACTCCATGTTGAAGGAACAGCTGCTGGAGGTGCTGGATACGCTTACTGAGAGAGAACAGAAGGTACTTAAGCTGCGGTTTGGCCTGGAGGACGGCCGTCAGAGGACGCTGGAAGAGGTCGGTCGGGAGTTTGACGTGACCAGAGAGAGGATCCGGCAGATCGAGGCGAAGGCCCTCCGTAAACTGCGCCACCCCAGCAGAAGCAAGAAACTCAGAGATTACCTGGAGTAACCTATGAAACTCAGTGACAGACTGCAGGCACTGGCGGACTATATACAGCAAGGGGAAACCATGGCGGATATCGGAACCGACCATGGGTTTCTTCCTATCTATCTGACTGAGCAGGGAATCTGCCCGCACGTGATCCTGACAGACATCAGCAAGGGTTCCCTGGAGAAGGCGCTGATGGACTGTAGGGATTACGATGCCTGCCACGAGTTCGACCTTCGCTGGGGGGATGGACTGACCGTGCTTTCTCCCGGGGAGGTGGATGCGGTGGTGATCGCCGGAATGGGCGGCCTGCTGATGGCAGAGATCCTGGAGAAGGATCCGGCGCTCTCTGCTTCTTTTGAGAAGTTCATCCTGCAGCCCAGGACGCAGGTCGGACAACTTCGATACCGCCTGCAGAGACAAGGGTTTCAGATCCAAGAAGAACGCCTGGTACGAGAGCGTGCGCGTATCTGTGAGGTCCTTCTGGTCAGGCCAGGCTGTGTAAACAAGCCAGTTCCTGCCTATGAGGAAGTACCGGAACTGTACGATTTCCCGGATACGCTTGTACAAATGCCCGGACCGCTTACGGCTGAGTATCTGCAACGTGCCCTTGCCAAGCAGAAGCGCAATCATGAACACATGGAGATGGCTAGGCGTATAGACGAAGAGGCGATGCGGCGCACTGTGCGCGCTATTCGCCGCCTGGAGCGATTGATCGATGAGGTGAAACAACGTGAACAAAGTCAGATTCTATAGAACGATGGAAACCCTCTGCCCATCAGAATTGGCGGAGGAGTGGGATAACTGCGGTATCCAGATCGATACGGAATACGATGAAGTGAACCGGGTGCTGGTTGCACTGGAAGTGACGGAGGCAGTGATCCGAGAGGCGGAAGAGGTGAATGCAGACATGATCGTCACCCACCATCCGCTTCTGTTTAACGGACTTCGTTCCATCTGCGCAGATGATTCCGTCGGCGGGCTTGTGTACCGCCTGATCCGCAGCGGGATTTCCGTGTACTCCTGTCACACCTCTTTTGATTCTTTGGAGGGAGGCAACAACGACGAACTTGGCAGATTGCTTTGTCTCAGCGAGGTGGAGAAGTTTGAGAGCGGGAACCCAATGTGTCGCAAGGGGGTGACTCCCTTTGAGATCAGTCTGGAGGACTTTGTGCGTGGGTTGAGCAGAAGTCTTGCGATCGAACCGAGGAAACTCGCTGTAGTAGGAGATCCATCGACCACGATCTGTACGGTGGGCTGGTGTACAGGCGCCGGCGCAGAGTTTATCCCCGAGGCAGCCCAAGAGGGGTTGGACCTTTTTATCACCGGGGATCTGAAATACCACCAGGCACAGGAGGCGAAAGCGCTGGGGATCGCTGTGATCGATGCGGGCCACTACGGTACGGAGAAAATCTTTGGGGCGAACATGACGGATCTGCTGGCTTCCAAAACTAATTGTGAAGTGATTCAATCAAGGATTGATATCGATCCGTTTCTATGATATAATCGAATGTCTGGCAGGCCAGATGATCGCGTGCGTAAGCATGAGGAAAGTCCGGGCTCCACAGGGCGAGGATGCCGTGATAACGTCCGGCGTAGGTAACTATAGGGAAAGTGCAACAGAAACACACCGCCGAAACGGGTCATGCCGTGGCAAGGGTGAAATGGTGAGGTAAGAGCTCACCGGCGTTCTGGAGACAGAACGGCCGTGTAAACCCCATCCGGAGCAAGGTCGGAGGGCAGTATGGTGGCGGCCCGTCACCGCCCGAGAGGTGGACCGCATGAGCGCGCAGAGATGTTGCGCCTAGATAGATGATCATCTAATACAGAACCCGGCTTACAGACCTGCCAGACGACGATGGAGTTTACGGATCGATGATCCTGTGAACTCCTGTTATTTATTGCTCACTTTCAGTTATATAGGATAGAAGGTGTTTCATTGTCAGAGAAAAGGGAATTAGAAATAATAGAACCAAAAGAACAGAAGAAGTCGCCTGCATTGTCCCGTAACCGGGAACCGGATGCTAACAAGATGGGCACGGAGCCGATCGGTAGACTGTTGGCGGCAATGTCATGGCCGGCTATCCTCTCAATGATGATTTTGGCGCTTTATAACATTGTCGACAGCATTTTTGTGGCCAGAATCAGTACCCAGGCATTGACTGCAGTATCGCTGGTAAATCCAGTGCAGATGCTGATGGTTGCGGTGTCAGTGGGAAGTGCGGTAGGCGTCAACTCGCTGATCGCCAGGAGACTGGGAGCCAGACGTTTTCGAGAAGCGAACCAGGCGGCCAGTACCAGCCTGCGGATCGGATTTTGGAATTTTGTACTTTGGGCAGTGTTTGGAGCCGTGTTCGCGCGACCCTTCATGCAAATGTATACGAGTGATGCCCAGGTGTTGGAATACGGTGTGCAGTATCTTCGCATCGTCACCACGCTTTCTGTGTTCACCATGATCGACGTGCAGATCGAGAAGGTTCTGCAGGCCACGGGGAACATGGTCGCACCGATGATCATCAGCATCTCTGGTGCGCTGACCAATGTGGCTCTGGATCCGATCCTGATCTTCGGTCTGTTTGGGCTTCCCCGCCTGGAAGTAGTGGGGGCCGCGTATGCGACGATCATCGGGCAGGCCGTATCGCTGACGGTGGCTCTGTTCATCTTCTTCCGCAATAAACAGGAAGTCACTATCCAAATTCGCGGGTACAAACGTGACTGGAAGGTGGTTCGTGACATCTATGCTGTCGGGCTTCCTGGTATGGTGATGCAGTCTATCGGTTCGATCATGTTGTTCGGATATAACGCAATCATCGCTGCTTCTGCCACTGCGGTTGCGGTGCTTGGGGTTTATTTCAAACTGCAGATGTTTGTGTTCATGCCGGTGTTTGGTATGAACCAGGGGGCCATGCCTATCATGGGCTACAACTACGGTGCCAGAAACAAAGAACGCCTGATGGAGACCTTCAAAAAAGGTCTGATCGCTGCCTTCGTGATCATGGGTGCCGGTTTGATTCTGTTCCAGGCAGCACCGGAGATTCTTCTGAAGATGTTTGACGCAGATGAGGAAATGCTGCGACTGGGCGTTCCGGCGCTCCGGTTGATGAGCATCTGTTTCCTTCCGGCCGCGTTTGGCATCATGTGCTCCACGCTGTTTCAGAGTACCGGACATGGGATGTACAGTCTCTTTGCTTCGCTACTCCGGCAGCTGGTGGGGATCTTGCCGCTGGCGTATCTGTTGTATCACAGCTTCGGGCTGACGGTCTCCTGGGCCTCTTTCCCTCTGGCGGAGATCATCGGTACCATCTACGCTATCATCATGCTGACCTATCTGTACAAGACTGAACTGAATAATCTATAGTGTGTCAAAATGTGTCAAAAAGAACCGTCCCCTTTGACACACTTACCCTTTGACACACTTAGACACAAATTGACATAATTTGAACACTGGATAACGGAGAAATACTATGAGTAAATTGGGAATCGATATCGGTTCTACCACTGTCAAACTGGTGGTGTTGGACGATGAAAACAAAGTACAATACTCCAGATACGAACGGCACATGTCCAACGTCTTTGAAAAGGTGGAAGAGCTTATCAAGGACATGTATCAGGAATTGGGCGATATCAGTCTGCGCCCTGTGATTACAGGGTCCGGTGGGTTGTCTCTAGCCAAACTCATCGATGTCCGGTTCGAGCAGGAGGTCATTTCCTGCAGCCGGGCTGTGGAAGCGTTGATTCCTGAAACTGATGTGGCCATCGAACTGGGTGGAGAGGATGCCAAGATCACCTTTTACGGGGCGACTGTAGAACAGCGGATGAACGGCACCTGTGCAGGAGGGACCGGCGCCTTTATCGACCAGATGGCGATCCTGCTGAATACTGATGCAGCCGGGCTGAATGAGGCGGCGAAGGACTATAAGGTCATCTATCCCATCGCCGCACGGTGTGGTGTATTCGCCAAAACTGACATCCAGCCCTTGATCAACGATGGTGCAGACAAAGCCGACCTTGCTGCTTCGATTTTCCAGGCGGTGGTCAACCAGACCATCAGCGGACTGGCCTGCGGCCATCCCATCAAAGGGAAGGTGGCCTTCCTGGGTGGCCCGCTGTCCTTCCTCTCTGAACTCAGGAAACGGTTTATCGAGACATTGGAATTACCGGATGAGGACGTGATTTTTCCGGAGGATTCCAAGTTTTTCGTGGCCATCGGTGCCGCCATGCTGGCAGAGAAGCAGGCAGAGGTCACACTTGCGGAGATCGTGAAACGTATGGACGAGGCAGACAAGGAACAATTGTCCGAGTCCAAACATATCGAACCGTTATTCCGCGATCTTCATGAATATAGGGACTTCAAGGCTCGCCACGACAAAGCAAAGATAAAGCGTAGAGATCTTTCCAAGGCAACCGGGCGCGTGTACCTGGGGATCGATGCCGGATCTACCACTACCAAAGCGACTTTGATCGATGAAGAGAAAAACCTGCTCTATTCGTTCTACAGGAGCAATGAGGGGAACCCCATCGAGGCAGTCCGTTCTATGCTATACGAGCTTTATGATCAGCTGCCGAATACAGCGTACATAGCGAACGTATGTGCCACCGGATATGGTGAGAATCTGATCAAGGCCGCATTCAAGGCGGACATGGGCGAGATCGAGACCATGGCGCACTATAAGGCAGCCGAAGAGTTTCTGCCCGGTGTGGATTTCATTCTGGACATCGGTGGCCAGGATATGAAGTGTATGAAGATCAAGGATGGCGCCATCTATAACATCATGCTGAATGAGGCTTGTTCCTCGGGCTGTGGATCCTTCCTGGAGACTTACGCCAAGTCGGTCAATATGGACACAAAAGCTTTTGCTAAGGAGGCACTGCTTGCGGAAAACCCTGTGGATCTGGGTACACGCTGTACGGTGTTCATGAATTCCAAGGTCAAGCAGGCGCAGAAGGAAGGTGCTACCATTGGTGACATTTCTGCAGGCCTTTCGTATTCCGTGATCAAGAATGCTTTGTACAAGGTCATCAAGCTCAGGAACACCGATGAGACCGGCAACAAGATCGTCGTTCAGGGGGGCACTTTCATGAACAACGCCGTGCTCCGGAGCATTGAACAGATCATAGGGAAGGAAGTAGTTCGCCCGGATATCGCTGGCCTGATGGGGGCTTACGGGTGCGCGCTGATCGCACGGAACCACTATGTGAAGGGAACACGATCTTCCATCCTCTCCAGAGAGGATCTGGGACGTTTCTCGGTGGAACATGTGAATGGACGGTGCAAACGTTGTGAGAACCAGTGCATCCTCACCATCAACAAGTTCAGCAATGGCACCAGGTACATCACTGGAAACCGATGTGAGAAGGGGGCCGGGGGCAATCTTCACGAGAACAAGATTCCAAACCTATACGAGTACAAGGTGGGGCGGCTGTTTGATTACAAGCCTCTTCCTGAAGAAGAAGCTACCCGTGGCGTGGTTGCTATCCCGAGGGTGCTTAACATGTACGAGAACTACCCGTTCTGGTTCCGCTTCTTTACGGAGCTGGGATTCCGGGTGGAGCTTTCACCTCAGAGCACAAAGACCATCTACAACATGGGCATCGACACCATTTCCTCCGATACCGCCTGTTATCCGGCCAAACTTGTGCACGGACATATCAAGTGGCTGGTGGAGCATGGATTCAAGATGATCTTCTATCCGAGCCTGAACTACGAGCGGGCAGAGGATACCAAGGCACCGAACCACTACAACTGCCCGATCGTGGCCACCTATCCGGAGGTCATCGCAAACAACATGGACGAGCTGATGGCCCAGGAGAACGTGCGATTTCTGCATCCCTTCCTGCCTTATGACAACGACCTGAAACTGGCGAAGGAATTGGCCGTGCATCTGGAATCTTATCACATCGACTATCAGGAGATCCGTCGAGCAGTGAAGATGGCGAGAGAAGAGCAGATCACCTTCAAGAACGATGTTAAAAAACAAGGTGAGTATGCGCTGAAGTACGCGGAGGATCACAACAAGAAGGTGATCGTTTTGGCAGGACGTCCCTACCACCTGGATCCGGAGATCAACCACGGCATCGACAAGATGATCAATTCCTTCGACCTCGTGGTGGTAACAGAGGACTCCATTGCGCACAAAGTCGAACTGGCCAGACCGATCCGTGTGCTGGACCAGTGGGTCTACCATTCCCGGCTCTATAAAGCAGCCACTTTTGCCGGAACCAGAGACGATGTGGAACTGGTACAGCTGAACTCCTTTGGCTGTGGTCTGGATGCGGTGACCACCGATCAGGTGGAGGAGATCTGCAACCGGAACAACAAGATGTACACTGTACTGAAGATCGATGAGGTGTCCAACCTGGGAGCGGCCAGGATCAGGATCCGTTCCCTGAAGGCGGCCATGGATGAGCGCCAGAAGAATCACGTGGAACTGACCACCGATAACAGTCCGCAGGAACGCAAGATCTTCACCAAAGAGATGCGTAAGGACTACACACTGCTGATTCCGCAGATGTCGCCAATCCACTTCAACTATCTGAAGGAAGCCATGCAGGCCTGCGGGTATAATGCAGTGTTGCTTCCTCCGGTAGATACCAACTCCGTTGATGAAGGCCTGAAGTACATAAACAACGACGCCTGCTATCCTACCATCGTGACACTTGGACAGATCATCTCCGCACTGAAGTCCGGGGAGTACGACCTGAAGAAAACAGCGGTATTTATGTCGCAGACCGGTGGTGGATGTCGAGCCAGTAACTATATCGCGCTGCTCCGGAAAGCCCTGAAGGATCTGGGGATGGAACAGATCCCGGTGATCTCCTTCAATATCGTTGGACTGGAGAAGAATCCAGGATTCAAGATCACACCGAGAATGGGGATGAGTCTGATCATCGGCTGTCTCTACGGAGACCTGATGATGCGTCTTCTCTACGCCACCAGACCATACGAGAAGGAGGCAGGGGCCAGCCAGGCGCTGATGGACAGCTGGTATGACCGTATCGTGGACAATATGCTCCACTATAAGCGGAAGGTATTCGAACAAAATGTGACCAGGATCGTCCAGGAGTTCGATGCCATCGAGCGCATTCCCGACAAAAAACCCCGAGTAGGTGTTGTGGGAGAGATTCTGGTGAAATACCATCCAAACGCCAACAACCAGATCGTGGATACCATCGAGGCAGAAGGCGGGGAAGCCGTGGTGCTGGATCTGATCGATTTCTTCCTCTATGGCATGGAAAACAAAAAATTCAACTACGAACATCTGTCTGGGTCTTGGGTGTCCTGGCGCGCCAACCAGGCCGCCATCCGTGTGATCGAACATCTGCGCAAACCAATGCGAAAGGCACTGCGCGCAAGCCGTCACTTTACAGAACCTGCTCACATCTGGGATACGGCCTCCAAGGCGTCGGAGATCATCTCCATAGGCAATCAGTGTGGAGAGGGATGGCTCCTTACCGGCGAAATGGCAGAGTTGATTGACAGTGGTGTAAACAATATCGTTTGCCTGCAGCCCTTCGCCTGCCTGCCGAACCACGTGACCGGAAAGGGCATGATGAAAGCCATACGGAAACGGAATCCGAAAGCGAATATCGTGGCCATTGACTACGATCCAGGCGCCAGCGATGTGAATCAGCTGAACCGTATCAAGCTGATGATGTCCACAGCACATAAGAACATGCAGTAATCGTATTGAAAGAAGCTTGGTTTTGTAGTATACTACTATAGTTGAGTAATGATATGAGCAATAAATCTAGATAAGAAGGAGGTGTCTCCATGGGAAGACACGGCACAATTGCAGGTAGGAAGGCAGCACAGGATTCCAAGAGAGCTGCTTTGTTCACAAAGTACGCGAAGACGATCACGGTAGCAGCGAAGGACGGAGGAGATCCGGAATACAATGCAAGCCTGAGAGTCGCCATCGAGAAGGCGAAGAGCATCGGCATGCCGAACGATAACATCACCCGTGCCATCAAGAAAGGTACAGGTGAGATCGAGGGAGCATCCTATGATGAGTTGAAGTTTGAGGGATACGGCGCCGGTGGTGTGGCCATCATCGTAGATTGCCTGACTGACAACACCAACCGTACGACATCAGCAGTCAGATCTTTGTTCGACAAGCACGGTGGAAATCTGGGAACTCCGGGATGCGTCACCTATATGTTCGACCGGAAGGGCGTCATCATCCTGGAGAAGGGTGATCTTGACGAAGATACAGTCATGGATGCAGCTCTGGAGGCTGGTGCAGAAGATATGATCACCAACGAGGACAACTTCCAGATCCTGACGGATCCTTCGGACTATCCTGCTGTGGATGATGCATTGAGAAAGGCCGGGTTCGAGATCGTAGAGTCTGAGGTGGAATACGTACCCTCTGTGGAGAGCACCCCTGATGAGAAGGACCTGAAGAAACTGAAGAAATTGGTCACTTTCCTTGAGGACAACGACGACGTGCAGAACGTACACACCAACTGCGCTGTTGATCTGGACGAGGTCGAGTAGTTTTTTGAACAATAGGGCGAAATCCGTATTTCTACGGGTTTTGCCCTTTTGTATTCTTGACCTGTCCGCGTAGATATTGTACAATAGAATTGCCTGGAACATGCGTTAAGGGCTCTTAATTGAACCTACATCACCAACAAGGGAACCTGGATCTCTCCGTGGATGGCATGCCTCCATCGAGTGGACGTCAGAAGCCGGGAGCAGGGTACCCACCTATCATATTTGATAGGCGTCAATTAAGTCCTGACGGTGTTTTGGGTATTTTTATATTATCTAACGGATAGAAAAGAGGCAGTACATGGCGAAGCGGATCATTATCATAGACGGGAACAGCTTACTGAACCGGGCGTACTATGCGATGCAGCGGCCTATGATCACCAGGGACGGAGTGTACACCCAGGGGATCTTCGGGTTCATGAACATGATCAACAAGATCATGGAGGATTACGGTCCGGACTACATGGCGGTTGCCTGGGATATGAAAGCGCCCACCTTCCGTCACAAGGAATACGATGCATACAAGGCAGGTCGACGGAAGATGCCGCCTGAACTGGCCATGGAGTTTCCCATTGTTAAGGAAATCATGGACGCCATGCACATCGCCAATCTTGAGATCGAAGGATTTGAGGCGGACGACATCATCGGTACCCTTTCCAGGATCGCGGAGGAGGAGGGGCTGTCTCCGCTGATCATTACCGGCGACAAGGATGCGTTGCAGTTGACGTCAGATACCACCAAGGTGCTCATTACCCGTAAGGGAATCTCTGAATTTGATCTGTATGACCGGAGCAAAATGATCGAACGCTACGAACTTACGCCGGAGCAGTTCATCGACCTGAAGGGTCTCATGGGAGACTCCTCGGACAATATCCCCGGCATCCCGGGGGTTGGGGAGAAGACAGGGATCAAGCTATTGAAACAATTCGGCAGCATTGAGGCACTGGTCGCCGGTACCGATCAGATCAAGGCGGCCAAGCTGCGTCAGAAGGTGGAGGAAAACATCCAGCTGGCTATTATGAGCAAACGCCTGGCCACCATCAACCGATATGTGCCGCTTGAGATGGATCTTGCTTCCTTCCGGGTACAGGAACCCAACTATGAGGCCCTGGTAGGGATCTACACCAGACTGGAGTTCAACAGTTTTCTGAAGCGCCTGAAACATGATGGCGTGGAAATCGATTCTGCTTCAGACGAACTGGATATGGGAGCATATTCTGTTGAGATCATCGAAACAGCAGAAGCGCTTGATGCTCTTCGGAAATTGTCCGATGGAGAAACCATCACTATCAAGGTGTTCGGAAGCGATGACCATGTGGCGGGAGCACGGATAGACGGGATTGCCATTCTCCACAGGAATACCTGTTGGTACCTGGTGGAGAACGAGAGCACGAGGGCGCCTATTACAGAGCTCATGAACGAGAAACACTTCCGCTTGCAGGGACACGATCTGGCAGCGGACTACTATATGTTGCTGGCAGAGGGCATCCGAACCTTTACAACGGCCTTCGATTCCCAGGTGGCTGCATATGTCCTGGATCCTGCCCGCTCCAGCTACGATATCAAGGTTATGGCACTGGACATGCTCCGCCACGAGATTCCCTCCCAGAAGGAGTTTCTCGAGGACGCAGGGCAGACGACTTTGTTCGGCACCGATCACAGCGCCTACGCAAACTACGGACTTCACTGGTGTGTCGTCTCTGACGCGCTGAGAGCCCGGCAGGAGAAGCAGCTTGTTCAGGCAGAGTCAGATTTCGTATGCAGAGAGATCGAGTTTCCGCTGATCCGTGTGCTGGCGGACATGGAACATGTCGGCATCCGGGTGGACGGGGGCATGCTTGAGGAGATCGGCCGGAAACTGACCGCCAACATCGATCAGATCCAGCAAGATATCTATGAGCTGGCAGGGGAGACCTTCAACATCAATTCACCGACTCAACTGGGCCCGATCCTGTTTGAGAAGCTTGGACTGCCCGCCGGCAAGAAGACCAAGCGTGGTTACAGCACCAGCGCAGATATCCTGAAGAAGATCGCAGATAAGCATCCCATCATCGATCGCATTCTGGAGTACAGGACCATCACCAAACTCTACAGTACCTATGTGGAGGGACTGCGTCCTCTGATTGACCAGAATGGACGTATCCACGCCCATTTCCAGCAGACGGTGGCGGCCACAGGACGCCTGAGCTGCACCGAACCGAACCTGCAGAACATCCCTGTACGTACGGAGGAGGGAAGAGAGCTCCGGAAGGCCTTTGCCAGCGATGAAGGGGCGATTCTGATCGGTGCCGACTATTCTCAGATCGAGCTTCGGATCCTGGCTCATCTATCCGGTGACGAGAACCTGATCGAAGCCTTTAACCATGGAGATGACATCCACCGTATGACTGCTTCCAGAGTGTTTGGTCTCCCTTACGACCAGGTGACTTCGCTGGACAGAAGCAAGGCCAAGGCGGTTAATTTTGGCGTGATCTACGGCATGAGCAGTTTTGGACTGTCGGAGAACCTGCATATCACCCGCAAGGAAGCGGATAGCTACATCCGGGACTACTTTTCCAAGCATCCTGCGGTGAAGGCCTATATGGACGGGCAGATCGCTTTTGCACGGGAGCATGGATTCACGACCACAGTGTTCGGCCGGCGGCGCTACATCAACGAGATCAAGGCCTCCAATTTCATGACACGTCAGTTGGGAGAGCGCCTTGCAATGAACAGCCCCATCCAGGGAACGGCTGCGGACATCATCAAGATCGCCATGAACAAGGTCTATTACGAGCTGGAGGAGAGGGGAATGCGTTCCCGGCTGATCCTTCAGATCCACGATGAACTCATCATCAACGCCGTTCCGGAAGAACTGGAGCAGGTGAAGGAACTGCTGATCCGCAACATGGAAAGCGCAGCGGATCTGGCAGTGAAGTTGACGTGTGATATGAACCAGGGGACGACCTGGTATGAACTGAAGGACTGAACATGAAGATCATTGGAATCACAGGAGGTATCGGGGCCGGTAAGTCGACGGTGTCTTCCTATATCAGAGACAGAGGCTACGAGGTGGTGGATGCGGATGCCATCTCTCGCAGCCTGACGGAAAAGGGGAGTCCGGTGCTCTCAGAACTGGCAGCGGCCTTTGGGGGAGAGATCCTCACCCCAGACGGCGCTTTGGATCGCAGGAAAACAGCGGCTATCGTGTTCGCGGATCCTGAGAAGAAAGCACGGCTGGAACGGATCATCACCGACCGGGTGCTGGAGATCGTGACGGAGAGAGCCGAGGCTTTTCGCACAAAGCCCTCCGGCACGGTCTTTTTGGACGTGCCACTTCTCTTTGAGACTGATGCATGGAAACTCTGCGACGAGATATGGTTCGTGACAGCCAGGCAGGAGACCAGGATCGACCGGGTCATGGCGCGGGAGCACTGCACGCGAGAGGACGTACTGGTACGGATCGCCAGCCAGATGCCAGAGGAAGAGAAACGCAGTCGTTCTGCTGTTGTGATCGACAACAGCAGGGGAATGGCGGAACTTCTGGCGCAGCTGGACGAACTGTTGGCACAATCAGAATAATTACTCGTATTTCTGAATGCCATCACTGGCGGTATGCTGAGTGTTATGAACGAGGTTGCGGATACTATGAGATCAAACTGACGAAACCAAAAAATTTCTCTAAATTTCCATTTTCTGTTTGACAAATCCGCCTTTTTTGTTTATAGTAGTAGTGCAGTCGTTTTTGGAAAACATACTGCACTCAGAAATGATATGCGGCTGTGGCGGAATTGGTAGACGCGCACGCTTGAGGGGCGTGTGGGCAACCGTGCTGGTTCGAGTCCAGTCAGCCGCACCATTTCTTTTTTTTCGGGGTTTCCCGGTGATAGGATACGCCGGCGTGATGGAATTGGCAGACGTGCGGGATTCAAAATCCCGTGGTGGCAACACCGTATGGGTTCGACCCCCATCGCCGGCACCATATTGAGAATAACCAATGGAGGACTAAGAGCATGGGAAGTGTTTTGATGGCAAGTAATGGAGCTATGGGATTGGTTCCGCAGATGTTGATCCTGGTCGCATTCATCATCCTGATGTATTTCATGCTGATCAGACCGCAGAAGAAGAAGGAGAAGTCTATCAATGAGATGAGAAACTCTCTGCGCGTCGGCGATGAGGTAGTGACCATCGGCGGGATCTGTGGAAAGATCGTGAAGACCAAGGACGATTCCCTGATCCTGCAGGTTGGCGCTGATAAGGTCAAGTTCGAGGTGATGCGGTGGTCCATCTCTTCCGTTACATCCAAGAGCAAGAAGAGCGGTGCAGATATCGACTCTTCGCTGGAGGAGGATGCTGAGGTAGAGGTGAAGAACCGCAAGTCCGGACCGAAGAGACTGCGGAAGGTCGAGACCGAGGAGAAGGCAGAGAAGAAAGACGATTCCAATCCGTTCGAGGAAGAGAAATAAGCGACAGCGAGACGACACACATGGTTTATGGGCCATGTGTGTTTTTCTTTGTAAATTCCTTGAAAAACAGGGGAAAAAGTAGTAGAATATTATGCAGTATGATATTTTATGGAAGGTGTAAGTTATTATGAAATCACAACTGACAAAAGTACTTAGCATTTTGATCATTCTGGTTATCGCTTTTGGTGCGTATGTGTCTGTGATGGGGCTCGGTCCCGTGGATAACCTGAAGGACAGCCTGAAATACGGACTGGATATCGATGGCGGTGTGTACGTCGTCATGGAAGCGCAGACCGGCAACCAGAAGGGTTCAACTCTTAAGGAAACCATGGAACAGACCAAGCAGGTCCTGGAGAAGCGTGTCAACGCCATGGGTGTCTCTGAGGCGACCGTAAGCATCGAGGGAGACAACCGTCTCCGCATCGAGATGCCAGGCGTCAAGGACGCCAAGGATGCCATCAACAGGATCGGTGAGACAGCCAAGCTTCGATTCACTCTTGCGGATGGGACGGAGTATCTGACAGGTGATGATATCAAGGATGCAGCCGCAGAGACCGATACGGAGAACGGCGGCTACAAGATCACCCTCAAGTTTACCACCGCCGGGCAGGACAAGTTCGCGGAGGCTACCAAGATCGCAGCGTCCGGTAAGGTCTCTCCTACTGTGCAGGATGAGAACGGTAGTCTGGTCGAGCCCACTGCTGTGGTCATCTGGCTGGACGACAAGGTGCTGACCGCGCCTACCTGTAAGCAACAGATCATCGGAAACTCCTGTGAGATCACCTCAGGAGCAGGAGGGTATTCCAAGGAGCAGGCGACAGAGGAAGCCGCGCTGATCAGAGGCGGCGCACTGCCTGTTTCTCTGGAGGAGGTAGAATCCTCCGTGCAGACCGCGTCCATCGGTGCCAATGCACTTGATAAGAGCATCGTAGCAGGTGGCGTCGGACTGCTGCTGGTATTTCTGCTCATGATCCTTATGTACAACCTGCTGGGTCTGTTTGCGGACATCGCTCTGCTTCTGTACACCATGCTGGTTCTCTGGATCATGGCAGGTATGGGCGCCGTGCTGACACTGCCGGGTATCGCAGGTATCATCCTTGGTATCGGTATGGCTGTTGATGCCAATGTCATCATATTCTCCCGAATCAAGGAAGAGATCGGGCTTGGAAGGTCTATCCGTGTGGCGGTGGACCAGGGCTCCAGAAACGCGTTGGTCACTGTATTAGATGCGCAGATCACTACGCTGATCGCCACGGTTGTCCTGTATGAGATGGGATCCACTACCGTCAAGGGATTTGCGGTTACCCTGATGATCTCCGTAATCATCAGTATCTTTACAGCTGTTGTCATCACGCAGATCTTTGTGCGTCTGTTAGCCGACAGCCCTCGGGCCAAGTTCGGATTCTTCGGATGCAAGGCAGACGGAACACCGAAGAAACTCATTAAGAAGGAACTTCACTTCATCGAGAAGAGGAAGCTCTTCTACACTATCAGTGGCGTGATCATCATCGTTGGTATCGCCATGTTCTGCGTGAAGGGATTTAACTACGGTATCGACTTCACCGGCGGAACCATGATCCAGATGGATCTGGGTAAGGAAGTGCCTATCTCTCAGGTAGAGAAGACCATCGAGAGTTTCGACCTGGATGCTGACATCGTCTACTCCGGTTCTGAACACAAACAGGTCATGATCAAGACTACCAAGGCGCTGAACGCAGATAAACGGGATGAGGTCCAGAAGGCCATCCAGAAGGCCTATGGTCTGGATGACAGCGCGGTCATGTCTTCCGAGGAGTTCGGGCCGACCATCGGAAACGAACTGAAGACAAACGCAGTGAAATCCATCCTGATCGCTGCCTTCTTCATGCTGATCTACATCATCCTCCGGTTCAAGACCTGGCGGTATGGTGTAGCAGCGGTAGGCGGTATCCTGCACGATGTGCTGATACTGATCTCCGTATACGCCATCTTTGGCATGACAGTGAATAACCCGTTCATTGCAGCGATCCTGACAGTCGTTGGATACTCGATCAACGATACCATCGTTGTGTTCGACCGTGTCAGAGAGAACAGCAGGCTTTACAGAGGGAAGCCAATCATGGAGCTTCTGAACAAGAGTATCAACCAGACCATCGATCGTTCGGTCATGACCTCCATGACCACACTGGTGGCAACGATTCCGCTGATGATCATGGTCTCCAGCCAGCTGGCTGCCTTCGTCGTTCCACTGATCGTCGGTGTGCTGGTAGGAACCTATTCCTCCATCTGCCTGTGCAGCCCGCTCTACTATGAGTTCAACAAGAAACTGGAGTTGTCCAGGTATGAGCAACAGGAGAAGGCTCGCAAGAGGATCGAGTCCAAGAAGGCTGCCAAGAAAGCCAGAAACACCCAGGAGGATGCAAGACTCCTGAAGGACGCAAAGGAAGGAAAAGCTGCGCTTGAGAACGGAAATGAGATTCCGTCAAAGGCTGAGGCTACTGAGGAACAGACACCAAAGAAAGAACCCAAGAAGAAGGGAACAGGTGGAAGCAAGAGTAAGAAAAAGAAAAAAGGCAAGAAGACCAGATAGAATTGACCATCGCAGGGAGTATTCCGAATGAAGACAAAATCTCAGTTTCTGAAAGAGATACAACAATATAAGGAGTACGATACCACACTGATCGGAAGGGCGTATGATAAGGCGAAATCTCTTCATGAGGGACAGTTGCGTAAGAGTGGCGAGCCTTATCTGATCCATCCGATAGCCGTTGCCGTCATCCTTGCCCAACTGGGGATGGATGAAGAAACGCTGGTGGGGGGGCTTTTGCATGATGTCGTAGAGGACACGGAATACACTCGGGAGATGCTCGTAGACGATTTTGGAGAGGAAGTAGCGCTCCTGGTGGATGGAGTCACCAAACTGGGGACCCTGAAATTTGACAGCAAGGAAGAGGCTCAGGCGGAGACCCTGCGCAAGATGTTCCTGGCTATGTCCAAGGACATCCGGGTCCTCATCATCAAACTGGCAGACAGGCTGCACAACATGCGGACCATCGAGTTTATGAGTCCGCCCAAGATCATCGAGAAGTCCAAGGAGACTCTGGATATTTACGCACCACTGGCCAGCCGACTGGGAATCTACACCGTCAAGTTTGAATTGGAGGATATCTCTCTCCAATATCTGGAACCTCAGGTCTACGAGAAACTCAAGAAAGAAGTCACCGAGAAGAAAGAACAGCGAGAGAGGTTCATTGAGGATGTCATAGAAGAGATTCGGGATGCGCTGGATAGCATGAGCATGCACTACGACATCTACGGCAGATCTAAACACCTCTACAGCGTCTACAAGAAGATGGTCCTGCAGAACAAGGAACTTGATGAGATCTTCGACCTGACCGCGATCCGCATCATCGTGGACAACGTTCGCGACTGCTATGCGGTATTGGGACAGGTCCATACCATGTGGAAGCCGATCCCGGGCAGGTTCAAGGATTATATCGCAATGCCCAAGCCAAACATGTACCAGTCGCTGCACACGACCGTGCTGGGAGATACCGGTGAACCCTTCGAGATCCAGATCCGGACCTACGAGATGCACCGGATCGCAGAATACGGTATCGCAGCCCACTGGAAATACAAGGAAGGCGATCAGAGTGGAATACAGAATAAGGAGGAAATGAAACTCGCCTGGCTCCGGCAGACGCTGGAGTGGCAGAAGGATCTCAACGATCCCAGGGAGTTCATGGAGACCCTGAAGATGGACCTTTTTTCCTCTCAGGTGTTTGTCCTGACGCCACGGGGGGAGGTCATCGACTTGCCGGCAGGATCCACTCCGCTGGACTTTGCCTTCAAGATCCACACGGATGTGGGATGTCGCTGTGTAGGGGCCAAGGTGAACGGGAAGATGGTCACCATCGACCATACGCTTCACAATGGTGACATTGTTGAGATCGTCACCTCCGCCAATTCTTCCGGACCCAGCGTGGACTGGCTGAAAATCGCCAAGAGTTCAACCGCCAGGAACAAGATTCGGCAGTGGCTCAAGCGCCAGAACAAGGGGGACGATGTCGCCAAAGGAAAGGAAGCGCTGGACAAGTACATCCGGAAGAAAGGCATGGATCCGCAGCAGGTAGCCAAGAGCAAGTTCCTGAATGCGGCCATCAAGGAACTCAAGTTCAATAACATGGACGAGATGTACACCCAGATCGCCCAGGGCGGAACTACGCTGAGCAGGTTTGCGAACCAGCTTATCGATTACTTCAACAACGAACAACAGGAAGAACAGAAAAAACAGCAGAGAAAGGAAGAAGAATTCCTGCACTCTGCTTCCAGAGACAAGAAATCCAGTTACCGTAATCAGGACAATCCCGGCGTCATCGTGAAGGGGGCTTCCAACCTGATGATTCGGATCTCCAGGTGCTGCAATCCGGTACCTGGCGATGACATCATCGGATTCATCACTAAGGGACGAGGCATTTCTGTGCATCGCGTGGACTGCTCCAACATCACTGCGCTTCCCGAGCAGGAGAAGAGCCGTCTGATTGAAGTAGAATGGGAGGATCTTTCCGCGGACAAGTCCTATGCGGCTGACATCGTCCTGCAGTGCAACGATCGTAAGGGCCTGTTCTCTGCGATCTCAAGAGCCTGTGATGATCAGGACGTGATGATCGAAGGTGTCAATACCACCCATGAAAAGAAGGGGGACATGCTCATCACCCTGACACTCATGTTGAACAGTACTCAGCAGCTGCAGAAGATCCTTCGCACGTTGCGGAACGTTGAGGGCGTGACACATGTCTTCCGCGCCAGATCATGACAGAGGAAACCAAGATGAAAATCTACAGATACGTAACCGGCCCGATCATGGTGAACACCTATCTGGCCTACGATGACAACAACATCGGCTTTGTGGTGGATCCGGGAGGACCCAGCCGCCAGTTGAATGACAAGATCAGAGACGAGCATATAGACGTGCAGTACATCCTGCTGACCCATGGCCACGGCGACCATATCGGAGGCATCGACGCACTGAAGGAAGTGGCGCCGCATGCGATCACCGTGGGCTTTGCGGCAGAGGCTCCTATGTTTACGGATCCCAACCTGAACTCCTCCAGAGAGCTCTTTGGCAGGGAGATTACGGTGAGCATCGATAAATACGTTGGGGACAACGAGCATCTCAAGGTTGGGGATATGGAACTTACTTTCCTCCATACTCCCGGCCATACCATCGGTGGGATGTGTATCCTGGCACATGGATACTGCTTCAGTGGCGATACACTGTTCCGGTGTTCAATCGGAAGAACGGACTTCTACGGGGGGAGTTTCCCGCAGATCATCGAGTCCATTCGTAAGCGGCTGTTTGTGCTACCGGACGATACCATCGTACTTTCCGGCCATACAGAGCAGACAACGATAGGCTTTGAGAAGGAGAACAATCCTTTTGTCAGATAAACTTAAGATCAAGATTCACGATTTCGAAAAGAAACAGATCCTGGTGGAACTCATCGACGAGTTCTATTCCAAGGAAGAATATATACTTCTGCCGGAGGATGGATTCCGCAAGGACCAGGCTATTCACATCAACCTGGCAGGGCATACCGACAAGGACGAGATCAAGCGAGAGATCTTCCGAACGCTTCGTGCACGGAAGGGATCTGCACCGGACTGGGGCATCCTGACTGGAGTGCGCCCCGTGAAACTGGCGGGAGAGATGATGGAGAGAGGCAACTCTCCGGAGGAGACGAAACGCGTTTTCATGGAGGACTACTACCTTTCCGAAGAGAAGGCCTCTCTGATTGTCGATGTCTATAATAGACAGAAACGAGTTTTCGGTAAACCGGCGGATAATTCCGTTGGTATCTATGTAGGCATTCCGTTTTGTCCGACCCGATGCGTCTACTGTTCCTTCGCATCCAACCAGGTGCCTCCTCAGGAGATTCAGCGATATCTTCCGGCGCTTCACCGGGAGATCGAGTACACCGGGCAGAGGATGCGGGAGAACGGACTGTTCCCTGAATCTATCTATATTGGTGGAGGAACACCCACAACTCTGGAGGCTACGCAGCTTGATTCATTGCTGAAGAAATTGAGGCAAGCCCTGGATGTGGACTCATGCAGAGAATTCACAGTGGAGGCCGGCCGGCCGGATACGATCACGGAGGACAAACTGGACGTACTTCGGCATCACGGTGTCTCACGGATCAGTATCAATCCTCAGTCCATGCACCAGAAGACACTGGATGCCATCGGAAGATCCCATACGCCAGAGGATATTGAGCGTGCCTTTCAAATGGCCGGACAGAAAGGATTCCAGGTAATCAACGCAGATGTGATCGCGGGACTTCCCGGCGAGAACCCGGAGGATTTTCGGGAAACGCTGGAGCGGGTACTGGCTATGGGGGCGAACAATGTGACGGTCCATACGCTTGCGGTGAAAAGAGCTTCGCGGCTGCGAAACATCGACCAGGAGTACCATTTCAAGGCAGCGTCCACAGTGTCGGAGATGCTGGCTGTCTCCAGAGACATGCTCCGCGCACAAAGCTTTGTGCCTTATTATCTCTACCGACAGAAGCACATGGCCGGGTACTATGAGAACGTGGGGTATTGTCTGGGAGAGACCGACAACCTCTACAATGTGCGGATCATGGATGAGCACCAGACCATCATTGCACTGGGGGCGGGAGGTATCACCAAACGTTACTATCCGCAGACCAACCGCCTGGAGCGGATTCCCAACGTGACCAATTATCAAGAATATATCGCTCGCATCGAGGAGATGTGTCAGCGTAAAGAAAATAAACTATGGAGGTAAAACAATGTTAACCAATGCGCCAAAGGGCACAAAAGACGTATTGCCAGAGCAGGTTTACAGATGGCACTATGTAGAGAAGAAATTCGCCGACATCTGCAGTCGTTATGGGTTCCGCGAGATCAGAACACCGATCTTTGAGCACACGGAACTGATCAACCGCGGCGTTGGAGACACCACAGACATCGTGCAGAAGGAGATGTACACCTTCAACGATCACGGCGGCAGAAGCCTTACCCTGAAGCCGGAAGGAACCGCGCCGGCAGTGAGGGCATTTACGGAGCACAAGCTCTACGCAGAGGTGCAGCCTACCAAGATCTACTACGTGACTCCCTGCTTCCGCTATGAGAAGCCGCAGTCCGGAAGATTGAGAGAGTTCCATCAGTTCGGCGTAGAAATCTTTGGGTCCGGAAACATGCTGGCAGACGCTGATGTCATCAGCATCGGTCACGATTTCCTGGAAGAGATGGGGATCAAAGATACTACACTGGAGATCAACAGTGTTGGATGTCCCACATGCCGTGCCAACTACAAGAAGGCGCTTCAGGATTTTCTGCGTCCTCACTACGATGAGCTCTGTGATACGTGCAAGGACAGATTTGAGCGCAACCCCATGCGTATTCTGGATTGCAAATCCGATGAGGACCAGGCGATCGTCAAGGATGCGCCTGAGATGCTGGATTACCTCTGTGATGATTGTCAGAAGGCCTTCGATGAGTTGAAGGAGAACCTGACTGCCATGGGCATCGATTTCGTGGTGAACCCGCGCATTGTCAGAGGACTTGATTATTACACCAAGACCGCTTTTGAGTTTGTTTCCAACAACATCGGCGCACAGGGAACCGTGTGTGGTGGAGGAAGATACGACAACCTTTGTGAGGAACTGGGTGGACCTCCGATTCCGGGCATTGGATTCGGACTGGGCATCGAGAGACTGCTGATGCTGATGGATGCTAACGGTGTGGAGATCCCGGAGCCGGAATCGGTGAACGCATTCATCGTCACCATGGGTGATGCTGCAAGAGCAGCCGGTCTTAAACTTCTTAGAGAACTCCACAAGGAAGGCATTAGCGCGCAGATGGACGATCTGTCGAGGAATGTCAAGGGCCAGTTTAAGTATGCTTCCAGACTAAAGGCGAAGAACACCATTGTCATCGGAGAAGACGAGTTGGCGCGTGGTGTTGTCCAGCTGAAGGATATGGACAAGCACGAGCAGAGAGAAGTGCCTCTGAAAGAGATCGTTGAGGCGCTAAAATAAACGGAAGAAGAGGGTAGTATGGCACAGTTATTAAAAAGGACGCACATGTGCGGCGTTCTGAGAGCAGAGAATGCTGGAGAGAAGGTCGTGCTGAACGGCTGGATCGCCAAACAGCGGGATAAGGGAGGCATCATATTTGCCGACCTGAGAGATAAGACAGGGATCGTGCAGCTCACGTTCGACGAGGGGGTTCCGGAGGATGTGTTCAGTTTGGCACAGACCCTGCGAGGGGAATACGTGATCGGTGCGGCTGGCACGGTAAGGGAACGTTCGGCCAAGAACCCGGATCTGCCGACCGGAGACATTGAGATCCTGGTGGAGAAGCTGGTGATCTACTCCAAAGCGGAGACCCCGCCGATCTACATCAAGGACGATGATAATGTGGACGACAACCTTCGTCTTAAATACCGTTATCTCGACCTTCGGAAACTGAAGATGCAGAGGAACCTGAGTTTCCGTCACAGGATCGCCAAAGTGACCCGTGACTATTTTGACCAGAATGGCTTTACCGAGGTGGAGACGCCGATGCTGGTCAGATCCACCCCGGAAGGGGCCAGAGACTATCTGGTGCCCAGCCGGGTGAACCGCGGGCAGTTCTATGCGCTGCCCCAGTCGCCTCAGCTGTTCAAGCAGCTTCTGATGGTAGGTGGGACAGACCGGTATATCCAGATCGTCAAGTGCTTCCGTGATGAAGACCTGAGGGCAGACAGACAGCCTGAGTTCACCCAGATCGACATGGAGATGTCTTTCGTGGATGTGGATGACGTTCTGGCCATTCAGGAAGGTTATCTTGCCACACTCTTCCGCGAGGTGATGGGTGTGGAGATCCAGCTGCCTCTTCCAAGGCTGACCTGGGACGAGGCCATGGAACGCTATGGTTCCGACAAACCGGATACGAGATTCGGATTTGAATTGAAGTGTCTGAACCAGATTCCCTGCGTGAAGGACACAGAGTTCATGGTGTTCCGCAATGCCCTGGATAACGGCGGGGATGTCAGAGGCATCTGCATCGACGGCGGCAGCAAGGCGTTCAGCCGCAAGGACATAGACAAATTGACGGAGCAGACCAAGGCGTATGGAGCCAAGGGAGTGATCTGGATCCGTAAGGAAGAGGATGGATACAAGTCCTCCGTCAACAAGTTCTTTGCCCCGGAGCAGCTGGCAGAGATCACAGAGGTGTTTGATGCCCAGGCGGGGGATCTGATCCTGATCGTGGCCGATAAGCCAAAGGTCGTGTTCGACAGCCTCGGTTTCCTGCGCAGACATATCGCAGGGCTGTTGGGACTGCTGGACAACAAACAGTTCAACTTGCTGTGGGTGGTCGATTTCCCGATGTTTGAGATGGACGACGAGGATGGCACCATGAAAGCCATGCACCATCCATTCACCCATCCAAAGGAGGAGGATATCCCCATGCTGGATACCGATCCGCTGTCCGTCAAGGCAGACGCCTACGACATCGTACTCAACGGAGTAGAACTGGGCGGTGGGAGCATCCGTATCCATGATAGCGAGCTTCAGGCCAAGATGTTCGATATCCTTGGCATCTCCAAGGAAGAGAGTCAGAAGAAATTCGGGTTCCTGCTGGAAGCGTTCCGCTATGGAACTCCGCCGCACGGTGGTATCGCCTACGGCCTGGACCGCATGGTCATGCTCCTGGCCGGCGAGTCCAGCATCCGAGAAGTCATGGCCTTCCCGAAGAACCAAAACGCCCAGTGCATGGTAAGCGATGCGCCGAATGCAGTCGATACAGCACAGCTGGCGGAACTTGGCATCGGGCTTTGTGATGAATAACATCGGTGTATTGGGAGGCACCTTCGACCCATTCCATCTGGGGCATCTTTCCATTGCGGAAGCAGCGCTGAATGAACTCGGGTTCGACCGGATCCTGTTGATGCCTGCCAAAGTCAGTCCTTTCAAGGTAGGACGAAAAATGGCGGCAGAGGCGGATAGGATCAACATGGTGCGCTGCGTGGCGGCACACTACGATAAGTTGGATGTGACGACCATCGAGACAGATGCCAGGAGGGTTTCCTATACCTACAAGACCATGAAGGCTCTGGGAAAACAGTATCCGGGAGCACGCCTATGGTTTATAATGGGAGCCGACTCCCTGCTCAGTCTGGAGGACTGGTACAAGGGAAAGGACCTGCTCAGGGAATACGATTTTGTGCTGGCGCCGCGGCCTGGGTATGATCTGCTTGAGGTGGACGAGAAGATTCGCTACTTCATGGACACCTACCGGACGGAGATCCGCGTGCTCCACAACAAGCTGGTGGATGTTTCTTCCACGGAGATCAAAAAAATGATTCATGAAGGAAAAGACATCCGGCACCTGGTTCCCGAGGAGGTGGGGGATTACATCTATGAACACGGCATCTATCATTGAGTATCTTGATGCGCATATGTCCGAGAAACGGCGTAAACATACAGAAGGGGTGCGGGATACAGCGATGGAATTGGCCCGCAGATATGGTGCAGACGAGGCGAAAGCCGAGATCGCTGCGCTCTGCCATGACATATACCGCGGTGTGCCGGTAGAGGAGCTGGATCGCATGGTCACAGAACTCGGCCTGGACAAAGCCCGGTATCTGGGGAACGCCAATCTCTCTCACGGGAAACTGGCGGAACAGATGCTCCCAGAATTGTTCGGGATCGAAGACAGGGATATCCTGAACGCTGTCAGCTACCATACCACGGGACGAGCCGGTATGTCAGTCCTTGAGAAGGTCGTTTTTCTGGCAGATGCCATAGAACCCAACAGGGATTATCCCGGTGTAGAGGAGCTTCGCCGGGTCACGGAAGATAGTCTGGACCTCGGGTGCTACCGATCGCTGACAGGGACGATTCGTCATCTGGAGGAACAGGGGATGGGGCCTGCGGACATCGATCCGGACACCCTGAAAGCGGCAGACTATTTCAGAGGAATATTGGAGAAGAAAGATCATGGAAAATAAAGAAATGGCATTGCTGGCTGCCACAACGCTCAGCAAGAAGAAAGGCATTGACATCAAACTCATCGATGTCGCCGAGAAATCATCCTTTGCGGATTACCTGATCATCGCCAGCGGCGGTTCCGACCGACAGGTGGGAGCATTGTCCGATGCGGTAGAGGACGCATTTGAAGAGAACGGGATCACGCCCAAGAGCATCGCAGGAAAGCATAATTCCGGATGGATCCTGATGGATTACGGTGATGTGATCGTGAACATATTCAATCCAGAACTCCGGGAGCGTTATAACCTGGAGAATATCTGGGGAGACTGTACATTTATTGAATTTGAGGAGTAAGGATCGATGGACGAAAGATACGAATTTAAGAAAATCGAAGCGAAATGGCAGAAATACTGGGAGGAGAATGATAGTTTCCGGACAGTTGAAAATCCAGATAAGGAGAAATACTATGTTCTGGAAATGTTTCCATATCCCTCAGGAAAACTGCACATGGGACATGTGCGTAACTACTCCATCGGCGATGTAGTGGCAAGATTCAAGACCATGCAGGGATATAACGTCCTTCATCCCATGGGGTTTGACTCCTTCGGACTTCCGGCAGAAAATGCCGCAATCAAGCACGGTGTTGAACCGTCCACATGGACCTGGGACAACATCCATGAGATGGAAGCCCAGTTGAAGCAGCTTGGCCTCTCTTATGACTGGAACCGAGAAGTGCAGACCTGTAACCCGGAGTACTACAAGTGGATGCAGTGGATCTTCATCCAGTTCTTCAAGAAGGGACTGGCTTACAAGAAAGAAAACCCAGTCAACTGGTGCCCGAGCTGCCAGACTGTGCTGGCCAATGAGCAGGTTGTGGATGGTTGCTGCGAGCGCTGCCACACCCCTGTAGGAAAGAAGAACCTCTCCCAGTGGTATTTCAAGATCACCGATTATGCAGACAGACTGTTGGCAAACCTGGATCAGCTGGAGGGCTGGCCGAGCAAGGTGAAGACCATGCAGGAGAACTGGATCGGCAAGTCCCACGGTGCCAACATCCGTTTCCAGATCGCAGAGACCGATTTGGAACTGGAAGTCTACACCACCAGAGCAGATACCCTGTTCGGGTGTACCTATATGGTCATGGCACCGGAGCATCCATATGTGCTGCAGTTGGTAGAGGGAACGGAATATGAGCAGCCTGTAAAGGAATACATTGATCGCTGTCAGCACATGAACGAGATCGAGCGTACTTCCACCACGAACGAGAAGACCGGTGTCTATATCGGAAAGAACGCTGTCAACCCCGTCAACGGGAAGGAAGTTCCCATTTTCATTTCCGATTACGTTCTCATGGGATATGGAACAGGAGCTATCATGGCTGTTCCTGCTCATGACCAGCGAGACTTTGATTTTGCAAAGAAATTCGATCTGGAGATCATCCCGGTCGTCGATACCGAGGATCCCTCTATCGATGTGAACGATCTGAAGGAGGCCTTTGCGGCAGAAGGGACCATGATCAACTCCGGTAAGTTTACCGGTATGAACAACCGGGAAGCGATTCCGGCGATGATCGAGTGGCTGGCATCGGAAGGAATTGGCGAGAAGAAAGTCAACTACAAACTTCGTGACTGGCTGATCTCCCGTCAGAGATACTGGGGGACACCGATCCCGATGATCTATTGCCAGGAGTGTGGATGGGTGCCTGAGAAAGAAGAGAACCTGCCGGTATTGTTGCCCACTGATGTGGAGTTTACCGGAAAGGGAGAGTCTCCGTTGACCACCTCGGCTACCTTTGCAGATTGTACATGCCCGCGCTGCGGCAAGAAAGCCAAGCGGGAGATGGATACCATGGACACCTTCCTGGATTCTTCCTGGTACTTCCTGCGCTACTGTGATCCAAAGAACGAGAAGGAAGCCTTTGCCAGGGAGAAGACTGATTATTGGATGAACGTGGATCAGTACATCGGTGGTGTAGAACATGCGATCCTGCACCTGATGTATGCCCGTTTCTTCCAGATGGCTCTGCATGATCTCGGCCTGGTTCGGGATGAAGAGCCCTTTGCCAACCTGTTGACACAGGGAATGGTCAACAAGGATGGTCACAAGATGAGTAAATCTCTGGGTAACGTGGTAAGCCCGGAGGAGATTATAGACAAGTATGGAGCAGATACAGCGCGTCTGTTCATCCTGTTCGCTGCACCGCCGGAAAAGGAACTCGACTGGAGCGATGCCGGCGTAGAAGGAAGCTACCGTTTCCTCGGTCGCGTATGGAGGCTTGTTTATGACTTTGTTGCTGCAAACGGAGCGATTGGCGAAGAGAAGTTCCAGATCCGCGGTGACGAAGACAAAAAGTTAAATTACAAGTTGAATGAGACGATCAAGAGAGTTACGAGCGATATCAGTGGACGTTTTAACTTCAATACCGCCATCAGTGCCATTATGGAACTGGTCAATGAAATGTATCGGTATAATAAACAGAAGGAGATCAATGTACCTCTGATGCGGCATGCCATCACAGAACTGGTGACGATGCTGGCACCCTTCACCCCCCATATCTGCGAGGAGATGTGGAAGGCACTGGGACACGAGGAGTCCCTGGTCAAGGTCGCCTGGCCGGTCTGTGACGAAAGCGCACTGGTCAAGGATGAGATCACCATCATCGTGCAGATCAATGGGAAACTGAAGGAAAGACTCAGCGTACCCAGCGGTTTGTCAAAGGATGAGCTGGAGGCAGCAGTGACCGGAAGTGAGGAGGTCGGCGAGCTGCTTGCAGGTAAGAATGTCGTAAAGACCATCGTGGTTCCCGGAAAGCTTGTAAACTTTGTCGTCAAGTAAGGGGATTTATGAATGAGAGATAACAATCATGGTTCCGGAAAGGCGCCCAGAAGGAGAGCGCCTTCTTCCGGTGTTCTGAGGGGGAGAAACAAACCCGCAGGGCAAAAGAAAACAACACACAGAGGCGGTGAGACAGGGTCCGGCCTGATCCTGAATGATACCATCGCGCTGGGGAAGGAACTGGGGCTGAAGGAGCGTAAACGCACCTCATCTAAGAAGCCACCGTTCCTCATGGGCATGTCCAAGCAGACTGAGGGGCATGCGCAGGAGAGGAGGACCCATGCACCAGCGCCACAGAAGAAAAAGGCGCCTCAGAAAAAGTCTTCCTCCAAGAAAAAGGCCGATAACCTGAAGATCTTCCCCATCGGGGGACTGAACGAAATCGGAAAGAACATGACTGCGCTTGAATACAGGAATCAGATCCTGATCATCGACTGCGGCATGTCTTTCCCTGAAGACGAGATGTACGGGATCGATGTAGTGATTCCGGACTATACTTATATCGTAGAGAACGCCAAGAAAGTCATGGGTGTCATCATTACCCATGGACATGAGGACCACATCGGCGGCGTGCCCTATCTGCTGAAGAAGATCAAAGCACCGATCTATGGCACAAAGCTGCCACTGGGGCTGATCAAGCACAAACTGGAGGAGCACGGACTGAAGGGAGATCTGCGGCCGATCAGCGCCGGAGAATCCTTCAAGGTGGGCTACTTTAATGTCGAGGCCATCCGAACCACACATTCTATCGCGGATGCGATCTGCCTCTGTATCGAGACACCGGCAGCCAGAGTCTTCCACACGGGAGATTTCAAGATCGACTATACTCCAGTGGATGGAGAACCTATTGATTTCAGCAAGCTGGCAGAGATCGGAGGGCGTGGCGTAGATCTTCTGATGGCGGACAGCACCAATGTGCTCCGTCCCGGGTTCACACCTTCAGAGAAAGTGGTAGGAGAGACTCTGGACAAGATCTTTGAAAATGCCAGGAAGCGTATCATCATCGCGACTTTCTCTTCAAACGTACACAGGGTCCAAAAGATCATAGAACTGGCGATCAAGCACGGCAGGAGGTTTACAGTGTCGGGCAGATCCATGGAAAATGTGGTCAACCTGGCCATCGAGCTAGGGTACCTGCATTTCCCAAAGAATGCCTATGTGGAGCTCAACAAGGCGAACAGTGTTCCGGACAAGGAACTGGTCATCATTACCACAGGAAGCCAGGGAGAACCGATGTCCGCACTCTCCAGAATCGCTTCCGGAGAGCACCGAAACGTAAAACTCAAGAAGGGGGACATGGTTATCCTTTCTTCCACGCCGGTACCCGGTAACGAAAAGAGCGTGACCAATGTTGTAAACCGTCTGTATGAAAAGGACGTGGAGGTGATCTACAACGACATTGCGGATATCCACGTATCCGGCCACGCCTGTCAGGAAGAACTGAAACTGATCCATTCTCTGATCAAACCAAGGTTCTTTATGCCGGTGCACGGTGAACACAGACACCTGATCCGCCACGCACAGCTCGCTATGGAACTGGGCATGAAGAAAGATAACATCTTCGTTTTGGAGAACGGCGATCAGTTGACCCTTGACCGAAAGAAAGCCATCCAGTTCAGCCATGTCATCAGCGCTGAAGATATCATGGTAGATGGACTGGGCGTTGGTGACATCGGAAGTGTGGTTCTGAAGGACCGGAAACAATTGTCCGAGTCCGGCCTTATCATCATCGCCGCTTCCGTGGACAGAAGAGCCGGGTTGCTCCTATCCGGACCGGAAATCGTCAGCCGCGGTTTTGTGTACATGAAGGAGCATGAGGCGCTGGTGGAGCGCATACGGGATAGAGCGCAGAATTCCATCGAGCACCACCTGAACAGCGGAAGCCGGGATTTCAATTCTCTGAAGAGCAATGTCCGGGACGATATGCGCAGGTTTATCTTCAGTGAGACCAAGCGAAGCCCGGTGATCCTTCCTATATTTTTGGAAGCATAGAAAGGAGATTCTATGAACGTATATGAGCAGGCTCATGGTCTCGCCGCAGCCATTAAGGCATCGGAGGAGTTCCGTCAGTTCGATGAACTCCGGAAGAGGGTAGAGGCCAATCCTGATCTGAATGGGATGATCAAGGATTACGAACGCAAACAGATGGAGTTTCAGGCAAAACAAATGACAGGGGAGATGTCGGCAGAGAATATGCAGCAGCAGATGTCCGATCTATATGCAGTGGTCATGAAGGACCCTCTGGCCGCCCAGTATCTGCAGGCGCAGATGCGTTTCTCCGTCATGATGGCAGATGTCTATAAGATCCTCGGAGATGCAATGGGTATTGGCAATCCATTCTGATTGTGGTACAATAGATATGTTTAGAGGATATAACGTATTACAGAATTGAAAGAGAGACAGAGATATGATCACAGCAGGAGATTTCAGAAAAGGTATCACCTTTGAGATGAATGGGGATCCACATGTCGTTATCGATTTCCAGCATGTCAAGCCGGGTAAGGGCGCTGCTTTTGTCAGAACCAAACATAAGAACATTCTGACCGGAGCCATCAAGGAAGAGGCCTTCAACCCCAGTGACAAGTTCCCGAAGGCGCACATCGACACCAAGCAGATGCAGTATCTGTATAACGACGGTGAGTTGTACTACTTCATGGATCAGGAAACCTTCGAACAGGTGCCCATCAGTCATGAGGACGTGGAAGAGGCTATGAAATACCTTAGAGAGAACGATGTGGCTACCATCAAGTTCTACAACGGTTCCCCGTTCCAGGTGGAAGCGCCGAACTTCGTTGATCTGGAAGTCATTGACTGTGAGCCGGGCGTGAAGGGCGATACCGCCACCAACGTCACCAAGGCAGCCACTGTGGAGACCGGTGCCGTGATCCAGGTGCCTATCTTCATCGAGACAGGAGAGCGCATCCAGATCGATACCAGATCCGGTGAGTACCTTGGAAGATCCAAGTAATATACCATCTTTTTTACAAGATGGCCCCGAACCTTGTCAATTAAAGTTTGGAAACTCAACACAGGGGCATTTTCTATGCCCCTGTTTGTAGTATTGGAGAAACTATATGAGTAAACAGAATAGAATGATGGAAAATGACAATACCGGCTTCTTTGCCAGCATCGGTCTGAAAACGCGGATCGTGATGCTGGTTCTTGCCGTGATGCTTGTCATGTCCTTTGGTCTGATCATCTACGCCAAGAGCCTCGGTGGCGCCTGCATGGATCCGGATGCTACCAAGAAAGTGACCGTGGAAGTGGAACCTGGATCTACCACAGATTCTATCGGCGATCTGCTGGAAGAGAAGGGGATCGTGAATGATGCTACCGTGTTCAAGTTCTTCACCGTCTACAAGAAATACGACGGGTTATATCAGGCAGGTGTATACGCATTATCTCCTTCCATGACCAACGATGAGATCGCTACGATCCTGAAGGAAGGGAAGACCAATACGACATCCTTCACCATCCCAGAGGGTTTCACAGAATATGAAACTGCCGAGCGTCTGGCCAAGAACAAGATCGCAGAGGAACAGGAATTCATCAACACCCTGGAGAATGGCAAGTTTCGAAAGGAGTACAGTTTCCTGAAAGGGGCCCAGAAGAACAAGCATTATCTGGAGGGGTTTCTGTTTCCAGATACCTACACAGTGACGGTGGGCGCTGACAACGAAACGATCATCCGTGCCATGCTGGACCGTTTCCAGGAGGTGATCGGAGATGACCAGAAGACACGAGCCGAGAAGATGGGTTACTCGTTGAATGATATCATCATCGTGGCCTCCATCATCGAGAAGGAAGCAGCTGTGGATAAGGACAGAGAAAAAGTCGCCAGCGTGATCTACAACCGGCTGAAGATCGATATGCCCCTTCAGATGGATTCCACCGTGCAGTATGTACGAAGCTTTGACAAGGAGCGCAAGAAGGACCTGACCTACGAGGATATCGAGGTGGATTCTGAATACAACACTTATAAGAATCCGGGACTTCCTCCGGGACCCATTTGCAGTCCCGGAAAGGCTTCCATCGAGGCGGCACTGAATCCTGCGAACACGAAGTATCTTTACTTCATCCTCAGTGACAAACTGGACGATTCCATGGCATTTTCCAAGGACTATGACCAGTTCCTGAAGGATAAGGATGCTTACTACGCTGCCAGAGATGCCGCGGAGAAGGATTGATGGATATCGTAGATAAGGAGATACGGGATTTTTTTCTGAGCAGTTACCAGCCACCGCATCCCATGCTCCTGTCTTTGCGGCAGCAGGGGGAACGCGCTCTGGTGCCCATCATTATGAGAGATACGGAGTCGGTACTTGGGATGCTCCTTCGGATGAAAAGACCTTCCAGGATTCTGGAAGTAGGGACAGCCATCGGCTATTCAGCCATGTTTTTCGCCCTATCTTGTCCGGAGGCAGAGGTGTACACCATCGAGCAGGATCCACAGGTGTTCCGGAGCGCCAGAGCTAATATCCAAGCGGCAGGACTGGATCACAGGATCCACAGCCTTTTGGGAGATGGTGCGGAGGAGATCGACAAGCTGCGTGACAAAGGGATCAACGGGTTCGATCTCGTGTTTCTGGACGCAGGAAAAAGCCATTACCGGCGTTTTCTGGACAGTGCATTGGCCGTGATCGCCTCGGAAGCTCTGATAGTGGCAGATAACATCCTGATTCACGGCATGACAGTGGCAGAAGCGGCGGATCCCAGACGAAAACATCTGACCAACGTACGGAAGATGCGGGAGTACCTGGACTACGTACTCACAGAAGAGAACATGATGACTACACTGCTCCCGGTGGGGGACGGTCTTGCGATAACGGAAATAAGAACACATGAACAAAATCGAACTGCTGGCTCCGGCCGGCGACCTTGAAAAACTGAAAATTGCAATCCTCTATGGCGCGGATGCAGTATATTTTGGAGGTGAAGCCTTCAGCCTCCGCGCTGGGGCAGGCAATCTGACCATTGAGGAGATGCGGGAGGGGATCGACTTCGCTCACGAGAAGGGACGTCGTTGCTATCTCACCCTGAACATCTACGCCCACAACGAGGATATCGCTCCGCTGAAGGCATATCTGGAGGAGATCCGTTCCCTGAAGATCGATGCTTTTCTGGTATCTGATCCCGGAGTTATGTCCCTTCTGAAGGAGATCATTCCGGAGGCGGAGATCCATTTGTCCACACAGGCGAACATGACCAACTACGTGACTGCCAGGTTCTGGTACGATCTGGGGGTCAGACGACTTGTGCTGGCCAGGGAACTCTCACTGGAAGAGATCCGGAAGATCCGAACGGAGATACCGGAGGAGATGGAGTTGGAAAGCTTTGTGCACGGTGCCATGTGCATCTCTTACTCAGGGCGGTGTCTTCTGTCCAATTACATGACAGGCCGGGACGCTAACCGCGGAGCCTGTGCACATCCATGTCGTTACCGCTACGCGCTTATGGAAGAGCAGCGGCCCGGAGAGTACTTTCCTGTAGAGGAGGACGAACGAGGCACTTACATCATGAATTCCAAGGATCTGTGCATGATTCGGCATATTCCGGATCTGGTACAGGCGGGGATCGGCAGCGCCAAGATCGAAGGCAGGATGAAGAGCATCTACTATGTTGCTACCATCGTCCATGCCTACCGGCAGGCCATCGATGCCTTTTATGCGGATCCGGAAGGCTATGTGTTCCGGGAGGAATGGATGCAGGAACTGGAGAAGGCAAGTCATCGGGCATTCACTACGGGATTCTACTACGGCAAAGCCGTTGGAGATTCCCAGAACTATGAAACCAGCAAGTACATCAAGGACTATTCATTTGTAGGGCTCGTGACGGGGTACGACCCTGCTACCGGTCTTGCGGAGGTGGAGCAGCGGAATAAGATGGTCCTGGGAGAGAAGATCGAGCTGTTCGGTCCGAATATGGACGGGTTCTCGCAGGTATTAACAGAAATGTACGATGCGGAGACTGGCGCGCCTTTGGAGGCAGCGCCGCATCCCCAGCAGAAACTGAAGATCAGAGTGGAGCAGAAAGTCAGTCCTTTCTGTATGCTCCGCAAGAAGACCGAAAAGGAGTTGAGGAAATAATGTCAGCTGACCCTGGCAATCTGCCTATATCGTGGCAGATCACCATTATCGTCATCACCATCATACTCAGCGGTATTGTCGCCCTGAGTAATACGGCCATGGAAAGCGTGGGAAGAACAAAGGTCCGACAGATGGCCGAGGAAGACCGGGAGGACAAACGCGCCGAGAATCTACGCATCCTCGTGGAGAAGCCTTCGCGCTATCGGTATTGCAACCGGCTTCTTAACTATCTGTTGGTGTTCACCGGATTGCTGTGTATATTTGATATGCCTTTGCCGGTGAGTCCGTGGATCGTGGTGCTGTTATATGTTTTTGTGCTTATCTCTATGGCAGAGATGTTTCCGCGGAAACTGGCCAGGCAACATGCGCTTCCTATTGCCAGACGGTTTGCCGGGATACAGCTGTTCCTCGGCACATTGCTAAGCCCCTTTACGGGCTCTATGATGTTCGTTGCCAATATCTTCCTTAAACTGTTTGGACAGGAGACTAACGTCAGTGAGGAGGAGTATTCCGAGGACGAGATCATGTCCATACTTGAGGTAGGGCAGCAGAACGGCGCCCTCATGGAAGAAGGAAAGAGAATGATTGGCAGTATCTTCGAGTTTGACGATGAGCTGGCTTACGAGATCATGACGCCTCGTACCGATGTGTTCATGATCGATATCGAGGATTCGCCAGAGGAATACATTGACCAGTTGATGGAAATGCGCTACACCAGAATGCCTGTGTGTGAGGGAGACAGCGACAACATCATCGGTACCCTTCATATCAAGGATTACCTGATCAAGGCCTGGCAGGATGGGTTTGACAAGGTGGATATACGTTCCATACTTCGGAAACCATACTTTGTACCGGAGACCAAGAAGATCAACACGCTCTTCATCGAATTGCAGCAGGAGAAGCAGCATATCGCCATCCTGATCGACGAATACGGTGGATTCAGTGGGATCGTCACTATGGAAGACATTGTCGAAGAGATCGTGGGAGATATCGACGACGAGTATGATGAAGAGAATGAGGTGATCGAGCGTCTGTCTACCGGAGACTATCTGGTTGACGGTAACGTAGATCTTGACGACCTCAACGAAGAACTTGGAACGGATCTGGAATCAGACACCAGTGAGACCATTGGTGGGTTCATTATAGATATTCTGGGCGAAATCCCAGGAGATGGGTATGTCAGACAGACCATCGAATACGGAAAATACAGTTTTACGATCCTGTCCGTGAAGGAAAGACGTATTGAGAAGATCAAGATGCACATAGAGCCGGAGGAGGATGAACAGTCCGGTAACGGTGAAGAACGAGGGAGAGAAAGTCACTGACTATGAGTGAAAACACGAACGAGAGCATTGATATCAAGGATCTGCTTCGGTTGACCGGAGATACTGTATGCGCCATCGAGGGAGTAAGCTCTCTGGCGGATACCCTTACTGATACGCTTAAGAATCTTTCCGGCATGTCCGGACAGACCCACGGCATACGGATCTCTGAGGATGATGGAGAATTGTCGCTTGACATCAATCTGAACGTCTTTTACCATACGGAGATCCCTGATCTGGCCTGGGATATACAGAGTGCAGTCAAGCAGGCCCTGGAGAGCAAGACAGGTTATAAGGTCGCGAAAGTTGACATCCATGTACAGGGTGTGGAAATGAAGGAAGAAGGAGAAGCATGAACAGAAGAGAAGCCAGAGAAACGATGATGAAAGTATTCTACCAGCTGGATGTGGCAGGAGATTTTCAGTCGTCCTTCGAAGACAGTGTGCCGATGGAGAAACTTGGCGGGCAGGAATCCTACTGCAGAGCGATCTACGAGGCTGTTTGCGAACACAAGGACGAGATCGACCGTATGATCAGTGAGCATAGCATCAAGTGGAAGGTGGAACGCATGGCAAAAACGGATATCGCCACACTGCGACTGGCCACCGGAGAGATCCTCTTCATAGAGGACATCCCCGTCCCGGTGTCTATCAACGAAGCAGTTGAAATGGTGAAGAAATACGGCACCGATCAGTCCCCGAGATTTGTCAATGCTGTCTTGGGTAGTCTTGTTAAGGTCCATGGACAGAAGTGATCTGATCGCCCTGGGGTTTGATACGAGTAATTACCGGACCTCAGTGGCAGCGGTGAGCCTGGACGGCATGGTTATGGCGAACGCACGAAAACTTCTGGATGTGCCGCTGGGGAAACGGGGGCTGCGGCAGTCTGAGGCGCTCTTTCAACATGTCAACAATCTTCCGGCGCTGGTGCGCCAGGTGATGGATGAGTTGGGCGAACGGCGCCGTGCGGTCTGCTGTGTCAGTGCTTCCACAAAGCCACGGCCAGTGGAAGGCTCATACATGCCGGTATTCAACGCAGGCATCACAGCTGCTTCCATGTTGGCAGACACGTTGGATGTACCGATGTATCGGTTCTCTCACCAGGAAGGGCATATAGCGGCGGTGCGGGCAGGAAGCCCGGCAGAAGAAATGCGCCGTTTTGTCTCCTTCCACCTTTCCGGAGGCACGACAGAGGCAGTGTTGGTGGACGAAAGCGGACCGCGGCCCACTTATTCTATCATAGGAGGAACGCGTGACATCTCCTATGGACAACTTCTGGACAGGGTTGCCGTGGCGATGGGAATGGCGTTTCCCGGAGGTGAGGAGATGGATCAGATCGCGCTGTCTACTCCGACCAGCGATGTGCAGCTGCCAAGGATCAAGGTGACCGAAGGGTATTTTCACCTATCCGGACTGGAAAGCCACTGCCAGAGGGTCATCGCTGCAGGGGAGGATTCCAGAGAGGGACTGATCCTGGCTTTGTTTCAGGAGATCGCCGCCTCCATGAAAACCATGATGATACAACTGAAACAGAAGCAACCCATAGAAGGATTCCTGTTTGCGGGGGGCGTTGCCTCCAGTCGGTTCATCCGGGAGCAGCTTTCGGATTGGCCGGATATCGTATTTGGAAATCCTCAGTTATCAGGAGATAACGCCGTCGGGATCGCGTATCTGGGAGGGAGAGCGTATGGCAGTCAGACCCATCAGTGTCTCACAACTGAATGACTATCTGGCCAGAGTGATCGGCACAGATCCGCTATTGAGCAACATCACCGTGCGGGGAGAAGCTTCCGGTGTTAAGTACCACAGCAGCGGGCATATCTATTTTTCGCTGGTGGACCGGGATAGCCAGGTAAGATGTTTTCTCAGTAGAAATAACCTTCGGGTGATGGATTTCCGCCTTCAAGACGGTATGGCACTGGTCATTGGAGGAAGCATCAGCGTCTATAAACAAGGCGGAAGTTACTCCCTGTTCGTGCGGAGCATAGAACTGGAAGGGGAGGGCGCAATGGCCCTGGCCTTCGAGAAGATGAAGAAAAAGCTGGCGGCGGAGGGGCTGTTCGACCAGGCACATAAGAAACCGCTTCCTACATTCCCCAGGCGAGTCGGAGTGGTTACCGCAGAAACAGGAGCTGCGATCCGGGACATCCTGAAGAATATTACCAGAAAGAACGACTTTGTAGATGTGTACTTATACCCTTCCATGGTGCAGGGGGAAGGGGCTGCCGAGACAATTGCGGAGGCTATTCGTCTGGCCAATGCACAGAGAGAACCTGTGGATGTTCTGATCGTCGGCCGCGGCGGCGGCAGTGCGGAGGATCTCAGCGCATTCAACGAGGAGTGTGTGGCCAGAGCGATCTTCGATTCCAGGATTCCTGTGATCTCCGCTGTAGGCCACGAGATCGACTTCAGTATCGCCGATCTGGTAGCTGATGTACGGGCAGAGACTCCCACCGCCGGTGCGCAGATGGCTGTGCCGGATACAGAGGAACTGAGAGGAACCATCGAGGAGTTGAAGGAGACTCTTCTGCAAAATCTGGAGAACACCATGCTGTACCAGCGGCTGAAGATAGAGAATCTGAAGGGTTCTTTGGAGGAAAGAGCACAGCACAGGATCGGAGAAGCCAGGACACAGATCGAGACACTTCGTCTCTTGCTGGAGGAGAACGCACCTCAGAAGATCCTACAGAACGGATACGCGATCGTGGAGGATCCCTCCGGAAATGTGGTGGTGGACGCCGCGGATGTCGCAGCTAATGTCCCTTATAAGGTGATCTTTGCCTCTGGGCATGCATACATGGAGAGAACGGAGAGAGGTGATTCTGATGAATGAAGAGAAAATGAATTTCGAGCAGGCGCTTGCCGAACTGCAGAAGAGCGCGGAGGAAATCAAGTCTCCCAAGTTGAATCTGGAGGATTCTATCCGGTGCTATGAGGAGGGACTGAAGTACTACAGGATCTGCAGTGACATTCTTTCTAAGACAGAACAGAAGATCGAAACCGTCAGAGAAAGACAGGGGGAGTGATTGTAATGAGAGAGAATTACAACGAATACAAGGCCATCGTCGACGAACATATCCTGGACTATATGCCGAACATTGACACACTCAGCCGTTCTCTCTATGACTCTATGAGATACAGTTTGATGGCAGGCGGAAAGAGACTGCGCCCGGTGCTCATGATGGCGACCTGCGAGTTTTGCGGCCTGGACAGCTACGAGGCGCTTCCATATGCCTGTGCCATGGAGTACATCCACACCTATTCTCTCATCCATGATGATCTTCCCTGTATGGATGACGATGACATGCGGCGCGGACAGCCCTCCAACCACATCGTGTATGGGGAGGATATCGCAACATTAGCGGGGGACGGCCTTCTGAATACCGCCTTCGAGGTGATGAACAAGGATCTGTTCATGTTCTTTGACAACGACGAGAAGCTCAAGCGTCGGATCAACGCATGCTATGCAATCACAAAAGCTGCCGGTGTGACCGGGATGGTAGCCGGGCAGGTGGCTGACACAGAATCTGAGAGCAAGGAAGGCTCCAACGAAATGCTGGAGTTCATTCACCTGAACAAGACCGCTGCTCTCATCAAGGCGGCCATCGATGCAGGTCTCTATCTGGGAGGTGCAGATGAGGAGACCACTGCAGATTTTCGAGCCTATGCAGAGAATCTTGGTCTGGCTTTCCAGATTGCCGATGATCTCCTGGATGTGCGAGGAAATGCCGAGGAGATGGGCAAGGCTACCGGGGAGGATGAGAAGAACAACAAGCTAACATATGTTTCCCTTAATGGGCTTGCGGCTGCGGAAGAGAAACTGCACCAGCTTACCAGCAATGCGGTATCTGCCATTGAGGAGTACTATGACAATGCGGAATTCTTCCGGGATCTCGTATTGAAACTGGAGACAAGAACGAAATGACTGATGATAAGAAATACGACTTAACCGGGTATCATTTTCCGGAAGACCTTAAGACGATGGATGACAAGCAGCTTACGCTCCTGTCTTATGCCATCCGCGATTTTCTGGTGGAGAAGGTCTCTGCCACAGGAGGGCATCTGGCTTCCAATCTGGGGATCGTGGAGATCGCTATCGGCCTCCACAAGGTCTTTGACAGTCCCAGGGATCGAATCATATGGGATGTGGGACACCAATCCTATGTCCACAAGATCCTGACAGGACGAGCAGGCGGGTTTGACCATCTTCGGCAGTTTCACGGTATGAGCGGATTCCCCAAGGCCTGTGAGAGTCCCCATGATGCTTATGATACCGGCCATTCCAGCACCTCTCTTTCAGCCGCATTGGGCATGGCGACTGCCAGAGACCTGAAAGGCGAGGATCACGAGGTCATCGCTGTGATCGGCGACGGGTCTCTTACGGGAGGCATGGCCTACGAAGCGCTGAACAACATCGGCACTTCTGGGCGAAAGATCATCATGATCCTCAATGATAACGGCATGTCCATCTCTAAGAATATCGGAGGTATGTCAGAGCATCTGAGCAATCTAAGGACTTCTTCCAAATACCTGGAAGCCAAACGATCCATCAAGAACGGTCTGAATCGTATTCCCAGGCTTGGTCCCAGTATCTCTGACGGTTTGTCCGGTGCCAAAGGAAAACTGAAATATGCCCTCATGGGAGGCGGGGTGGTGTTCGAGGAAATCGGCATCACTTACCTGGGACCGGTAGATGGGCACAACATCTCCGAGGTGATCAACGTGTTGGAACACAGTCGGAACGTAGATGGCCCGGTGCTCATCCATATGATCACCAAGAAAGGCAAGGGGTATCTGAACGCAGAAAGGAACCCGGATCGTTTCCATGGCATCGGTCCCTTTGATATCGATACCGGAGAGCCACTGAAGAAGGGCGGAACTTCCTGGTCCAAGGTCATGGGACGCACCGTGACAGAGATCGCCAGAGACCGTAAGGACATCGTCGCCATTTCTGCAGCGATGGAAAGTGCCACAGGGTTGGGAGCGTTCGACGAGGCGTTTCCGGAACGATTCTTTGACGTGGGGATCGCGGAGGCACATGCAGTGACGTTTGCTGCGGGTCTGGCCAAGGGAGGTATGCATCCTATCTGTGCCATATACTCCTCCTTTCTGCAACGCGCTTATGACCAGATTCTGGAGGATGTATGTCTTCAGAATCTGCCTTGTGTGCTTGCTGTTGATCGTGCAGGCATCGTTGGTGCGGATGGGGAGACACATCACGGGCTTTTTGATATCAGCTATCTCTCTTCCATGCCAAATATGCGGGTGCTTGCCCCCTCCGGCGGGGATGAGCTTGCGGCGATGCTGCGGTACGCGTTCACGCTGGACGGTCCCTGCGCCATCCGCTATCCGAGAGGTGACTGCCGCTGTCAGGAGGGACACAAAGCCCTGTTCGACGGAAGCTCCCGCAGGTTAGAGGAAGCAGGAGAAGTGGATGTGTTTGCGGTCGGAAACATGCTGGAGACGGGGCGGAAAGTGACCAATCTCCTAAAGGAAAAGGGAATCACCTGTGGGCTCGTGGATGTACGGACGGTGAAACCGCTGGATCTGAGTGTGTTGGAACCAACCTGTCATACCATCGTCACGCTTGAGGATGGCGTTCTCTGCGGAGGATTTGGCAGCGCACTTGGCGCTGCTGTTCCGGAAGGGATACGGGTTCTCTCATTTGGATGGCCAGATCGGTTCATCGAACATGGATCGGTAGGGGAATTGTTTGCTCAGTACGGGTTGGACAGCGTGTCGATTACAGAAAGGATATGTGAGGAAATTGAAGGAAAGGCTTGACGTGCTTCTGGTTCAGAAGGGCTTTTTTCCCTCTCGTGAAAAAGCCAAAACATCCATTATGGCCGGCCTGGTCTATGTGGATGGACAGATCAGCGACAAGGCCGGCACCAAGATCGATGTGGATGCAGAGATCACCGTAAAAGGAGACCAGTGTCCCTACGTCAGCCGTGGCGGCCTGAAACTGGAAAAATCCATGACCTCCTTTTCGCTTGATCTTCATGATCGAGTATGCATGGACATCGGCGCATCCACAGGCGGTTTTACCGACTGTATGCTGCAGAACGGTGCTCGCAAGGTCTATGCCATCGATGTAGGCTATGGGCAGCTGGCCTGGAAGCTCAGGACGGATCCCCGGGTGGTCAATATCGAAAAATGCAACGTACGGTATCTGGATACGACACAGATCCAGGAACCCATCAACTTCATCAGCATCGATGTATCGTTCATTTCGCTGCGCCTGATCTTCCCAGTGGCCGCACAGGTCCTGGCAGAGGACGGAGAAATCGTCTGCCTTGTTAAGCCTCAGTTCGAGGCTGGCAGAGATCAGGTGGGGAAGAACGGTATCGTGCGGGATCCTGCTGTTCATGAGGAAGTGATCCGCAGGGTCTGCGGGTACGCAGAGGAGAACGGGTTTGGGATCTACGGCCTGACCTACTCACCCGTCACAGGTGCAAAAGGAAACATTGAGTACTTATTACATATTGGCAAAAAGAAAGATTTGCGTTATAATTTAGATGAAGCACATAACGTGGTTCAACACTCGCATAGCGAGCTTAAGTAATGTTTAATGTAAAGGAGAAAGAGAGCAATGAACATTTCAAAGAGAGTAAACGCGATGCAGTTTTCGCCAATCAGAAAGTTCAATCCGATCGCTATCGCAGCCGAGAAGGCAGGGAAGAAGATCTATCACCTGAACATCGGCCAGCCGGATGTGGAGACACCGGAATGCTTCATGGACGCCATCAGGAACTTCGATGAGAAGGTCATCGCTTATGCAGAGTCCGGTGGCAGACCTGAACTCATCAGTGCGGTCATCGATTACTACAAGAAGTACGACATCGACCTCACACCGGCTGATATCATCGTCACCAATGGAGGATCCGAAGCTCTGAGCATGTCCTTCATCACCATCCTGGACGAGGGCGACGAGGTGCTCATTCCGGAACCATATTACACCAATTACTCCACCTTTGCTCTGATGGCAGGCGGCGTTGTCAAGCCGATTCCGACAGTGGCCGAGGATGGTTATTCTTATTCTGATCCAGCTAATATCGAGGCATGCATTACCCCGAAGACCAAGGCGATCTGCTGCCTGGAGCCTGGCAACCCCACAGGAAACGTGCTGACTCTGGACGAGATGAGAGGCATCTGCGAGCTGGCTGAGAAACATGACCTGATGATCATTGCAGACGAAGTATACAGAGAGTTCGTATATGATGGCAGAACACCGGCTTCCTTCGGACAGCTGAAGGAGTATGCAGACAGAGTCATCATCGTGGACTCCGTGTCCAAGAGATTCTCCGCCTGCGGTGCCAGAATCGGCCTTGCGATCTCCAAGAACAAGGAATTCATGGCGGGCATGATGAAGATCGCGCAGGGAAGACTGTGCGTATCTACCGTCGATCAGATCGGTTCTGCAGCTCTCTTCAGACTGCCTGATTCCTATTACGATGAGGTCAAGGCTGAGTACTGCGGAAGAAGAGATGCAGTTGTCGAGGAACTGAACAAGATCCCGGGGTTCTCCGCTACCGTCCCGGCAGGTGCTTTCTATATGACATGCTCTCTGCCTGTCGATGATATCGAGGACTTCCTGATGTTCCTGCTGGAAGAGTTCGAGGACAACGGTGAATCCGTCATGTTCGCACCTGCTGAGGGCTTCTATGCCACCCCGGGCAAGGGCAAGAACGAGATCCGTATTGCCTACGTGCTCAAACAGGAAGACATGAGAAGAGGTGTTGAGCTGATCAGACTTGGTCTGGAAGCCTACAACAAGAAACTCGGAAAGTAAAGGAATTACAACCACATGAAATTATCCCCTATGATGGAGCAATATAAGAGCATCAAGGCTGACTATGATGACAGTATCCTGTTCTTTCGGCTGGGGGATTTCTACGAGATGTTCTTTGAGGACGCCAAGCTGGTATCACGCCTGCTTGAGCTCACCTTGACAGGAAAAAGCTGCGGCATGGAAGAACGGGCCCCGATGTGCGGGGTCCCGTTTCATGCCGCAGATTCTTATATTGAGAAACTTGTGCGGATGGGCTATAAGGTCGCCATCTGCGAACAACTCGAGGATCCCGCAGAAACGAAGGGTATGGTCAAGCGCGGTGTAGTTCAGGTCGTCACACCGGGCACCGTGACCTCAGGTGCCATGCTCCGGGAAAACGAAAACAACTATCTTGCCTCAGCATTCTTGTCCAAGGAAGGCATGGCACTGGCGTACTGCGATATCTCCACAGGAGAACTTTATGTGACAGAGAAGGACTACGGCGCCAATCTGTTCGAGGACCTGATCAATCAACTGGTCCGCATCGACGCCAGAGAGGTGCTGATCAATCAACAACTGGAGGATGCTCAGGGAGAAGGGACTATAGACGATCTGACAGGTGCGTTCGTTCATACGATGCCTGACCCCTATTATTCAAAAAAAGCGGCCACAGACGCTATCAGAGCTCAATTCGGAGATGTATCCCTCACAGCTCTGGGACTGGAAGGCAGAGAACTTGCCATTCTTACCATCGGTGTGCTGTTGTCCTATCTTTTTGAGACACAGAAGCAGAACCTGGAGCAGTTGACCAACTGCCGTTATTATGAGATTGGAAACCATATGACTCTGGACAAGGCTACCATCCGTAATCTGGAGCTGACAGAGACATTGTATGATAAAACGACCCGGGGATCGCTCCTCTGGGTACTTGACAAGACTTCCACCGCCATGGGCGGGAGGAAAATGCGCCAGTGGCTGCGGGAACCACTGAACGATGCGGCGGAGATCAACCAACGACTTACAGCTGTGGAGACGCTTGTGGAAGATCCGCTTTTGCTCAATAATCTGGTGGAAGCCCTGAAGCATATCTACGATTTTGAACGACTGGCAGGACGGATCGCTTCTGGAAACGCCAATGGTAAGGATATGATCGCCCTGCGAAATTCCACAGGGTATCTGCCGGATCTCCGCAGCGATCTTGCGAACACCGGCGCACCATTGCTTCAGCAGCTGGCCGCGCAGATCGCCGATCTTTCCCCGGTGCATGACCGCATCCAGGATATGATCGTGGAAGAACCCCCATATACAGTCAAGGAAGGCGGGCTGATCCGTAACGGCTGTTCTGCAGAACTGGATGACCTGAAAGATTCTATCAAGGACGCCAAGCAGTGGATCGCAGGACTGGAGAACAGCGAGAAAGAACGCACCGGGATCCAGCACCTGAAGGTGGGCTACAACAAGGTCTTTGGATATTATATTGAGATCAGTCGTTCCAATCTGGACATGGCACCGGAGGAGTATGTCCGCAAACAGACTCTGGTTGGCGGCGAGCGGTTCATTACCCCGGAACTGAAAGAGAAGGAAAGCCTGGTCCTGAATGCAGAGACCAAGATCAACAAGCTGGAATACGATCTGTTCACAGAGCTGCGAAAGGAGATCGGCACCCATATCCGTGAGATCCAGGAGACTTCGGCGGCAATTGCCGCTCTGGATGTGCTCTGTGCTTATGCCACTGTCAGTGGCAGACTCGGTTACACAAAGCCCGTTGTAGATGACAGCCTGAAACTGGAGATTCGCAGTGGTCGTCACCCTGTGATTGAGCAGACAACGGAGCAGGGGATGTTCGTCGCCAACGATACCTATATGGACGAAGAAAAGCAATCCATGTTGATCATCACCGGTCCTAATATGGCTGGCAAATCCACCTATATGCGCCAGACAGCGTTGATCGTGCTGATGGCGCAGGCAGGATGCTTTGTGCCTTGCGAGAGTGCCAGAATCGGTGTCTGTGACCGGATATTCACCCGAATCGGAGCCTCGGACAACCTGGCGCAGGGGCAGTCTACCTTCTTCGTGGAAATGAGCGAACTCGCCTATATACTGCGGAATGCAGGGCCTCGCAGCCTGGTGATCCTGGATGAGATCGGACGGGGGACCAGCACCTACGACGGTCTTTCCATCGCCTGGTCGACAGTGGAGTATCTCTGTAACGAGAAAAACAGGATCCGCACCTTGTTCGCCACCCATTATCATGAAATGACAGCTCTGGAGGAGAGCCTTCGCGGGGTGGTGAATCTGAACGTGGATGTTTCGGAATCAGGAGGGAACATCGTATTCCTTCACAAGATCGTTCCCGGTTCTGCCAGCAGAAGCTACGGTGTACACGTGGCCAGACTGGCAGGAGTTCCGGAGCAGCTTCTCTCCAATGCGGAGAACAAACTGACCCAACTTGAGAACGAAGGGCGAGGCAGTCGGGTAGAACAGGCGTTCGCCAGAAAGGAAGAGGATGTCCAGCAGATCTCTTTCTTTGCGGAAGGGCCGAATCCTGTGCTGGAGCAGCTGAGAAAACTGGACCTGATGGAGGTAACTCCCTCCAAAGCCATAGCCATATTGGAAGATCTGAAGGAAATGTTAGATGATTAAAGTACTATCCAAGAATGTAGCTGATAAGATTGCGGCAGGTGAGGTCATAGAGCGGCCGTATTCCGTGGTGAAGGAGCTGATCGAAAACGCGGTGGATGCAGGCGCGGATGTCATCACCTGCGAGATCCGAAATGGCGGCAAGACCTTTCTACGGGTAACGGATAACGGTCGGGGTATCCCGGATGAAGAGACGGAGACTGCCTTTCTGCGCCACGCGACCAGCAAGATCGAGAAGGTGGACGATCTGTCCTCTATTACCAGTCTTGGCTTTCGGGGAGAAGCGTTGGCGAGCATTGCTGCGGTTTCCAGAGTGTCGCTGATCACCAAGACAGCAGAGGCCCGCATGGGTACCAGGCTGACGTTGCACGGGGGAGAGATCATCGAACACGCCCAGGTGGGCTGTCCGGAAGGGACCACTTTCATCGTGACAGACCTGTTCTATAATACGCCGGCACGCAGAGAATTCCTGAAGACAGATCATGCCGAAAGCAGCCCCATCATCGAGTTCATGAGCCAGATGGCCATCGCCTATACTGGCATTCGGTTCCAGCTTATGAACAACGGGAAGCTCGTCTTCAGCAGCCGGGGAGATGGCAATCTACGAAATACCATCTTGTCCGTCTATCAGCAAAAGGAATACAGCCAACTTGTAGATGTGGAATACGAGGGAGATGGGGTGCACATAGAAGGGTGCATTTCCCGCCCATCTCTATCCAGAACCACCCGGCGGGACCAGACCTGTTTTGTCAATGGGCGCATCGTGCGGAGCAAGGTCATAGACAAGGGGATCACCCGGGGCTACCGGGAGCGTCTGTTCGAAGGGCGCTATCCTGTGATCTTCCTGTTTATCTCTATTGCACCGAATACCATCGACGTAAATATCCACCCCAACAAGAAGGAAATCCGTTTTCATGACGAACAGGCGATGACAGCGCATATAGCATCTGCTATCCAACAGGCTCTGGCCAGCGATCAGGCTATCGTCGAAGCGACAGACACCCGCAGGGATTATGCGGTCCGGCCTGAGGGAGGCACGTCCAAGGTGGCCGAATCGCCATCGAGAGTCGTCGCTGTCCACAAAGACTTCCGACCCGAGAAAACTGAACAAGTAGATATAAAATCAATATTGTCAACTATGAGGCAGGAGCAAGAAGAAGCAAAGGCAGAAACGGTGACAGAAGAATCGGCGAAGATATCTCTGCCTGCTCAGGGGCCACAGCGGCCGGAGAAGCCACAAATCACCATCCAGCCACCTGCCAATATCCCCTTTGATATCAACGCGCTTCAGGTAACAGGGAACATTTTTCACACGTATATTACAGCTACAGATGAGAAAGCGTTCTATCTGATCGACCAGCATGCCGCTCAGGAGCGGGTGTTTTACGAACAGCTGGTGGGAGAATATCTGGCGGATGACAAACCTAGCCAGACCATACTGACTCCATTGTTGCTGGATGTTCCCCTGGAAGTTCGCGAAGACAGTTATGACTGGCTGGATTCTTTGAGGGATATGGGATATCACATCGAAGAGTTCGGACCTGGCTCCTACATTATCAAGGAGATCCCGTATTTCATGGAGATCACTGAGGCCGAAGACTTCGCCAAGGACTTTGTGGACAGGATCCGAGAGAAGGACGATCTTCAGAACACTGTAGTGATCAGCAAGTTGATCACTACATCCTGTAAGCGATCCGTGAAAGCACATGATGTTTTATCCATGCGTGAGATGACCGATCTGATGGCACAGCTGGCTGAATGTCGCAATCCCTTCTCCTGTCCCCACGGAAGGCCGACGATCGTACGTTTCTCGGAATACGAGATTGAGAAGATGTTCAAGAGGATACAATGACACTGGCTATGGAAACGAAGACCCTGATTGCGATTTGCGGGCCTACCGCAGTAGGAAAAACTGAATACGCTATTCGGGCAGCCCGAGCACTGGACGGGGAGGTCCTCTCCTGCGACTCCATGCAACTATATAAGTATATGGATATCGGAAGTGCCAAACCTACGCCAGAAGAACGTGCGCAGGTACCGCATCATCTGGTTGACCTGATCGATCCTGCAGAGGAATTCTCCGTAGCCCGATATGCTGCTCTTGCGGAAGAGGCGTTGACAGGCATCTGGGATCGAGGAAAGATTCCCATCGTGGCCGGCGGTACTGGTCTCTACCTGAATGCACTCCTCTATAAGATGGATTTCAGTGCTCCGCCCGGTGACCCTGCACTGCGCCAGGAGTTTTATGATCTTGCTAAACAGGAGGGGGCGGAAGCACTGCACAGAAGGCTTTGTGTCCTGGATCCTGAGGCGGCGAAACGTATCCACCCCAACAATATCAAGAAGGTGGTCCGCGCCTGCGAAGCAGCGATGCTGGGGAATCCGGTGAAGGATTTCGCTACGGAACCGGTGCGCCGCACAGATCGGCGGTCGATATTGCTTTGTCTCACCAGAGATCGCGAGGAACTCTATGACCGCATCAACCAGCGTGTGGATGTGCTGATGGAGAAAGGCCTTCTGGAAGAGGTTCAGGGATTGCTGGCGAGCGGTCTTACAGAGAAAGATATCTCCATGAAAGGGATCGGATACAAGGAGATCATCGGATACCTGGAGGGAAATTACGATCTGGAGGAAGCAGTACGTCTGATCAAGCGGAACACCAGACATCTGGCCAAACGCCAGCTCACCTGGTTCAAACGATATGCGGATATGAAATGGCTCAACATTTCAGAATACAGAGATGAGGAAGAGAGTATTGGGGAGATGATTCGATGGCTGGAGGAAGCACTAAGAAAATAAAGATACACAACAAGAGCGACAAGCCGGACAACGTGGTAGCACGGGAGCATGAGATCACAGAGAAATGCAAGAGAATCGAGGAGGAACTGCCACGGTTCCTGCGGGGTTTTTTCGCCTACCTGAAAGGAAATGTGCTCCCTATGACTCGTCTCGCCTATCTGCAGGACATACGGTTTTTCATGCAGTATCTGATCCGAGAGACGGCGCTTACGGAGGCAAATGAGACCAAGGAAATCAAACTGACTGAATTGGCGCAGGTCCAGGCGGTGGATGTGAATATGTTCATTGACCACTGCCGGCAGTATACCGTGGAGACAGAGGATTCCATCACGGTCTATGAGAACCATAACAAGACACTGGCACGCAAGAAATCCTCTCTGTCTGTCATGTTTAAGCAACTCTACAGGGACGGCCTCTTGGACAAAAACATCACCGACGGGTTCGATCCTATCCGTGTACAGAAGGTGGAGGAGCGAGAAATCAAAGCCCTTCAGGACGACGAGGTGATGGTGATGCTGGATGCTGTATCCACCGGACAGGGGCTTACCCCTCACGAACGATCCTACTGGGAGAAAACCAAGAAACGGGACAAGGCGATCCTCATCCTGTTTCTCACCTACGGGCTTCGGCTTTCTGAACTACAACAGCTAAATATCTCCTCCTTCAACTTCAGCCGAGGAGAGTTCAAGATCTATCGGAAACGGGGCAAGGAATCAATCATGCCCATGAACGAGTCCGTCACCATGGTGATCCATGACTACATCAACAACGAACGTCGCACGGAAGAAGAACTCCTGGAGGAAAACCGTGATGCGCTGTTCCTCTCTCTTCAGGGAAAACGCATGACCCAGCGACAGATACGGGAGCTGGTGAAGAAATACACCTCTATCGCACTGAAAACTTCCCGAGGCGCAGGTTACAGCCCCCACAAACTGCGTGCTACCGCTGCGACCAGTCTGATAGGACGTGGAAATTCCATCTACGATGTGGCGGCCCTCCTCGATCACGAGCAGGTGACCACCACCCAGCTCTACGCCAGGCACAAAGCAAACGTCAAGCGGAACTTGGTCAATGATATGGAGTGGGAAACGGAGCGAATCGAATCACTTCCAAACAAGAAGGATGAATAGACATAAAATTTATATAGACAACAAGGAGAGTGAGCGGAATGGAAACATTTGATTATATACAGGAGGCTTTCGGCGTAGACAAAACCGTGCTGGAGCATGTAGAACGTGCAGAAAGCACACTGGCTGCCCGGTTCCAAGACCACGACAGGATCCGGCAGATCAACCAATACAAGGTGATCAGGGCTTTTCAGGAACACCGTTTGGCAGATATGCATTTCGGATGGAATACCGGCTATGGCTATGACGATGCCGGACGTGAGGAAACGGAGCGAATCTACGCTGAGATCTTTGGTACAGAAGCAGCGCTTGTACGACCTACCATCGTCAATGGCACTCACGCACTGGCGGTGACCCTCCTTGGGATTCTCCGGCCTGGAGATGAGATGATCTACTGTACGGGCGGCCCTTACGATACGCTGGAGGAAGTGATCGGCATACGAGGAGAGAACAAGGGTTCTCTTAAGGACTACGGGATCTCTTACAAGGAAGTAGAGCTGTTGCCAGATGGGAATATCGATCTAGATGCTCTGGGCGCTGTCATCTCAGACAAAACCCGCATGGTCTGCGTCCAGCGTTCCACCGGATATGCCTGGAGGCGTGCCGTCACCATTCCGCAGATCCAGGAATGGGCAGCGTTCGTACACGAGATCGATCCTTCTATTATATGTATGGTGGATAATTGCTACGGCGAGTTTCTTGATACGAAGGAGCCTACGGATGTAGGGGTTGATGTGATGGCAGGTTCGCTCATCAAAAATCCAGGTGGCGGCCTGGCACTGTCCGGCGGTTATGTGGCGGGACGCGCTGATCTGATCGAACAGGTCTCCTATCGAATGACCTGCCCTGGAATCGGCGGCGAGTGTGGACTGACCTTCGGACAGACGAGAGCTGTGCTCCAGGGTATGTTCCTGGCACCTTCTGTGGTCAACGGGGCGGTCAAGGGAGCATTGCTCTGCGGACATGTGTACGACGAACTGGGATACAGAACCTGTCCCGGACCTCTGGATACCCGCAGTGATATCATTCAGGCGGTGGAACTGGGTTCTGAAGATGCCGTGGTCGCCTTCTGCCGCGGGATTCAGGCGGCAGCACCGGTGGAGAGCTTTGTGGCACCGGAGCCATGGGATATGCCGGGCTATGAGGACAAGGTCGTCATGGCTGCGGGCGCCTTTGTTCAGGGCTCCTCGATAGAACTTTCGGCAGATGGTCCGATCCGCCCTCCTTACATCGTGTATTTTCAGGGTGGCCTGACCTATGATCACAGCCGACTGGGTGTGATCATGTCTCTGGAGCATCTGCGTAGGGCAGGGTGTTTATAATGAAAAGGAAAGAGAAGGGGAGGGAACGATGGCGAAAATGGATCTCCATTCTCAAGTTGGTCCTACTGACTGCTATCATCGTAATTGTCCCTCTATATGTCTACTTTTTCCAACGGGATCTGATCTCAGAGTTCCGGAATTACGAAGAGATCGTCCGGAAACTTCGCGGCTACGGAATCTGGAGTGTATTCATCTACATGTTGGCCCAGACTGTCCAGATCGTTATCAGCGTGCTCCCGGGCCAGGTATTCCAATTCGCCGCCGGAGCGGTATTCGGATTTCTGCCTGGACTGCTGATTTCCATCGCCGGTGCGGCCATTGGTGCAACCGTCACTTATTATCTGGCCAGGTTTCTGGGACGGGATGCTATGCACCTTCTGTTTGGGGAGGAACGCGTGCAACACTACGTGGAACGGCTAAACAGCGAACGAGCGTACGTGATCGTGTTCCTGATCTATCTGATTCCTGGCCTGCCCAAGGATCTGGTCTGCTACGTTGCCGGTGTATCCGAGATGAAATACAAGGCGTTCCTGCTGCTTTCCACCGTCGGACGCATTCCCGGTATGTGTGGAAGCCTTCTGTTCGGTCATATGTTCATACAGGAGAACTACACCGGGATGGTAGTGGTCGGCGTTGTGGTAGTCGTGATTCTTATTTTATGCCTGATATTTCGTGAGAAGCTGCGGTCGCTTGTGGATCGTGCTTACAAGAAACTATCCGAATGACGAACGTTTGTCGGATAGTTTTTAAAATTGAGAACAAATGTTCAAATAGGGGATTGACAAAGAACAGATATTCTGCTATCATACACTTACGAACAGATGTTTGGGGGTGTTGAAGATATGAAGAAATATAGAATCAAGTCACATTTCAGGTTTATCACATTTCTGGTAGTCATGATCCTGTTGCTTGCATATCTAACAGCAACCTTGCTTGGAATGACCGTGGCAGATAGCGCTGATCAGGCAAGTTGTTCTTACAGGACTGTTACAGTGGCATCTGGTGATTCGATCTGGTCGATAGCGGAATCCTGTACAGATGGTCAGGATATCCGGCGAGTTGTGTATGACATCCAGGAGATCAACGGACTCGATGATTGTGTAATCACGACTGGGGAGCATCTCAAGATCCCAGTTTATGATTGATCCCATATGAATTGTATTGGTGATTAGAGATTAATGTGAAGATCCGGTTCCAACAGTACGTTGGGAGCGGATCTTTGCACATTGGGCCTGATATAAAAGAATACCCATAGCGATTCTTTTGGGAATAGTTAAATGGAATAAATAGACCTTGTAAGCGGACGACCCACAGGTCGACCAGGTAGCAGAAAAACGCTTAGAAACGAAAATAGAGGGCCTGTTTTTCGTGGTTTTAATACTAACTATTCCCAAAATTATGATTTTAGGAATAGTTGTGTCTGTTTATAGATAAGAGGAGAACACGATCTGTTCTCTTCGATGTGCTCCCCTCTTTCTGATGATTGTGTTTGGTTTTGATTACACTCTTGATTTTCTGACAAGCTCGTCGGTTTCTCTTGCGATGACCAGTTCTTCGTTGGCTGGAATGACCATGACCTTGACCGGAGAATCGTCCGTGGAGATCATGGCTGTGTTGCCGACACATTCCTCGTTTCGGTGCTGATCGATCTTAATACCCAGATTGCCCATGTTCAGGCAGATTCTGTTACGCATCTCTGCAGCGTTTTCGCCGATTCCACCAGAGAATACGATGGCATCTACGCCGTTCATCTCAGCAATGTATGCACCGATGTAGTTCCGAACTCTTCTGGCGAAGATCCGGATAGCGATCTCTGCTCTCTTGTGCCCTTCTGCTGCAGCGGTTCTCAGGTCTCTGAAATCGCTGGACAGACCGGAAACGCCCAGTAAGCCGGACTTGGTATTGAGAATGTCAAGTACCTCGTTGTCGGACAGTCCGGTTCTGTTGCAAATGGTCTTCACGACGGATGGATCCAGGTCTCCGCAACGGGTCCCCATGACCAGACCCTCCAGCGGAGTATAGCCCATGGAGGTGTCGATGCATCTGCCGTGTTTGATAGCGGATACAGATGCTCCGTTTCCGAGGTGGCAAGTGATGAGCTTCAGATCGTTTACGTCGATGTTCATCATCTCGGCAACCTCCGCAGCCATGTATTTATGGGAGGTTCCGTGGAATCCATACTTACGGATGCCGTACTTCTCATAGAACTCATATGGGATCGCATACAGATACACTTCCGGACGCATGGTCTGATGGAACGCAGTGTCGAATACAGCGACCATAGGAACGCCAGGCATCAGCGATCTGCAGGCCTCAATACCATCCAGGTTTGGTGGATTGTGAAGTGGTGCCAGTTCGATACAATCCTGCAGCGCCTTAATAACAGAATCACTGATCAGGACAGAATTGGCGTATTTCTCACCGGCATGTACCACACGGTGTCCAATTGCGTTGATCTCGTCCAGTGACTTGATAGCTCCCTTATCAGGATCCACGATAGCATCCATCACGTGCTGGATGGCATCCTTGTGGTCTTTCATGGGTGTCTCGATCACAAACTTGGTCTCGCTTCCGTCTGCTTCCGGTCTCTTCTGGGTCAGAATGGATCCCTCAATACCGATTCTCTCCACCAGTCCTTTCAGGAGCAGTGCTTCTGTTTCCATATCTAACAACTGATATTTAATCGAAGAACTTCCGCAGTTAATGACGAGTACTTTCATAGCGCCTCTCTTTCTCTCGTTCAGAGATGTCGATCTCCTTTGTGGTTGGTATAATTGTCAGAATAATTTGCATTATCCTAACTTATATAATACACAATTTTATCGCTTCAGTCAACTGGCCTTGGCGATATTTTAGAGACCTCTACCTCTAGGATGCGGGCGGTGTCTGTTCCTGATATAATAAACCAGCAACATGGTTAAGAGAAGTGTACTCGAAACTGCAAGTATGACAAGGTAAATGCCAAAATGGCCGTTGTCTCCTGTTTGTGGAGAATAGATCGCGGTTCCTTTCTTTGACGATCTGTTGGAGTTCTTTTGGCTGGGCTTCGGTGCACTCACAATCTTTTTCTTTACAGTCTGCGCCGCAGATTCCGAATCTGTATGGGATACCATCAATGCACCTTCGAGAAACATCTCTTCGAACGCTACAAGATCCCCCTTGACCTTAGCTGCATCTACAGTAAAGGTAACCTTTTCTTTTCCTGTTCGACGCAATGGTGTAAATGTGCGGACCACCTGGTATGGGGCGCCTTCTTTTTCCAGCAAACGCCCGGTTCCTTTGTCGTACAGGGCACCCTTGATCGTATAGGTGGCTCCCGGGATCAGGTTGCTGTAATTTAGAGTATCTGTGATGGAGACTCTGCCCTTCTCCGGAATCTCATTACCATTCTTGGATCTGGCGTCTGTCTGCAATGTCGGTACCTGGTCATTGACGAAAGCAGAGACATGCTCCGACGTTAAGGAGGAAGCATCGAAGGGCGTTACTTGGAACGTGTCTTTTACTCTGCTTATATCTGCTGCCTCTGACGGACTCAGGACTCGAACATCTCTAGCGATCGTTCCAACGGGTACGTCACTTTTGATCACATTCTCACCCTTCTTGATATGGCGGAGTATCCTTTCCATGAGAAAATTTCGGAGCATCGGATCATCGATCAGATAGCCTGCTGAGGAGAGCCGATATTTCTGCACAGAATTCCCCGTTTCCTCCGAGACGTTGAGGTGGGTGATATCCAACCCGTGATTGAGCATCTGCTCAAAACAGAGCTCCCCTGCCCCATTCAATTTATCTGAAGGAGAACGGCCAAGGTTCCTGGTCCAGAGTTCTTTCAGATGGTTCTTCTCCTCTTCGCTGAAGGAGACATGATCACCGTGCTCCCATATGAACGCCTCCTGCATTTCATAGTAAGCCTCCTTCCCGGTCAGAGGGTAGACCTTCCAGTCCGTGTTTTCTGAACTCCAGTTGCCGGTTTCGTCCGTTATGATTCGATAGCATTCTTCCGATGTCGGTTTTCCATCTACATAGTAAGTCCTTTCCCCGGTGTTAGGATCGATCTTTGTGCCCTGGATCAGTGTACCATCCTTATAATACACATGGTCACTGTGCCCATCGAAGGCGCTGATGTTCCCCCGTGCATAGAGGTTAAACTCAACATCCTTCTGGGGTTGCTGCTCGACCAAACCGGCTTCGTTTTTGAATGTGCGGTGCTTGGTGAGACTAAGGACTGTGTTTTGCGGCGTGTTGTTCCTGGAAATCGTGATCCGGTAAGATTTCTTTGGATCACTGGATGGCCTGGCATCCTGTATCTCTGTGATCGCATATGCATCCTCTCCCATCTCTTCTGTTTTTCGGACCGTTCCATCGATCCCGACCTGCAGCGTAATAGAGGCCTTTTCCTTTGGAAGATAGTAGCCTGGCGCCGGTTTTGTCTCCGTGATCCTGTAGTAGCCGGCAGGGATATCTTCGAGCACCGCTGTCCCCTCCGTATCTGTAGTCAGTGTCTGGCTGAATCCTTTGGCAGTTCCGTGCTCCCGACTATCCACGGAAGCGATCTCAAAGGTGATCTGATCACTTCGAAGTGTGTCATTCGAGAAGTGCTTCAACACCCTGTCGTCAGATCTTTTCTGTAGTTCCAATCGGATTCGGTATCGTTTGTTGACAATGGGCCCGGTGCTCCCATTGTCGCTGAGATGCACGGTCTTCCCTTGTTCGATCTGGAATGTAAAAGGCGTCATCAGCCTTGCAACGCCGGCATCACTGCCTGCACTGGTCTGCTCTATCCTGTAGGAGCCTTTTATGAGATCACCGGAAATGACCTTATCTCCGCTTTGGGTCAGTGTCTGCGCATACTTGCTTCCGTGGGAAGCAGCCTCATTGAAGCTGGCATACCTGGTGTTCCACACACGAAAGGAGGCACCTTTCTCAGGAGTGGACTCTCCATTCTTTCCATGAGCTACTTCGGTCACCTTGGATAGTTCACACTTCCCACAGCTATCCTCCACATAAAGCTTGTAGACGGCGCCACCCGTCTGTTCGTATTTTGAATAAGCGCCCGCGGAAGACCAGGCCAATACGACATAGCGTCCGGTACCATCTGTCCCTTTTCCTATGCAGGAAACGTATACGGTGTCACCGTCATCTTTCGTCTTCCCATCATCCATATGCCGACACCAGCCGGCAAGCCAAAGATTTGTCTTATCCTGATCGATCTCGTCTGTACGGATATCCAGGGACACCTTCCTTGTACTGTCTATACCGGCTCCCTTGTTGGCTAAAGTAGCATCACTGTCGACCAGGCTCGGCTCCCCGTCGATATGCTCAGGAAATTGAAAGGCAAAGGTGATCGCACCATTGCGCTTGTCGTCGCTGTTAACGAACTGGCGCTGGTAGTGTTCACCGGCAGCGTTTTCTTGCCTGGTGGAAGAGTACGAGAGAAGGTGTGTCCTGTAGTATCCCATCCAGTCATATAGTGTCCTCGATCCATCCACACCCCCGTATTTGCGCAAGGGATCTCCCTTTCCGTCTTTTTCGGGTATTTCAAGCTTTGTGTCCTTATTTATACCAGTGGAGCCCGCGGAAGTGGCGTGTTTGGTCGCATCGTTGCCAATCGCATAAGAAAGGATCGCCCATCCCGCTGATTTGCTGGAAGCTGCATGGAGATATTTCATTGAATTTGCCATGAAACTGTTCTGTCCGCCGCAGGCATCGATCAGTTCATCCGTGTGTACGTTATACTTCATAGAGCTGCCGGACACATCCTTACTCCTGTATGACCCTCGCCAGCCAAGATACATTTGATCATAGATGTCACCGTCTTCATCAGCGATATAAATGTTCTTTCCGGAAGCTGTCTTGAGGGATTTCATGTCATCGTGGAGAATGGTATCTGCCGCATAGGTATACATATCCTCCAGTACGTTAGTTCCTTTCGACTTCACCCATCCAAGGACACTCTTCTGCTTCAACATGATCGTGATTCCCGAGAGTACAGACGCAGATTCCGCAATGCGAATGGCGCCGGTATCCTGATCATAAGAGAATTGTCCGTCGTCCAATGGAGCGTAGGTTCCGTTCAACGTGATGACAAAGTCGTCTTTGGTGAATCTGGCTGGATCCTTCACAACAGGCGGAAGCAGTGTGGTGACATCCAGCATGTTGTTGACAAGCACATCCCGATAGTCGTACCCCCGGCTGCTCTCATCGTTGTTGAAAACGAGAACAGGAACAGTTTTGCTATAATCTGGGTCCCCGTTGTCTCTTGTATGAGCGGGCATTTTGTAGGATGTCTGGATCGCCACAGTGGAGGACTTGTCGAACAGCGGTTGTTCTGATTTTGGACGCTGGAAGTACTTTCTCGCGATATAAAGGATTGAGGTTTTCCTGTCAAAATAGACGTCCTCCAGTGTTTCATTAGCATTGTTGTTGTACACGACATCCACTGCATATGGGGACAAAGCATCGTTTCCAAGGTTTACATCCGGCAGTGCAACGCAGTAGTCGCTGGTCGGATCTACATCATAGATCAACGTGTAATAGTGCATGCCTGCGATCACGTTGCTGTGCCCGGGCCCTTCCTCGAGGTCTCCCCCCTCTTCCCTGGTATACGCTGCATTGGAGCGGGCATAGGTCAGCGGGCTTGCAAAGGCGTCCAGGTCAACATCCTTTACATATTTTCTGTTAAAATGCCCAGAGATGTACTGTCCGTTAAAAAATTGATCTGCGATGGGCAATCTGGAATGAGGCTTCTGATATACCGCAGAGTTATTCCCTGTCAGTTCTGCCCCTGGCTCCGGCTCTTCAGTTCTTTCCTTCATCTCTGGAGTCTTCTCAGATGTGCCGTAGGCAGGGAGCACGATCCCTGCGGTCATCGTAACCACCAACAGAACGGCCAGCATCAGAGTCCAAAGTTTAAGATTTTTCGTATGCATAGTTTTCCTCCCCATTTTTCTTTCAGTTTTCTGAGCATTATAGATATAGCAATTGCCATCGAGAACGGTATACCGACCATCGCTTTGTGCTTCGGGTCTTGATGATCGTTGGCGGATGCATGCCCCTTATGAGGTGGGGATACGAGTCCTGATGAGGACTTCTCCTCGTCTCCTTCCTCCTCTGCATCGATATCGGAGACGCTGGTGAGGGCGTTGTCATCAGTGGGGATGGCTTTGTACGTGGTAACGAATTGGTCCCCTCTGTTCGTGTTCATCTGCGTATCGACCTGAAATCCATCCTCTGTCATATGAATAAGGCAATTCTCTGTGACGTCGGCTCCGTTGTGTCTGACCCGAATGGAGTCCTGCTCGATCTTCGCGTTGCCAGACGTGAGTTTTTCCGTGAGTTTGACATGATTGAGCGGCTTTGTGATCGTTGTGGAACTTGTCCGAAGTACAGCCTTATCCTGATGTTGAACAGTCGGCTTCTGAACCGGTCGCTCTATCGGCTCTGTGTTCTTAGGCGGTTCAATTATTTCCTGCACTGTTTTTGGTTCGGTCGCGGCAGAAACTTCGTGTTTCTCTCGCTCCCCAGATGGCGCTGGTTCTTCCGCAGAAGAATCGGATACTGTTCCATCCTCCACGTTCGTTCCATTCCCTTGTTTCGGTTCTGTTTCTGGAGCCGTTGTCTGCTCCGGTGGCCTGAAGTCTTCCGTGACTTCTGCCATGAGCGGTGTGTGAAAGCTGGCTCCTGCCTGATATAGACCATAACTAAGAGAAACCCCGGCGTTTCCTGACACATGGATAGTCGGCAGAGGTTTTCTGTGGATGAGGATCCGCACTTCTGTTTCTTCCTTCGGATCCAGGCGCTTCACTGCCAAACGGTAATCACAGAGAATTGGAGACTGCATATTCAGATCTTCGGTCTTATATACATACAGATTCTCTATGTTAAGCACAACCTCCTGGTCTCCGGAAGGCAGATCAAAAAGAAGAGTCTCCGGGTCTGCGGAGAGATCCTCTGCTCCGTTGAGCCTGTAGACCGGAGCATGCTCCTCGCATTTGGTTGTATCGGCTATGTAATCGTATTTCATCGGTATGAGAATGCCCTCCTGCAATTCATTGTCCCTGGATTCCTCCAGTCCTGTATCCCCAAATACCTGAAGCGGGAGTAACAGAACAGCAATGAAAAGTGTGAGACCAAGAAGCAATCTCTGTAGCTGACGATCGTTCATGATTTCCCCCTTTGTGTCTGTAATGAGTGTGGAATATCCGAGCCGCAGGGTGGCGCGCGAGATTTCCTGGCAAAGTTTCTATTCATTGTTTACATATCTCCTTGTATTTAGTTACATTCTGATTTCTACGATGTTTGTCCTGACGATCAGGCGACCGTTGACCATCCTTTTTCTGTGAATCGTCGCATACAGGCGATCACCGTGGTAAAAAAGGCCCTCGAGCTCCCCTTTCAGAATGGGACGAATGGACTTCACATAGCGTCCCTTTCGAGTAAAAAAAGAGATCACATTGTCCGAGTTGGACTGGCCCCGGCTTTGTGCCCTAACCAGATGTTTCTCGTCAAACGTGATCGTCTGTGTCGTCAACTGACGGTATTTCTTCTCCGTGCGAAAATAACTGCGCACCCTGTAATCTCGGTCCAGCCTAAGATAAGCTCTCTGGTTCCGTACCTTCAGATAGATCCGGTCGGTATAGGGATCAAAGGCGATAGAACTGAATGCGCGGATGGACCTAAGTTGTTTCCCGGTAGCGCCGGACACCTTTCTCGGAAGACGTATCCGCACCTTTCCTATGCACTCCAGAGTTTCCGGTGAGATAATATGAATGAACAGTCGTTTCCTGGTTCCTACCGAAGAATGAGTCACCAGGATTTGTTTTCTGTCCGGCAGATAAGTCATGTCATTTGCGTGACCGAGAGGAAGTCTCCTGGAAACTCGTAGGATATGTCGACCTTCCATATCAAACTTGATGATCCTGGCAAACTGAAACCGTGCACCTTTCTTGACAAACGACATATAGAGATACCTTCCATCACTACACGCCCCTTGGGTGGTTCGGTATTTCCGAAATGCCTTCTGCACCACCAAAGAACGCACGTTTAGTCGTGCATCTCCAGATCTCAGATAACGGACATGGACTTTCTTTCCTCGGATCTTTTCTGGCGGATAATTGTGGATGGGATCACCGTTAACACCTTCTCCCTTTGTCAAACGGTAGATCTTGCATGACTTTGCCTGGTCCAGATAGCTCAGCCATCCATAGAGTGTATACCGGTAGGAAACCCCACTGTTCACAGCATGATGAAGCGTTCGCCTGTCACCACCCACGATGGCGATGTGCATCCACACGCCTCTGAAATTTCGTCCCGTGTTGAAGCAGACGATATCGCCAGCCTGGATCTTCTTCTGTTTCCTGGCGTATTCCGATGGACTTCGTATATTGCATACCTTTCGGGCATGGGCAGACATCCAGGCGTTATGGGTTCGCACAAAGCCTCCTGACGGGTATTTCTTAATGCCATAATACTTGTGTACTGCCCATCCACAGTATGTGGTGCAGACCAGTTCTCCCCTTCCTATCCCATAAGGGGTTCCGTTACGACTGTTTAGTTTCCTGTCAGTCACGTCCTTCCCCCAGACAGGGCCAGCTGCGGCCTGTACTTGTTCTACACCGAAGCACAAAACAAGAAGCAGCGCGAGGATCAGTATAGCCCTCTTCCTTACTACCATGTTCTCTCCTTTCATGATCTCTCCAAAAATCCCCTTACTAAGTCGTAAAAATGAAAAAAGCGGAGTCCGTCGCCGGTTCTCCGCGAAAAGAAATGTTGGAATTACAACAAAAACAAGAAAAGGAGCGATCCTGTGATCGCTCCTTTCAGGCATAGTTCTGCACGACTATGATAGCATGACTGCAGTGTTGTGTCAAGTGGCTGATTCTATAATTTTGCAAGGTCTTCTGTGGAAAGAAGTCGGATGCCTGCATAGTTCAGAACCTTTCCTGCCTTGTCAGGATCCGCGACGCGAAGGATGATGTACGCTTCCCCCACCTTCTGTGCAGTAAAGGCATAGGCGTATTCCACGTTGATGTCGGAAGCTTCCAACGCCTCCAGGATATGAACGAGGGCGCCGGGTTTGTCTTCAATGGTGACGGCCAGGACCGGTGTGGTCTGGAACACATACCCCTCGTTCTTCAACACGTTCATCAGCTCATAGGTGTCATCTACGATGACTCGAATGACGCCGTATTCTGCCACCTCTGCCAGACAGAGGGCTCTCATGTTGATATCATGCTGTCTGAGGAGTCTGGTAAACTCCAACAGGGCCCCTGGCCTGTTCTCAAGAAATACGGAAAGTTGTTTGATGGTCATGATCCCTCTCCTCTCTCTATAGGTTTCGCTTGTCGATAATACGCTGCGCCTTTCCTTCGCTCCTCTGGATGGTCTTAGGCGCAACGAGTTTGACGTTGACATAGATCCCCAACATGGATTTCAGGGCACCTACCAGGCTCTTCTGACGGTGTTCCATCTCCTTCATGGAGTCGGAGAACATCTCGTTTGTCATCTCTACCTGCAGTTCCAGCTTGTCGCTGTTGTTCTCTCTGGTGACAATAATCACATAGTTTGCCGGATAGCCTTCTCTCATCAGGACGGTCTCGATCTGGCTTGGGAATACGTTGACGCCCTTGACGATGAGCATGTCGTCGCTTCTGCCCATTGGCTTTCTCATCTTTACGAAGGTTCTGCCACAGGAGCAGGGATTGTTTGACAGAATCGTGATGTCTTTGGTGCGATAGCGGAGAAGAGGAAACGCCTCCTTGGTGATGCTGGTAAATACCAACTCCCCTTTCTCTCCGGGACCCAGGACCTTTCCTGTATCCGGATCAATGATCTCTGCAATGAAGTGGTCTTCGTTGATGTGCATCCCTGTCTGTTCCTCACATTCGAAAGCGACACCGGGACCTGAGATCTCTGTCAGTCCGTAGATATCATAGGCTTTGATACCGAGTTTTTCTTCGATATCGTGGCGCATGTTCTCGCTCCAGGCTTCTGCACCGAAGATTCCTGCCTTCAGGCTGATCTGATCTTTCAGCCCCCGTTCTGTGATGGTCTCTGCCAGATAGGCCGCATAGGATGGTGTACAGCAGAGGATCGTGGTCTTCAGATCGGTCAGGAACTGGATCTGGCGATCTGTATTTCCGGAGGACATGGGAAGCGTAAGAGAACCCAGTTTGTGGCTGCCGCCGTCAAGTCCGGCGCCTCCGGTAAAGAGTCCGTATCCGTAGGAAACGTGGACCACATCCTGTGCTGTTCCTCCAGCAGCGACCAGGGCTCTGGCACAACAGTCTTCCCACAGATCCAGGTCATGTTGTGTGTAGAAGGCGACCACACGTCTGCCGGTTGTCCCACTTGTGGAGTGGATCCGTACACAATCTGAAAGAGATCTTGCCATCAGTCCATAGGGATACGCCTCTCTGAGGTCGTCCTTGGTGAGGAATGGAAGTTTCCAGAGATCTTCGATCCCCTTGATGTCACCAGGTTCTACGCCCTTTTCTTTCATCTTGTTTCTGTAGTACTCTACATTCTCGTACACATTTCGGACCTGGCTGACAAGTCTCTCATTTTGCCAGGTCGTGATCTGATCACGGGAGGCTGTCTCGATCTCCTGTTGATAATATCTTCCCATTAATTACTCTTCCTTTCTGAAAAACTACACCCATAGTACCACTTAGGGTGTAGTTTTTCAAGGATATGAAACAATTTTTTTGTATTATTTTGTTGCTGGACAACAAAGTCGCTTTTCGCAACTCTAACAGGACAACTATCTAACGAAAGAACGCAACTGCGGAACGGAAGAGATGCATATCGTAATCTCCCGGCACGTTCTTATAGAGATCCTTGCCCGTTCTTTCCGCATGGCCCATCTTGCCCAAAACTCTGCCATCCGGGGAAGTGATGCCTTCGATAGCGTAATAGCTGCCGTTGGGGTTATACTGGATCGCATTGGTGACATGACCATCCAGGTCCACGTACTGGGTCAGGATCTGGCCGTTCTCCGCCAACTGTCGGATAAGGGATTCCGGCGCGATGAATCGTCCTTCCCCGTGGGAGATAGGAACACTGTAGATCTCCCCGGGTTTGGTTCCGGCCATCCAAGGTGACTTGTTGGAAGCCACACGCACACGGACGATCTTTGACTGATGCCGGCGGATCTCATTGAAGGTCAAAGTCGCACTGTTCTCGTCGGTATCTACGATCTTGCCATAGGGAACCAATCCAAGCTTGACCAGGGCCTGGAAACCGTTGCAGATTCCGATCATCAGACCTTCTCTCTTGTCCAGGAATTCGGTCACGGCTTCCTTGATCTCCGGATTGCGGAAGAAGGCGGTGATAAACTTTCCGGATCCATCAGGTTCATCTCCTCCGGAGAAACCTCCCGGAATAAAGATGATCTGAGACTGAGCGATCTTTTCGGCAAACTGGCTGACAGACTCTGCAACAGCAGATGGTGTCAGGTTGTTGATAACAAAGATATCTGTCTCCGCACCAGCATCTGCGAACGCCTTTGCGGAGTCATATTCGCAGTTGGTACCAGGGAACACCGGAATCAGTACACGAGGTCTCTCAATCGTATAGCTCGCGTGCGGACGGCTGTCAGCTTCGAAGGTGAAGGTCTCCAGTTTTCTGTCTGTCGGTTGGATGTTACACTTATAAACTGGCTCCAACTTGTTCTCGTAAGCTTCCATAAGGTCTTCCATGGGGATTTCAATATCCTTCAACATGATCGAAGAGCGTGAGATTGTAGTTCCCAGTTCGATGATGTTTTCTCCTTCTAGTTTTGTGCCTTTTGCCACCTCCAGGATAAATGCACCATAGTGGTAACCAAAGAGCCTCTTTTCATCGATGCTGTCAGCATACCGGAAACCGATCCCATTGCCCATAGACATCTTAAGGATGGCTTCGGCCACGCCGCCGAATGTCGGTGTATAGGCAGCCTCAACCACACCTGCCTCGTTCAGCTGGTCCATGATATCAAACAACGTCACCAGCGATTCGCCGGTGGGGATTCCATTCTCATCGTACTCAGGAATCATCATAATAACATTATGGTCTACTCCCTTGAATTCGGGGGTGATGACCTTGCTGACCTTGTCTGTGGTGACGGCGAAGGAGATCAAAGTAGGAGGTACATCGATATCCTCGAAGGTGCCGCTCATGGAATCTTTGCCTCCGATAGCAGCGATCCCCAGATCCTTCTGTGCCTTGAATGCACCCAGTACTGCTGCCATGGGCTTCCCCCATCTGGTAGCACCGGTACCAGGCTTTTCAAAATACTCCTGAAAACTCAGGTAGACTTCCTTGAAGGAAGCGCCTGCCGCCACCAGTTTGGAGGCGGATTCGACCACAGCCAGATAAGCTCCGTGATAAGGGCTGGCACTGGATATATCCGGATTGAAGCCCCAGGACATGAAGGAACAGGTGTCGGTGTGCTTCTTTTCGACAGAAATCAGGTTGACCATCGCCTGACTGGGAGTGCGTTGGAATTTACCTCCGAACGGCATCATGACCGTGCCGGCCCCAATGGTGGAGTCGAACTCCTCGGACAATCCTCGCTTGGAGCAGACGTTCAGGTCGGCAGCCATTTCCATATAATCCTTGCGGAAGTCCCCTGTCCCTGCCTTGGCGAAATCGTCGTGCATCGGAATCTCTACATCAATATGCTTTTCCGCACCGTTGGTGTCCAGGAAGGCGCGGGAAATGTTGACGATAGCCTTGCCGTTCCAGGATTCCTTCAGATACGGCTCTGCCACTACGACAGCTACTCTGGTGGCTTCCAGGTTTTCCATACGGGCAAGCTCGCAGAAGCGTTCTGCGTCCTTCTCGGCGACCACGACAGCCATTCTCTCCTGGGATTCAGAGATAGCAAGTTCAGTGCCATCAAGTCCTTCGTATTTCTTTGGAACTGCGTTCAGATCTATGTCCAGTCCATCGGCCAGTTCGCCGATGGCAACAGATACGCCGCCTGCGCCAAAATCATTACAACGTTTGATCATACGGGAGGCTTCTTCGTTACGGAATAGTCTCTGTAGCTTACGCTCTTCGGGAGCATTTCCTTTCTGTACCTCTGCTCCGCAGGTCTCTAGAGATTCCAGGGTGTGCTTCTTGGAAGCGCCGGTAGCACCACCACATCCATCTCTTCCGGTCTTTCCACCCAGCAGAATGACGATATCGCCAGCTTCCGGCCGTTCTCTGACCACGTTCTCAGCAGGGGCCGCCGCGATGACAGCGCCTACCTCCATGCGCTTGGCAACATAGCCCGGGTGATAGACCTCGTCCACCTGCCCTGTCGCCAGTCCAATCTGATTGCCATAGGAACTGTATCCGTCTGCTGCGGTGGTAACAATCTTGCGCTGTGGGAGTTTGCCTTCCAGCGTCTCAGACAGCGGTGTCAGTGGGTCTGCCGCACCGGTTACACGCATGGCGCTGTAGACGTAACTTCTGCCAGACAGAGGATCGCGGATCGCGCCGCCGATACAGGTAGCAGCTCCACCAAAAGGTTCGATCTCTGTGGGGTGATTGTGGGTCTCGTTCTTGAACAGGAGAAGCCACTCCTCGGTCTTTCCGTCCACATTCACATCCATCTTGACGGTGCAGGCATTGATCTCCTCGGACTCATCCAGCTTGTCCAGTTTTCCTTCCTTGCGTAGGTACTTGGCGGCCAACGTACCCATATCCATCAGATTGACGGGTTTGGTGCGACCAAGTTCCTTTCTTGTGGAGATGTAATCCTCATAGGCTGTCTGGATCTCCGGGTCGTGGAACTTAACGCTGTCGATGGTAGTGTTGAAAGTGGTATGCCGGCAGTGATCGGACCAGTAGGTGTCGATTACCTTGATCTCTGTGATGGTGGGCTCCCTGTCTTCTCCCCGGAAGTACTCCTGGCAGAATTTCAGATCAGCCAGGTCCATGGCGAGTCCCCTGGCATCCAAAAATTCCTCCAGCGCCTTCTCATCCATGGAGTTGAACCCTTCTACGACCTCCACTTCTGTAGGGATATCATAGGTCATCTTCAGCGTATCGAAGGTGTCCAGAGACGCCTCTCTGGCTTCCACCGGATTGATGACGTATTTCTTGATCGTGTCAATCTCTGCCTGGCCCAGATCCCCTTTCAGTAGATATACCTTGGCTGATCTTACCTCTGGTCGTTCTCCCTTGGAGATCAGCTGGATACACTCTGAAGCGGAATTGGCCCGCTGGTCGAACTGTCCGGGGAGATACTCCACCGCAAACACGCTGGTATTGTCCGGAATCACCAGTTCTTCGAATGTGTCATCCACCTGTGGCTCAGAGAAGACAGTGCTGACCACACTACGGAAAAGTTCCTCGTCGATGCCCTCTACGTCGTAGCGGTTGATGATGCGAAGATCTTCGATGGGCAGTCCAAACAGAGCACAAAGCTCGCTGGACAGCGCCTGCGCTTCTCCTGCAAAGTCTTTTTTCTTTTCAACGTATATTCTGTATACCATCCCTATGCCTCCAGTGCTTTCAGTGCTCTCTGACCGATATCGTTTCTATAGAAGCCGTTTTCGAAGCCGATCCGCTTCACGGAAGTGTAGGCTTTGTCGATGGCCTCTGCCAGGGTATCTGCGCATTCAGTGACGCCTATGCAACGGCCGCCATTGGACAGAAGCTGGCCCTGCTCGCCTTTCCTGGCGCCGGCGATGAACACGTGGGCAAGATCCTCTGGAATCTCCAAAGGGCATCCCTTCTCGTAAGAACCAGGGTATCCCTTGGAGGCCAGCACCACACAGCAGGCGGCCTGGTCTGAGAATGTCACCTCGGCTTCTGCCAGCGTCCCTTCCGAGACATGGAGCATGATATCCAGAAGATCTGAGGTAAGCAGCGGGAGCACCACCTGCGTCTCCGGATCCCCAAATCGGCAATTGTACTCGATGACCTTGGGGCCATCAGCGGTGATCATAAGGCCGAAATATAGGCAGCCCTTGAAGGTGCGTCCTTCTTTATTCATGGCGATCATGGTTGGCAGGAATATCTCTTCTGCACACTGCTCTGCCACCGCTTCTGTATAGTAAGGGTTCGGGGCGACTGTGCCCATCCCGCCGGTATTTGGACCCTGATCACCATCATAAGCCCGCTTATGGTCCATAGAGGATACCATTGGGACCAGTGTGTTGCCATCGGTGAAAGCCAGAACGGACACCTCAGGGCCTTCCAGATATTCTTCGATGACAACGCAGCTTCCGCTATCCCCAAAAATTTTATCTTCCATCATGGAATTCACGGCTTTCACTGCCTCTTCCCTTGTCTGGGCGATGGTCACGCCCTTCCCCTTCGCAAGACCGTCTGCTTTTATGACCACTGGGATTTTACATTCCTGTACGTAGTCCAGGGCTTCTTCCATCTCGGTGAAGGTCTCATAGGCTGCCGTTGGGATACCATATGCTTTCATGAGCTCCTTGGAGAAGGCCTTGCTGCCCTCGATGATGGCGGCTTCCTTATTTGGTCCAAAGCAGGGGATACCTTCCGCCTCCAGCAGATCAACGCAGCCCATGACCAGCGGATCATCCGGGGCGACTACCGCAAAATCGATAGCATGAGTCTTGGCAAACTCCACGATAGCAGGCAGATCTTCTGCGCCAACACCTGTGCAGATACAATCATCCTCCATACCACCGTTTCCGGGCAGCGCGTAGATGGTCTCTGCCTTGGGATTCTCTTTGATTTTCTTGATAATGGCGTGCTCTCTTCCGCCGCCACCTATGACCATGATATTCAAATGATCTACCTCCTTGGTTTTAGTGATGGAACAGCCTGAGACCTGTGAAGGCCATGACCATATCGTACTTGTTGCAGGTGTCGATAACGTTCTGGTCCCTGATAGAACCGCCCGGCTGAACCACATAACTGACACCACTCTTGGCGGCTCGTTCGATGTTGTCTCCAAAGGGGAAGAAGGCATCGCTGCCAAGGGTCACTCCGGAGATGTCTGCCAGGTATGCCCTTTGGTCATCCCTCGTGAAGGGAGCCGGCTTCTCTGTGAAGAGCGTTTCCCAGATACCGTCCGCCAGTACATCCTCGTAGTCTTCGCCAAGGTAGATATCGATGGTGTTATCTCTGGTGGCCCTGGCGATATCTTCACGGAACGGAAGGTTCAGCACCCGTTCCGACTGTCTGAGCATCCAGTGGTCTGCCTTGTCTCCGGCAAGTCTGGTACAATGGATCCTGGACTGCTGCCCAGCCCCTACCCCGATCGCTTGCCCGTCCTTCACGTAGCATACGGAGTTGGACTGAGTATACTTGAGAGTGATCAGCGCAACGACCATGTCTCTTTTGGCCTCTTCGGACAGAGTTTTGTTTTCGGTCACTATATTGTCGAAATCGTTTTTCCCGATGGTGTAATCGTTGTGTCCCTGCTCAAAGGTCACCCCAAAGACCTGTTTCTTTTCCTGTTTCGCCGGCACGTAGTCCGGATCCACCTGGATGATGTTATAGGCGCCCTTCTTCTTCCCTTTCAGGATCTCCAGGGCTTTGTCCGTGTACCCAGGAGCGATGATGCCGTCGGACACCTCGCGTTTCAGGATTGCAGCAGTGGTCTCATCGCATACGTCCGAAAGCGCTGCCCAGTCGCCGAAGGAGGACATCCTGTCGGTCCCTCTTGCTCTCGCATAGGCGGTCGCCACTGGCGATTCGTCCAGTCCCTCGATATCATCCACAAAACAGGCTTTCTTCAGAGCATCGCTCATGGGTACGGCAACTGCCGCTGATGTGGGGCTCACGTGTTTGAAGGAAGCAGCGGCAGGTATTCCGAGGCTCTGGCGGATCTCATGTACAAGCTGCCAGCTGTTGAAGGCATCCAGAAAGTTAATATAACCCGGTCTGCCGTTCAATACCTGGATTGGAAGGTCACTGCCATCCTCCATATAGATTTTGGCGGGTTTCTGGTTGGGATTGCATCCGTACTTCAGTTCCAGTTCCTTCATTCTGCTCCTCCATTTCTGTTGATCAGTCTGTTTTCGGTCGTTCCCGTCTTCAGGTCAATATATCTCACATACAGGGAGATCCGGTTATTCTGGTCCAGATTCTCCCAGATCATATCCTTCAGTTCGTCGATGTCATCAGGGATCTCTACCCTCTCCGGTTCGCCTACAAAGGTCGGGATAGGCTCTCCATCCGTCACATAGGTATGCAGGAAGTGTCCAAGACCAGGCTGTCCTACATATTCAAAGAATTGTCTCGTGCAGGCGGTCCCCTCCGCATCCTGACTCTTCAGAATAGACATCTTATAAGTCATATCATCAGACAGATCGATGAGTCCGCTGATTCTGGGAGTCCAATTGGGTCCATCCGGTTCAAACTCCCTCGTCCTAAGAGCATCCGCAAAACTCTCGTTCTCCGTTACCATATGATCGTAGATAGTGTCTGTCTGATCCCCGTTGGTGACAATGGTCATATCCCCTGCTACCCGAATTGGGTAGTAGATGATCAGCGACGGATCCTCTACTTTGCTTTCGTCATAAGGACGGATCATCAGGTCGTCCCCCTGTTCCAGGAACACCCGGTTGCGACTGTTGGCGGAACGTCCCATGATAAAGTAGGCACAGGCTGCCTTGCTCCCATCCTTACTGCGTCCGATGACGATGCCACGGCCAACATAGGGGTTTCCCGCAATCCGCTCTTTCAGGCTCTTTCTCTCATATACGTTCATTTAATTCTTTCCTTTCCTGATCTCCGCGGCCACTGCTTCCGTTGCCTCCGGAAGCAGGATCCACTCGGCCTGTTCCATGACCCGTTTCTGCAGGGTCTCCGGGGTATCTTCCGGCAAAACATCCACAGCTTTCTGGGCGATGATCTGTCCTCCGTCAGGGATCTCATTGACGAAGTGTACGGTAGCACCCGTCACCTTGACGCCATACTCCAGTGCTTTCTCGTGAACATGCAGCCCGTAGCATCCTTTACCACAGAAGGAAGGGATCAACGCCGGGTGGATATTGATGATGCGTCCTTCATAGGCACGGATCACATTCGGAGAAAGGATCTTCAGAAATCCCGCAAGCACGATCATGTCAATCTCTTCTTCGGCGAGTTTGTCCAGAAGCGCAGCCTCTTCTGTGAACACAAAACTGTCCACCCCGTGCTCCGCCGCTCTTGTCAGCGCATAGGCTTCAGGGTTATTGCTCCCTACCAGCACGATCTTTCCGCTTGTGATGCGCCCTGCCTTCTGTGCGTCAAGCAGTGCCTGCAGGTTGGTGCCTCCGCCAGAAACGAGCACGCAGATTCTGGTTTTTTCTACTGACATAGGACAACTCCCTCATCGGATGCGATGGTTTCTCCGAGAATGTAAGCATCTTCGCCGTTCTTCCGGAGCACGGACAAAGCCTTGTCAGCCTCTTCCGGAGCAACGATGACGGTCATTCCTACGCCCATGTTATAGGTGTTGAACATATCGTGCTCTGGCACCTCCCCTTCCTTTGCGATCAAATCGAAGATCGGGAGCACGCGCACATCACTGCGGTTTATTCTCACACTGATGCCTTCCGGCAGTGATCTGGGGATATTTTCGTAGAAGCCGCCGCCGGTGATGTGTGCTACAGACTTGACATCCACTGAGTCCAGAAGCGCAAGCATTGGTTTTACATAGATCTTGGTGGGAGTCAGGAGCGTTTCGCCAAGGGATTTCCCGTCCAGTTCAGGATAAGTCTTTGAGAGATCGGTGTTTTCGACATCAAAGACCTTCCGCACGAGGGAAAAACCATTGGAATGCACCCCCGAACTCGGCAATGCAAGGACTTTGTCTCCAGGCCGAATACGGGTTTTGTCAAGAACCCTTGATTTGTCCACCACACCCACTGCAAACCCGGCCAGATCATATTCGTCTTCTGGGTAGAAGCCAGGCATCTCTGCTGTTTCGCCGCCAATCAGCGCACTGCGGGACTGGACACAGCCTTCTGCCACGCCACTGACGATCTGAGCGATCTTCTCCGGATAGTTCTTTCCACAAGCGATGTAATCCAGAAAGAACAGCGGCTTGGCGCCTACGCACAGGATGTCGTTGACACACATGGCCACACAGTCTATGCCTACGGTGTCATGTTTGTCCATGAGAAACGCAAGCTTGAGCTTGGTGCCTACTCCATCAGTCCCACTGACCAGTACCGGTTCCTTAAGCCCTGTCATGTCCAGACCAAAGAGTCCCCCAAATCCACCCAGGTCGGAGGTGTCACCGAAGGACATTGTCTTCTTGATGTGTTCTTTCATGAGTTCTACGGACTTGTAGCCAGCGGTGATATCCACTCCGGCATTCTTGTAACTTTCGCTGAAACTCTTACTCATGTTCCCCTCTCTATCTGTTGTATTTCTTCTCAATAGCGGCGTTTTTCTTCAGGACACTGGCTGTCGCGTCCTCTCTTCTGGACTGCAGTTTCTCGGCCAGATCTTCATCCTCAACAGCGATGATCTGAGCCGCCAGCAGAGCGGCGTTCTTGGCCCCATCGATGGCAACCGTCGCAACAGGGATGCCACTGGGCATCTGTACGGTAGAAAGCAGTGCATCCACCCCGTCTAGTGTACTGGACTTGATGGGAATTCCGATCACAGGCAGTGTGGTATTCGCGGCTATGGCACCAGCCAGATGCGCTGCCTTACCAGCAGCTGCAATAATGGCAGCAAAACCGTTTTTCCGTGCGTTTCTGGAAAAGTCGTTGGCGATGGCCGGTGTCCTGTGTGCGGAATACACATGTACTTCGTAGGGAATGTCCAGATCTTCCAACGTTTCGATAGCCTTCTCTACCACCGGCAGATCGCTGTCACTTCCCATGATAATGCCGATTTTTTTCATTCTGTTACCTCCAGTTCTTCTGTGTAGTCTACATACCAATTCCATCCAGATAAGTCTGCAGGATGACAACTGCCGCCTGCTTGTCTATCACCTGTTTTCGTTTCTTGCGGCTCACATCTGCCGCGATCAGAATGCGCTCCGCCTGTACCGTAGTCAGACGTTCATCCTGCCACTGTACATCGATTCCTTTCATTCCAGTGCTGCGCATCTTGTTTTCTAACATTGTGCGGAAATCACGCACCTTCTGCGTCTGTTCACTGTCTTCTCCGCTCATACTAAGAGGAAGTCCCATGACAATGGTGTCGCAATCGTATTCCTTCACCATATCCAGCACTTTCCCTGCGTCCTTTCTGATGCCTACTCTCTCTAACGTGGTAATCCCTTGCGCAGTGATGCCCAGGGGGTCACTCACAGCGATACCAATGGTCTTGTCGCCGACATCAAGTCCGATTTTTCTTTTCATTTTACCTCTTTATACTAAAAAAATAGTTCCCAAAACATAATAAGGGCAGGTCAAAAGACCTGCCCAGATTCTACCACTATTTCTTGAGATACTCCCGGAGAACCTCCTCCAGGAGGTCATCCCTGTCGATCCGGCTGATCATCAGCCTTGCATTGTTGTGACTCGTAATATATGACGGATCTCCGGAAAGGATGTAGCCCACCATCTGATCGATGCCGTTGTACCCTCTCTCTTCCAGCGCATCGTATACAATATCAAGGACCTCTCTGGTAGTTCTCTGCTGCGTCTTGCTTGCGTCAAACATGATCGTTTTCTTCTCCATATGTTACTACCTCCTGTCCATAGTGATAACGACTCTTCGGTTGATATAACTTCCCTTCTATTCTATCATGATAAGAGTTCTTCTGCAACCTTAAATGCGTCAGAAATTCCAGCCGGATTTTTGCCTCCGGCCTGTGCCATGTCCGCTTTTCCGCCGCCGCCGCCACCTACACAGGCGGCAATCTGTTTGATCATTTTGCCGGCGTGCAGGCCCTTCTCGGTCAGATCATCTGTCAGAGAGACCAGCATGGTCACCTTGCCTCCATTGACCGTAGCGAACACCATCATGGTTGACTTGCACCTAGCCTTGATGTCATCTGACAACCCGCGCAGATCTCCGATATTATAATCTTCGAACTCTCTGGTGATGAGATTCACCTCGCCAAAGGCTTTGGCGCTGCTGATCATGTCATCCAACTCGGAACCCATAGCTTCTTTCTTGAACTCCTCCAGCTCCTTGCGGGCGGCCTTCAGGTCTTCCATGAGAGAAGTTGCCTTGCCCTGGATGAGATGGGGTTTTGATTTCATGGTCTCTGCGACATCTGCAATGACCGATTCTGCCGCATGGGCAGCCTCCAGGATACCGGTACCGGTCAGCGCAACGATACGACGTACGCCGGAAGCCACTCCAGACTCGCTGGCGATCTTGAAGGCGCCGATCTGGCCGATGTTCGAGACATGGGTGCCTCCGCAGAGTTCCACGCTCCAGTCGCCGCAACTGACTACGCGGACCACATCGCCGTATTTCTCTCCGAACAACGCCATCGCACCCATCTTCTGTGCCTCATCGATGGTAGTCTCCACGGTGGTCACAGGAAGGAAGGAGCAGATCTTTTCGTTGACGATCTCCTCTACCCTGGCGATCTCCTCTGGTTTCATGGCCTCGTAGTGGTTAAAGTCGAAACGAAGTTCCTTGTCATTATTCAACGAACCTGCCTGTTCCACATGATTGCCCAGCACATCTCGCAGAGCCTGCTGCAGTAGGTGGGTCGCCGTGTGATTTCGGGCGGTCTTGTTGCGCCGGATCCGATCAATCGCGCAGTGGATACTGTCTCCCTTGTTGATAGCCCCTCTGGTGACACGACCCTTGTGTGCGAACACGCCCCTGGTCTTCTCGACCGCAAAGATCTCCACCTCGCCGTCTTCGGTAGTCATAATTCCTTTATCGGAAACCTGTCCGCCGCTCTCTGCATAGAAGGGGGTCTTGTCCAGATAGAGGATCACATCCTCCCCTTCCAAGGCCTGCTCTGCATCTCTGGATTCGCCGGAGAGGAACAGCAGGGTCGCATCGTCTTCGTAATGATCATAGCCGGTGAATACGGTCTCCGGCACATCTTCCGGGGTCCAGTTCTCCTCCCAGGCAACCTCGCTGGTATCCTGTCTGCCTTCTCTGGATTTTTTCTTCTGTGCCGCCATTGCGGTGTCAAACCCGTCTCTATCTGCGCTGAATTCGTGCTCGGCCAGGATCTCCTCCGTCAGTTCAAGAGGGAACCCGTAGGTGTCATAGAGCTTGAAGGCTTTGTCGCCGGAAAGCTGCGTGACCCCGGCTTTTTTCATTTCTTCCAGGTACTCGCCAATGATGGCCTCCCCCTGGCCGAGGGTCGCCGCAAACTGTTTCTCTTCTACGGAGATGATCTTCTTGATGTAGTCCTGTTTCTCGACGATCTCCGGATAGGCGTCTCCTGAGACTTCGATGACCTTGTCTGCCAGGTCGGCCAGGAAGGCGCCGTCGATCCCGAGCATCTTCCCGTGTCTGGCAGCGCGGCGGATCAGCCGGCGAAGCACATAGCCCCTTCCTTCGTTGGAAGGAACGATTCCATCGGCGATCATGAAGACCATGGAACGGAGATGGTCCGTGATGATCCGCATGGAAACATCCGCCTTCTCATCCCCATCCTCATAGGCTTTGCCGCAGAGAGAGGACACGCTGTCCAGAATATGTCGAATGGTGTCAATATCAAAGATGGAATCCACCCCCTGCATGATGCAGGCCAGTCTCTCCAGCCCCATCCCGGTATCGATATTGGGATGCGCCAGATCTGTATAGGTGCCGTCCTCCTCCTTGGAGAACTGTGTGAACACATGGTTCCAGAACTCGATGTAGCGGTCGTGTTCGCACCCCTGCACAAAGTCGTCATCAGGGGAGCCGTATTCCGGTCCCCGATCAAAGAACATCTCCGAGTCCGGGCCACATGGGCCAAGTCCGATCTCCCAGAAATTATCTTCCTTGCCCAGGCGGACGATATGCTCTTCCGGAATCCCCAGGCTCTTCCAAATCTCATAAGCCTGATCGTCATCCTTATAGACGGTGACCCAGATCTTGTCAATTGGCATCTTCAGCACGTCCAGCACGAACTCCATTCCCCAGGTCAGGGACTCTTTCTTAAAATAGTCACCGAAAGAGAAATTACCAAGCATCTCGAAGAATGTTCCATGACGAGAGGTGAGCCCGACGTTGTCGATATCACCGGTGCGGATGCACTTCTGGCAGGTGGTCATTCTCTTGGATGGCGGTGTCTCCTGCCCGGAGAAATATGGTTTCAGAGGCGCCATACCGGAGTTGATGATCAGAAGAGACTTGTCGTTCTTTGGGATCAGTGAGGCGCTGGGTGCTGCATAGTGTCCCTTGCTGACATAAAACTCTCTGAACAGTTTTCTGATTTCATTTAGGCCAAGTTTTTCCATCGTATGCTCCTCCATCAACTCTTCTTGTTGTCGTCTACAAATTCGATATTTTCAAGCTGTGCTCGCAGGTTTGCCTTCAAGGAATCTATGTATTCCTCTCTCAGCAACCCTTGTTCCAGCAGTTCTTCCTCAGTGAGGCCAACCGTTTTCTTCTTCCGGGCCAGTTCGTTGATCCGGTCGATTTTCTCTTTCGTGATCAAGTGATCATCCTCTCTTTCTTTTCGATACTACAATATATCATTTTACCAGATACAACAACGGAAGTCAAACATCGATGTATTCCTTCATTTTCTCATAGGTTTTGTCACCGATCCCGTTTACGTTCTTCAGCTCTTCCGTATTATGAAAGCGACCATTCGAATTCCTGTAATCGATGATCTTCTGGGCAGTAGCAGGGCCGATTCCTTTGATCTTCTGCAGTTCCTCCCCTGTTGCCCTGTTGATATTGATCTTCTCTGCACCAGACAAAACCTGTCCTGCACCAGCGCCAGCATCGGACAAGTTTTCTGTACTTCCCTCTCGTTTCTCTGCTTTTGACGGTACGGTGATCTTCTCCCCATCCTTCAGCTTCTCTGCCAGATTCAGCTGAGAGGTGTCTGCGTGGGTTTTCAGGCCTCCGGCTTTGTCCACCGCCTCGAACACCCGGGCACCGGGAACAAGCCTGTAAACGCCGGGATGCTCCACCTCGCCATCCACATCCACATAGAGTAGATCTTGCGAGGCAGAAGACGTTTCTCTCCCTGTAGATGTTCCGTGCGCAGGGGACTCCTCCCCTATGGTAATTGTCTGACTATCCCCTTTGAATCCATAAAACAAAACCGCTGTGACCATTACCATGGTCACAGCGATTATTTCAAATGTCTTTCGGTCTGGTTGAAACTGCCGAAGTGCTCTCCTAATGTGTTTCATCTCTCGCCCCCTTCTGCAAGGTGGGGTCATTTTACATCCATTCTATGGGGAAGTCAAGTGGCAAAATCAGTTTTTTGCGGCAGACTTCAATCTCATGACGCTTACAGTGTATGTCTGCAAACGAAGCGTAAGCAGGAATCACAAGCTCGGGGCTCACATTGGACTCATTTCCACAGTCCAGGCACATCCGCAGACAGAGGCGGTTGCGTTCTGTACGGATAGCCTCCATAGATCGGATCCCGGGACGAATATTCACCGTCTTAAGTTTCTTTGATTTCTTCTGTCGCTTTTCGGCCAGGATCTCTTCCTGGGTCATAAACGCATCTGTAGCAGCAGGGAAGTCCCAGGCGTGCCAGGAGGCAGGATAGACCACCTCGTATTCTGCAGCGTAGACCTTGGCAGCCAGGCTCTTCTGTCCCTTTGGGATCGTTCCGCAGGCAGTGATGCTGATCCCCTCGGGAAGATGCTCCGGAAGTCTTTCCAAAAGTCTTGTCTTGCTGACGGGTTCCCCCGTCTCAAATTCCAGGTATTCCCCCTCTGCATCGTACCCCAGAGAAAGTGGCTGTGCGAAACTCATCTTGGGATGAGGGTTGAACCCCTGGCTATAGGCAAGGTCGATCCCCGCTCTTCGGAATGCACGCTTGAACAGTCGCAGCATATCCAGATGAGAGATGTACCGCACGAGTCCGGTCTTGGAAAAAACGATCACATATCTAAACATGGCTTCCTCCCTGGGTGCATACGGTGTATCTGTTGACTCCGCATCCGGTGCATCCCTCCCGGCAGTCGTGTGTGGTGGCCGCCTCCCGGGCCTTTTCATTCTCTTTCATAAGGTATTCTCTGCTGACCCGACAGTCGATGTGCTGCCAGGGCAGATACTCGTCGTAGGATCTCTCTCGTTCCGTATAGATCCTGTGATCCACTGGAAACTCTTCCAACAGTCTGGCCCACGTATCCCGGTCAAAGAACTCGCTCCATCCATCAAATCGGCAGCCAGCTTCATGAGCAGCAAGAAGCAGCTGTGACAGCCGTCTGTCTCCCCGCGCAAATATGGCCTCGCAGGTGCTGACTGCATCATCGTGATAGTTGAAACTGACATTCTTGATCTTCAGTTTCTCGGTCAGATAGTTGTGCTTTCGGGTAAATTCCTCTGTGGAATCCTGTGCTACCCACTGGAAGGGGGTATGCGCCTTGGGCACAAAATTGGAGATGCTGACATTCACGTTGAATCGCCCTCCGCGTCCGGATTTCTTGTGAAGAGCGACTATATTGCGGGCAATCTCCGCAATTCCATCCAGATCCTGGTCGGTTTCCCCGGGAAGACCAATCATGAAGTACAGTTTCACCTGCCTCCATCCCAGTTCGATTGCCTGCTCCACAGCGCTGTAGATATCTTCTTCGGTGATGCCCTTGTTGATCACATCCCTCAGGCGCTGGGTGCCGGCTTCTGGTGCAAATGTCAGGCCGGATTTCTTGTATTTCTGGATCTCTGACAAAACCCGGAAAGAGAAGTTGTCCAACCGCAGGGATGGTAATGACAGGGAAACGTTGTTTGCCGTGCAATATCCCATCAGTTCGGTGGCCAACCCCTCAAAATCCGAATAATCACTGGTGGACAAAGACAGGATGGACATCTCATCGTGTCCGGTCTGTCTGATTTGCTCCTTTGCCAACTGCAGAAGGTTTTCTTTGCTTCTTTCCCGCACCGGGCGATAGATCATCCCAGCCTGACAGAAACGACATCCTCTGGTACATCCACGGAAGGTTTCCAGAACTGCCCGATCGTGGACCACCTCGATGAGCGGCACCAGTGTCTTCGTGGGGTAATCAACCCGATCCAGATCATGAACCATAGCCTTCCGAACTACATCAGGGGCGCCTGCCCATGTCTTATGATAACCGGTCAGGATCGCATCCTCTCCGTATTGAGGTTCGTAGAAGGAAGGAACGTAGACACCTTCGATCTGAACGGCTTCCCGAAGGATCGCTTCTCTGGTGAGCCCACGTTTCCGTCCGTCTCCGATCAGGTTCAATAGCGCCGGCAAAGATTCCTCTCCATCACCAATAAGAAAGGCATCTATAAAGTCAGCCAGAGGTTCCGGATTGAAGGCACAAGGACCGCCGGCGATGACCAGAGGATCCTCCTCTCCTCTGTCCTTTGACAGAAGCGGCAGGCCTGCAAGATCCAACATATTGATGATATTGGTGAAGGACATCTCGTACTGTAGCGTGAATCCCAGCACATCCATATCTCGAACCGGAGTCTTGGTCTCAAGGGTGAACAGTGGAAAGCCTGTCTTCCGCATCAACTCTTCCATATCCTGCGCCGGTGCAAACACCCTCTCCAGTGCCAGATTCGGCTGCTGGTTCACGATATGGTACAGGATCTGCAATCCCATATAGGACATACCGATCTCGTATAGATCCGGAAACGCGAAGGCAAACCGCACGTCCACATCATGGGGATCTTTTCGGACCACGTTCAATTCTCCGCCAATGTAGCGAGCTGGTTTCTCCACTTGTTTAAGAAGGCTGTCCAGCGATGGAGGGAACAAGCTGTCCAGAGAACGTCCCATGATCTCCTCTAGCTGCTCGATCCAAAGGGAACTGGCGATCTTCGCCTCCTCGAGTCGTTCTGCCTTGACTGGATCATATCCGCCCTTATAGATCAGGTAATCGATCCGTCTGTCAATGCCGACGTACTCGTCTTCTCTTACGACCCTGTCTGCCAGGCAGAGGATATCGGATTCGGTCAGTTCGTTAACAGGCGCATAGTGCTTTGTCATATGATGACGGATCACCTCCGCCTCGTAGGGGTACCCGTCTTTCTCCAGCATTTCTGCTGCCGCAACGTCGTGATTCTTCTCCATGCGGAGTACATCGTGGATAAGTCCGGCGTTTCGCAGGAGTTCTGTATCCAGAGAAACTCCGTGCTTTACGAGTTCGCTTCCGATGGTCACTGCCGTATCGCTCACTGCCTTACAGTGGGCAATGATATGTGGCGGCGTCTTATATTTTTCAAAATAATGATTACAATCTTCTGTAGTGAGTCTCTTGGTCATTCTCTCTTCTCCGTCTCAGGACTTTGCATTCGGACTAGAACTCGTCATAGTACTCGAACTCGTAGTCAAAGACCTTGATGGTATCTCCTTCGTCCAATCCCATTTCCTTCATTCGGTCGATGGCGCCACTCTTCTCTATATACTTGTAGAGGTAACGCAAAGAGCCGAAGTCATTGAAATTGGTGGAATCGAAGATCTTGCGCAGTTGTTTTCCGGTGACCACAAAACCATCCTCGTCTGTATCCACGTTGACCGTCCGGTACTCTGGGTCCACATCATCTGTTTCAAAATCAAAATATTCGATCTCTGGTTCAGGTTGTGGTTCTCTGAGAACACGCTGGAGCTCTGCCAGAGCCGCATCCAGGAGTGCCTGCACGCCATAGTTGATGGGGGCAGATACTGGGAACACCTGGTACCCCTTCCTTTCTACATATTCCTTGAAACGCAGATACTCCGGATCCTCCTCGTCGGTAAGATCGATCTTGTTCGCACAGACCAGCATGGGCTTATCCGCCACAGACTTGCTGTACTGAAGAAGCTCGCTGTTGATCTTCTCGAAATCTTCGATGGGATCGCGTCCCTCGCTCCCAGACACGTCCACCACGTGGATCAGTACCTTGGTACGCTCTATGTGCTTCAGAAAACGCAGACCAAGACCCAGTCCCATATGTGCGCCTTCGATGATACCGGCTATGTCCGCCATAATGAAACTGGTATCGTGAATGTTCACCACACCAAGATTTGGATCAATGGTAGTAAAGTGATAGTCCGCAATCTTCGGACTGGCGCTTGTTGCCACGGAAAGAAGGCTGGATTTCCCCACGTTGGGAAAGCCAACCAGGCCCACGTCGGCAATGGACTTCAGTTCAAGTATCACAGTGCGTTCCTTGGCTGCTGTCCCTGCTTCCGCAAAATTCGGAGCCTGCCTGACGGAGTTCTTGAAGTGTACGTTTCCCTTGCCTCCACGACCACCCTTGGCCGCAACAAAACTCTGTCCATCCTCGGTCAGATCCATCATGACCAGGCCAGTTGCCTCATCGATTACCACCGTTCCCATAGGAACCTTGATCACCAGGTCCTGACCAGACTTACCGTAGCGTTTCTTGCGCATGCCATCCTGACCATTCTCGGCCTGGTATTTCCGCTTATACTTGAAGTCCATCAGGGTGCGGAGGTTCTTGTCGGCCATAATCACAACATCGCCGCCCTTGCCGCCGTCACCACCGTCAGGACCACCCTCTGGTACAAAGGGCTCTCTTCGGAAGGAAACACAGCCATTGCCGCCCTTCCCGCTTATGATATTGATGGTTGCTCTATCTACAAACATGATTCCCTCAACTTAAAAAAATAAGCCCCTACCTGTGATAGGGGCCTCAAGTCTCTTATGCTTCCTTAGGATAAACGCTGACCTGCTTTCTGGTCTTGTCTTTTCTTTCGAACTTGACAGCGCCATCGATCTTCGCGAACAGTGTGTCATCGCCACCGATGCCAACATTGTTACCAGGATGGAGCTTGGTTCCTCTCTGTCTCATCAGAATGCTGCCAGCTGTTACGAACTGACCGTCACCAACCTTGACGCCTAAACGTTTCGATTCGGACTCACGACCGTTCTTAGAGCTTCCTACTCCCTTTTTACTTGCCATGGATCATATACCTCCCTAATCTTATGCTTCTGCGTTCTCAATGGTCTCGATGATCACAGCCTTGGTAGCCTTCTCATCGATCTCGATTCCGTGCTCCTTCGCGTAAGCGATGAGCTCGTCTTTCTTCATGGATGCGGAAACCTTCTTCTCCTTATGGGGAGCTTCTGCTTCAGCCTTTGCCTCTGCAGCAGGTTCCTCTGCCTTCTTCTGAGCAGCAACGCCGCCGATGCTCTTGATCTCGACCATAGTGTACGGCTGTCTGTGTCCCTGCTTCTTTCTGTAATCCTTCTTGTTCTTGTACTTGAAGATGACGATCTTCTTGCCCTTGCCGTTCTCAACGACTTCTGCCTCTACGGTCTCACCCTCAAGATAAGGTTTACCGATGCGGACACCGTTCTCATCACCGATCACGAGGACCTTGTCGAATGCAACCTTCTCTCCTGCCTCGATCCCCAGCTTCTCAACTGTCAGAACATCACCGTTCTCTACGCGGTACTGCTTACCGCCTGTTTCAATTACTGCATACATTGTGTTCTAATACCTCCTCTAACCAGTCTCGCCTTTTCGGGTGGCGCTGTAATCAAACGCACTTAAAAAGACCCTTCCCGAGCGGTCTAACTCGGTTATCATAACACAAATCCATCTAGATGTCAAACAAAAGCGTAAGAAAATCCGAAAAAAATCTCTGATCACTCGATGATCACGCCATCCTCGTCCACCGCAAGAGGGGACTCTTCCGAGATCTCCGGCGCATTCTTCTCATCATCTTCCTCGGACTCAAAGAGCTTGGCCATGACCTTGCTTCGAATCTCCTCCAGGAAGGCGGGATTCTCTTCCATATAGGTCTTCACGTTCTCTCGTCCCTGTCCGATACGGTCTCCCTCGTAGCTGAACCAGGAACCGGACTTCTTGACGATGCCCGCCTCGACCGCGCAGTCCAGCACATCCCCGGACAGGGAGATCCCCTTTCCGTACATGATGTCGAACTCTGCCTTCTTGAACGGAGGGGCTACCTTGTTCTTCACGATCTTGACACGGGTGCGGTTCCCGAGCATCTGATCTCCCTGCTTGATGGTCTCGATCCTGCGCACATCCATCCGCATGGAGGAGTAGAACTTGAGTGCGCGGCCTCCTGTGGTAACCTCAGGATTGCCAAACATGACACCAACCTTCTCACGGAGCTGATTGATGAAGATCACACAGGTGTTGGTCTTGTTAACAGTACCGGTAAGTTTACGCAATGCCTGGGACATCAGTCTCGCTTGAAGTCCTACATGAGAATCGCCCATCTCCCCCTGGATCTCTGCTTTCGGAACGAGTGCAGCCACAGAATCGATCACGATCACGTCCACGGAGCCACTGCTGGCCAGCATATCACAGATTTCCAGGGCCTGTTCTCCGGTGTCCGGCTGGGATACCAGGAGATCGTCTATGTTGACACCAAGGTTCCGTGCGTAGACTGGATCCAGAGCATGCTCTGCATCGATGAATGCGGCGATTCCACCGGCTTTCTGCGCCTCTGCCACGATGTGCAGGGTCAGTGTAGTCTTACCGGAGGATTCTGGTCCGTAGATCTCCACGACCCTTCCCCTCGGAACACCGCCTACACCGGTGGCCATGTCCAGACTGAGCGAACCAGTGGAAATGGTGTCGATGTTCATGTTCGCAGAGGCATCGCCAAGGCGCATGATCGCCCCGCTTCCGTACTGCTTATGGATCCTGGAGAGGGTATCCTCCAGAGCCTTGAATCTTGCGTTGTTGTTATCTTGTTTAGCCATATTTCCCTCCAAAAGAACATTTGTTCTGTTTCTATTCTACATCAATCTGCAGATCTGTCAAGAGGTTTTCGAATGTTTGTAAATGGTACGCGCATTATATCATTTTTACCATATACTGTCAATCGTCGTTCTGGACCGTACGTCGTACCAGATCCAGCATAGCCAGAACCATGTAATGACGATTCCAGTTCCGGTTCACATTGCGCCCCTTGTGGAACCTGGTGATAGTTTTCCCTTTATAATGAAGGCCGATAAACGCGCTTCCAGGAACCAGAGAAGGCACCGGCGATCCCGGGCCTGCAATACCTGTGATGGCAATGCACACATCATCTCCGGTGAGTCTGAAAACGCCCTCTGCCATTTCCGCTGCAACCTCAGCACTATAGACACTACACTGCTTTAGCGTTTCCTCCTTAACGCCCAAAACATTGCGTTTGGCCTCCTCTGTATAGGTGACATACCCGCAGTGCAGCGCATCCGAAATACCAGGCACGCCTGCCAGTTCACTTGCGAACATACCGGCAGTGGCGGATTCTGCGCAGGAGATATGTAGCCCCTTGTCCAAAAGCAGTTTTCCTACAACGTCACAGAGTTCTTCATTCTGCGTACTAAACACATGATCGCCAACTCGTTGCAGGATCTGGACGACCATGTCATCCGCCGCCTGCTGCGCTTCTTCCCTTGTTGGTCTTTTGGAGGCGACCCGAACAGAACATTCCCCTTCCTTGGCGTAGGTGGCGATGGTAGGATCTTCCTGTCCATCGATAAGATCCAGCAATTCGGTTTCCAAAGAAGATTCGCCCTTTCCAAACAGCCGTACCGTACGGGTATAGATCACATCTTCTGAGAACTTCTCCAGAAATGGACGGACTTTTCTCTGATACATGCGTTTCATTTCCCGGGGTGGTCCCGGCATACAGACCACATGCTTTCCATCCTTCTCAAGCGCAAACCCCGGCGCCGTTCCCGCGTCATTATCGAACACGATAGCCCGCCGAGGCATCATAGCCTGCTTGTAGTTGTTTTCCGTCATAGGATGGTTCAGTTCTTTTGCATGATCTTCCAGTGCCTGGCGGGAGGCTTTGTGCTCCTCGAGATAATCCCCCATCACCGACGCAACTGTTTCCTTGGTCATATCATCCTCTGTGGGACCGAGTCCACCGGTGGTCAGCACCAGATCACAATCAGAAAGAGCAAGCTCAAGGATCTCCCTGAGCCTGCTGTCATTGTCTCCAACCGTATAGTGATAGAGCACATCGATCCCAAGCGCATTCAATTCCTGCGAAAGATAGACAACGTTGGTGTTGACGATCTCCCCGAAGAGGATCTCTGTGCCCACGCTGATTAAAGCACTTTTCATGTCGTTCCCCTAGTTCTTGAACACGTTCTTGTTTTTTACGATGTATTCAATGCCGGAATAGATCGTCATGGCGATGGAAGCATACAGAAATACTTCCGCGATCAACGCGATGATCGGATAAGCCACAGGATAAGGATCCTGGATGGCCTGCGCCAGCAGGAGAGCGGGCACAGCAATCATCTGAAGGACAGTCTTGATCTTTCCGCTCATGGCAGCCGCGATGACGATACCCTCTGCGGCGGATACCTGTCGGATCCCTGCGATGGTGAATTCTCTGGCGAGGATCACGATGAGCATCCAGGACGGTACCAGACCATCCCCGACCATGAGGCAGAAGGCGGAATAGACCAGGATCTTGTCCGCCAGCGGGTCCATGATCTTCCCAAAATTGGTGACCAGGTTGTACTTCCTTGCGATCTTCCCGTCCAGCATATCTGTCAGCGAAGCAGCAATGAAGAGCACGAATGCTACCAGATACATTTGGGTCAGATAAGCAGCGATAAAGAATGGAACGGCGATGATCCGCCCTACTGTAAGTTTGTTAGGTAGATTCATAATACTTCCTCCCTGCCTTCCAGGTCATAATCGAACGCGTCTAGCACTCTGACCTGTACGATGTCTCCTGTGTGATGCTTTTTCTCTGATGTGAATATCACGGTGTTATCGATCTCAGGAGCGTCATATCGAGTACGTCCGATATACGCGCCATCCTCGTCCTGTTCGTCGATCAGTACCTCCAGGACCTGACCGATCTTCTGTTGGTTGTTCGCCAGTGAGATATCCATCTGGCGAAGCATGACTGCATCCAGCCTGGCTTGTTTCTCTTCCTCCGGAATCTGATTCTCCATTTCTGCGGCCGGTGTCCCTTCTTCCAGCGAATAAGTAAAGGCCCCAAGTCTTGCGAACTTCTGCTCTTCCACCAGATCCAGCAGTTCACTGAACTCTTCCTCTGTCTCGCCCGGAAATCCGACGATCAGTGTCGTGCGGATATGGATATCCGGCATGGCCTCCCGTAATTTCCTAAGAGTCTGGCGGATAGATTCCGATGTCGATCGACGGTTCATTCGTCTGAGCATAGTGTCACTGCAGTGTTGCAATGGGATGTCGATGTAATGGCAGATCTTCTCTTCCCGCGCCATGGTCTCGATCAGTTCGTCCGTGATCCGATCCTCGTAGCAATACATGAGGCGAATCCACCGTATCCCTTCGATTGCACAAAGCCTTGTGAGCAGCTGCGGAAGAGTAGATTTCCCATGGACATCCATACCATAGCAAGTGACATCCTGCGCGATGAGGATCAATTCCTTGCATCCCGCATCCGCCAGTTTTCTGGCCTCCTCCAGGATGTTTTCCATGGGCCGGCTTCTGTATGGACCCCGGATCTGAGGGATGACACAGTAAGCGCAGCGATTATTACATCCTTCTGCGATACGCAGATAGGCGCTATAAGGATTCTCTGGAATCTTCCGCATCACATCTTCGATGCCCGTCAGGTCACAACCGCCTCTCTGTTTGAAGCGCTGCGCCGTATCCTTGGACAAGCTGTCAAGAAGCTCCGGAAGCTTGTCGTAATCGTTGACCCCGATAAATCCGTCGACCTCCGGCATATTTTCGAAGAGTTCATCCGCATAACGCTGAACCAGACAACCAGAGACGATGAGTTTCTTGCCGGCTTGCTTGTATTCCGACATGTGGAAGATCTCTTCGATGGATTCTTTCTTGGCATCTTCGATGAATCCGCAGGTATTGACGACAATAACGTCCGACGCCTCGGGGCTGGAGACAATACTGTGTCCGGCTGCCTCCAGTCTGGCCATGGCCACTTGGGAATCATCGAAATTCTTGGGACACCCCAGTGTATCAAAGTGAACTTTCATTGGTTTCCTCTTTTGTTTGATAATATTCTTCTTCGGTCATCAGCACGTTTCGCGGTTTGGATCCGTCCTGTGGTCCAACAATACCGCGAGCCTCCATCTGATCAACGATCCGGGCAGCACGGTTATAGCCGATACGGAACCTGCGCTGCAGCATGGAGACCGATGCCTGTCCCTGCATGACCACCAGCTCGATGGCTTCCGGAAGTAGCTCGTCCGCATCACCTGCGCTGTCCTCTGCCTGAGTGACTCCGTTGCTGATGGTGTCAATTACTTCTTCTGCGTATTTCGTTTCCTCAACCTGTGAACGCACGTAATCGATGACCTTCTCCACCTCCTCATCGGAGATGAAGGTTCCCTGTACGCGTATAGGTTTTCCGGTGCCCAGCGGATTGAAAAGCATGTCTCCCTTACCTACGAGGTGCTCCGCCCCGGACATATCCAGGATAGTCCTTGAGTCTACCTGAGAAGAAACAGCGAATGCGATCCTGGAGGGTATATTCGCCTTGATAACGCCTGTGATGATGTCAACAGATGGTCTCTGTGTGGCTACGATCAGATGCATACCTGCAGCACGTGCCATCTGCGCCAGTCTGCAGATGGATTCCTCGACCTGGCTTGGCGCTGCCATCATCAGATCTGCCAGCTCATCGATGATGATGACGATCTGCGGCATCACCTCGTCCTCACGATCCTCCTGCACCATTTTGCGGTTATACGAAGCCAGGTCTCTGGCATTCTCGGTAGCGAACATCTTGTATCGGTTGGTCATTTCCACCACAGCCCAACTGAGGGCTGCCGCAGCCTTGGACGGATCGGTGACCACCGGGATCAGTAGATGCGGTATTCCATTATAATGACCTAGTTCGACCACCTTGGGATCGACCAGGACCAATTTCACTTCATCCGGATCCGCCTTATAAAGAATGCTGGTGATAATGCTGTTGATACAGACACTCTTTCCTGATCCGGTTGACCCTGCTATCAGCATATGCGGCATACTTTTCAGATCTGCGACGATGGGTTTTCCGGCGATATCCTTTCCTACCGCAAAGGTGATCTTGGATTTTGCCTGTTTGAACTCTTCTGATCCGATGATCTCGCTAAGAGTGACCATATTAATATTATCGTTTTCAACCTCGATACCTACCGCTGCTTTTCCCGGAATCGGCGCTTCAATGCGGATACTCTTGGCCCTGAGGTTCAACGCGATATCGTTGGCAAGCGACGTGATCTTACTCACCTTGACACCCGCCTCCGGCTGGATCTCGTAACGTGTAACTGCCGGTCCACGACTCACACGTACCACATGCGCGTCCACATTGAAACTGCGCATGGTATCCTCCAGAAGAATCGCTTTCTCCTTCAGCTGCTGGCTGCTCTCGTCGTTCTTGGGGCGAACCGGCTTGTTCAACAGATCAAGGGGTGGCTTGTGATACTCGGGAGCTCCGGCTTTGTCGGATGACTTGGTAAGTGGAGCTTTGCCATCAGACAGACCCAGGTCTTTTCCGATCTTGGCTGCGCCTTTGGCGATGTCTTTCGCGGAGATCTTGTTTTCTTCGTATTGTTCGATCTCGAGCTGAGTTGGCTCCTCGACCACCGGTTCAGGCGGTACAGATCGTTTTTCTGTTCCCTCTGATTTTCTGAACTTTCTTAGCTTCTCCGCAGGCTTCTCTAAGGTAGGCGCCACCGGTTCATCCAGGATCTGTGAGAGCATGTTCTTCTCTCGCTCCTCTCGAAGTTTCTCGGCTTCCAACCGCTCCATGGCCTTCTGTCTTACGAGTTCTGCGCGTCTCTCTTGCTGTTCTTTTTTCTTCTGGCCCATCACTGCAATGGCTCTGGACAAAGATGTGTTGAAGATCAGCAGGATGCAAATGAGAGAGATAAGAAGCGACAGAATATATAGCCCCGCCATGCCGATCCACTTGACAAGGAAGGTACCGACTGCCATTCCCAGTACGCCGCCCCCTTTCAGGGCGATGCCTTCGGTGTAGAAACGGCCCACATCCATAACCAGATTGTTACTGTCAATGAATCTGCCGGAATTAAGAAGACAGAGCATTAACAACATGATCAACCCAGCAACAAGGTACTTCCAGTTGAATGGCGCAGTTTTTCGGAGTATCATCAGGATCCCCAACAGGATCAGATACCAAGGCAAAACCAGGCCGATCACGCCAAGAATCCCTTTAAAAAAATCTCCAAGGGAATTCCCAAAGGTACCGGCTGCGTGAAACTGGACGGCAGCGAAAATAAACGCCCCTAAAGCGATGTGCACCAGTCCCCAGATCGCCTCTGAAAAAGGACGAGAAGCGATATCCGGAGTTACACTCTCTTCTTTCTTTTGTTTGGCGGTATTTCGGGTCTTTCCGGATGCCGCTGTTGATTTTTTTTTCTTTTTATTCTTCCCTTTTGCCATACTCTTTCCCTTTACCCCTGCAGTATCATGGATGGAACTGAAGATAGAGGCCGTACCCCACCGTCAGCGCTCCAAGTACCCATACATAACACGAAAAATATTTCAGTTTCTGCGCTATGACTACCTTTATCATCAGCTTGATGGCCAGAATTCCGCAGACTGCAGAGACGATCATCCCAACGATAAGCGGCCCTGCCGCCAGTCCCTCCGTAGTTGCTTTCATTGCCTCCGGTACCTCCAGGACGGCTGCGCCCAGGATGCTTGGAATCGAGATCAGGAAGGCGAACTTGACAGCGAATTCTCTTTTGAAGCCGGTGACCAATCCGCCCACCATAGTGGAGCCAGATCTGGAAACGCCAGGGCATATGGCTATTCCCTGCATGATGCCGATGAAGATCGCGTTTCTGAAGTTCATATGTTTCAGATCTCGATTCGCCCTTCCCAGCTTCTCTGAAAAGTAAAGAATAAATCCTGTGAAGATCCAACCAATTCCGATGGCCCACAGAATGCTGTTCAGACTCTCAAAAAAGTCATTCAACAGGAACCCCATCAGGGCCGTTGGGATGGTGGCGACGATGATCATCACACCTAATTTACGGACCGGGCGTTCCTGCAGTCTGAGTCCACGTCCCCTGACCAGGTCCGCAATAGTAATGAAGAATTCCTTTATGAGTTCCCAGATATCCCTCCAATACATGATAAACACAGATAACAATGTACCGATGTGCAGAAGCACGGTAAACATCAAGACTTTATCTGCTTCCACATGGAAGAAGTGCTGCAGCAGGGCCAGATGCCCACTGCTACTGATAGGCAGGAACTCAGCAAGTCCCTGCACGATTCCCAGAATGATCGCATTCGTATATGTCAATTGTATGCTTCCTTTCCCTGCTATAATTATTTCGACTGGATATATCCCATCTCTACCAGTGTCTCCGCCATCAGAATACCACCACCGGCCGCTCCGCGAACAGTGTTATGTGCCAGTCCGATGAATTTGAAATCATAAAGATTGTCTTCTCTGAGTCTTCCCATGGTCACACCAAATCCCCGCTCATAGTCCACATCTGCGGTTACCTGCGGGCGGTCATCTTCTTCGAAATACCGTATGAACTGCTTGGGAGCACTGGGAAGATCGGCCTCTTGAGGGAAACCCTTATAATCCCTGAGTTTCTGAATGAGTTCTTCCTTGGTCACAGGCTTGGCGAAGTTGATGCTGCAGGCTGCGGTATGTCCATCCAACACAGGGATCCGCACACACTGCGCCGAGATAACCGGATTCTCCGCCGGGAGGATATGTTCATTCTCAATGTGTCCAAAGATCTTCAGTGGTTCCTTCTCACTCTTCTCTTCCTCGCCGGAAATAAAGGGGATGACGTTTCCAACCATCTCCGGCCAGGTCTCAAAGGTCTTTCCGGCCCCGGAGATCGCCTGATAGGTACAGACGTTTACCTCGGTCGGTTCGAATTCCTTCCACGCAGCCAGGGCAGGTACATATCCCTGGATCGAGCAGTTTGGCTTGACGGCGATGAACCCGCGGCTGGTTCCCAGTCTTCTGCGCTGGTACTTGATGATCTCAAAATGCTCCGGGTTGATCTCCGGAATCACCATGGGGACATCTTCAGTCCATCTATGAGCGCTGTTATTGGAAACAACGGGCGTCTCTGTTCTGGCGTATGCCTCCTCGATGGCGCGGATTTCCTCCTTCGGCATGTCTACAGCGCAGAACACAAAGTCTACCTCTCTGGCCACTTCGTCGATATTCTGAATATCTCGTACGATTATATCACGGACATCCTGTGGGATCTCTGCGTCCATCTTCCATCTTCCGGCGACAGCATCCTCATATCTCTGACCTCTGCTGCGCTCACTGGCAGCAATAGTGGTCACCTGGAACCAGGGATGTCCTGCGAGCAAAGTTATAAACCTCTGACCTACCATTCCGGTACCGCCAAGGATTCCCACTCGTAATTTACGATCTAATATCTTCATGTGTAAAACCTCCATGGTATAGTTGGAGCCTTGCATATCACTCCAATGTAGTATTATACCATGGAACCGGTGTTTGGGCAAGGTGGGAACCATGTGTGCGCCCAAAGAAAAGGAGCTGCTGCATATATGCAACAGCTCCGGAATGATCCTGCTATGCGTTCTCTCTCATCACATTGCTTCCATCATAGTAGTTGCAATTCGGGCATACTCTGTGTGGAAGTTTTGGCTGATGACACTGCGGACAAATCGAAAGCCCAGGAGCGGTCATCTTCATGTTAGCGGATTTTCTCTTATCCCTTCTGGCTTTAGAAGTTTTCCTCTTTGGAACTGCCATGTCTACACCTCCTCGTTTATATAAATGGATGTTTTTTTACGTCAACTATTGTAGTATATACTTTGAAACTGAAAATGTCAACCATTTTTTCCGGTTATCGGACGATTTCCGGCGATTATTTGGTCGGTTCTTCTTCTACTATGATCGGGCTATGAACAAAGTCGTGATTCCTGTACAGATCCTGCTCTGTTATAAGTGCGTAGAGCTGCGTTGCCAGGATATCTTTCTCTATCCACGGCAGAAGTGTGGGGTCTTTTTCTTTTGCTTTTTTGGGATTGGTTAGCACTGGGAGGCTCACCAGTTCCCTTTGGATACAGGATTTCAGGAAGGAGGCTCCGCGACGGTTGAACCCCAGTATCCGGATATAGGGGGCGGCGTTCTCTGTCAATCTATTTGTGATCCCCAGAAGCACATGGTTCAGTAACCTTGAAACCCTCGTCCTGGTGTATACCTTTGACTTGGTTCGCTCGATCAGATCTTCCAGATCGGCAGCATGAATCAGTTCCTTTCGGAGTTTGTTACCCAGTCCCCCTTCTGCCCCAGCGATACAGCTGAGTTCCTCCTCAGACATGCGGAGAAGACAGAGGCGGACCAGATCGAAATAAGCGGTTTCCATTCGCCGAAGACGATTCGGTTCCCGCTGAAACACCTGCTCCCGAAGAACGCTTCCGGTCTCATGATAGCCCTCCCCTGTGCGTTTGATCGTGAAAGGTTCCATCCTGTCTGTCCATTTCATGTAGGATAGCGCCAGAATGTTGTTAGGTTCTCGTAGAAGACTGCTATCAAATGCAGGATCTATCGCCGTACAGGCATGCTCTCTTGCTTTCGGAAAGGACTCTCCCTTTCGCTGCAGACGGGCTGCCATCTGATTGATCTCGTCATCGTGGTCGCTCAGAAATTGCTTTGTGCGGCGAAGACTTTCCAGATCTCCGCATTCACTTCCAAAGACAAGATAGTCGATGCCTCCGAACCCCTCCAGCACTGACACTGCGCCTTTCGCAAACACCTCCGCATTTCCCGTCGCGTAGATCACAGGAAGTTCCACCACAAGATCCACCCCGCCACGGACAGCGGCTTCTGCACGGGTCCACTTGTCGTAGAGACAGGGGTAACCCCGCTGACTGAAAGGCCCGCTCATGACGCTCACACAGATGTCGACGCCCAATGCCCGGCGGCTCTCCTCGATCAGGAAGCGATGCCCCTGATGGAAAGGGTTGTATTCGGCGACGATTCCCATCGCTTTGTGTGCAGAATTACTCGTCATGCTCCGTTCTTTCGGCCATATCCTTCAGTTCGTCACGGTTTTTCTGCAGCACATCGCTCATGCTGACGAAGGACTTGGACATATATTCGAACAAATTAGTCAGATAGCTTCCGTTGAGTTCATCGAACTTGGACTGCATATCGTAGAGCGTCTTGTCGAGATAGTCGTAAGTTTTCATCTTGAGTACTTTGGCATAGTCAAGCGCTTCTGCCTTGATTTCCTCAGCTCTCTTCCGTGCTCTCTTGGTGATATCGTGCTCATCCACCAGATAGTCTGCCTGTTTCCGAGCCTCCACGATGATCTTCTCGTACTCTTCCTTCGCTTCACTGAGGATCCGGCTCTTCTCGTCGTTGATCCACTTGGCCTGCTGCACATCGTCCGGCATGCTGGAACGGATCTCCTTCACGATTTCAAGCAATTCGTTTCCGTCCACCATGATCTTGTTTGTCATCGGTACCTTGGATGAAGTTTCTACGATCTCTTCAATCTCTTCTAACAAATCGATTACTGTCATAATGCTCCTCCATTTATCTGTATTTTGATTTTATGTTCTCCATGATCGTCTCTGGAACCAACCCATCGGCACAACCGCCAAGAGAGATCACTTCCTTTATCATACTGGAGCTGATAAACGAATATTCCGGGCTGGTCATGAGAAATACAGACTCGATTCCCTTGTCAAAGAGTCTGGCGTTCATCTGCGCCATCTGGATCTCGTACTCAAAATCCGTGGTCGCTCTGAGACCTCTGACCACCGCATCGAAATTTCCCGCGTTAACATAGTCCGCCAGGAGCCCCTCAAAGCTGTCGACTGTCACGTTTCTCAGGTCTTTCACTACATCCTGGATCATACGGACCCGCTCTTCCTTGGTGAACAAAGCCTTCTTGGATGGGTTGACGATCACGCCTACCACCAGCTCGTCAAACATCCTGGATGATCTGGTGATAATATCCAGATGGCCGTTAGTCATAGGATCGAACGAGCCTGTGTACAATGCTCTGTGTTTCATTCTGCTGCCTGCTCCTCTTTTCGTCTGTACATACTCAGCGAAGTCTTCCCATAGCGGAAGACCCTGACCCTCTCCAGTTCCCCGATCTCTTCAGGGAGTGCGCTGCGGGCGTCATGCTCTGCTAATATTATACCGTCATCTGCCAATAAATCAAGAGCCTGTATCTGCGTGATACAGTCCACATAGATCCCATCATGGTAAGGTGGATCCAGAAGGAATACATCCACCTTCTCGCGGATCCTTTTCAGTGCCCTGCTGTAGTCACTCTGGAAGACCACCGACTTCTCGTCAGCACCGCAATGGGCGATATTCTGCCTGGTGAGACGAATGCTGTCCCGGGAAGAATCACAAAAATAGCATTTGCTTGCGCCCCTGGAGAGAGCCTCGATCCCCAATCCTCCCGTACCACAGAACAGATCACAGAAAACCCTGCCCCAGGTGTCGTTCATCAGAATATTGAAGATCGACTCCTTCACCTTGTCAGAAGTAGGCCGGATGTCTCGTCCCACCGGCGTTTCCAGTTTCCTTCCCTTATACTCACCTGTTATGACTCTCACGTACTTACTCCTTTGCTATAGTTCAAGTTTGATATCCTCTCCAAACATACGCTCCACTCTCCGTCTCAGTTCCGCAAAGTCTGCCCCCTGAAGAGCGGCGTCTTCTGAGAGGATGTCCGCCGCTGCCTGTTTCGCCTTTTCAAGAACATCACCATGTCTTACGATATCACCGATATGCATCTCCGGCAACCCATGCTGCCTGGTGCCGAAGATCTCTCCCGGACCGCGAAGCCGCAGATCCTCCTCGGCGATGCGGAAGCCATCTCCGCTGTGTACCATGATCTCCATTCTCTTGGAAGCGACCTCCGACTCGTTTCCCATCACCAGACAGCAATAGGACTGGGCATCACCACGCCCTACTCGCCCTCTGAGCTGATGCATCTGGGCCAGGCCGAATCGTTCACAATTCATGATCACCATCATAGTAGCATTGGCCACATCGATGCCGATCTCGATCACCACAGTGGCCACCAGGATATCGATATTGCCGTCATGGAACGATTCCATCAGGGCATCCTTCTCCTGCTGAGGCAATCTGCCGTGGATCAACGCTACCCGGCGGTTCGGGAAGTGTTTGCACATCTTTTCGTAAATCTCCTCTGCAGACAAAGCATCCATAGCCTCTGATTCCTCGATCAAGGGGGCGACCACATAAACCTGATGTCCTTTTTCTATCTCCTGCGTCATTCCTTTCAGAACGCGTTTCATTTCCTTCATATTAAAAGCAAGGGTTCGAATCGGTTTCCGTCCTGCAGGCATTGTATCGATCACGGAAATATCCAGTTCTCCATACAGGATGACAGCCAATGTCCTGGGAATAGGTGTGGCAGTCATGACCATGACGTTTGGGTTCTCACCCTTTCCGCTGAGCCTGTGACGCTGCTCAACGCCGAAACGATGCTGTTCATCGGTCACGACCAAACCGAGTCCGGAAAACGTGACACCGGGCTGGATCACCGCATGCGTGCCCACCAGAATATCCGTGCTCCCATCAGCCAGGCGCCCGAGCACCTCCTGTTTCTCAGAAGCAGCCATGCTCCCACACAGAAGATCCACCGAAAGATCAAACCCCTCGAAGGCTTTCTGAAGATTCTTATAGTGCTGTTTAGCCAGGATCTCCGTGGGCGCCATCATGGCGGATTGATAACCACTGCATGCCGCACAGTACATAGCGATCTCAGCGATGACCGTCTTGCCGGATCCCACATCCCCCTGCACCAGACGGTTCATCGCCTGTTCAGAGGAAAGATCTGAGGCGATCTCGCCCCATACACGGCGCTGTCCTTCGGTGAGGGAAAAGGGCAACCTGCGAAGGAAATCCTCTGCCTTGCCAACTTCGATGCGAACACCGCTGTGATCCTCCCGGATACCCTGTTTCATATAAAGCAACCCTGTTTGTAAAGTCAGTAGTTCATCAAAGATCAGACGGAACCGACTGACCAGAAGATGGTGCCTGTCCTCCGGGAAATGAATATTGGACAGGGCGTAGGCTGGACTCGCCAACCTATAACTCTGAACAATATGCTCGGGTAACCACTCTGGGATCCGGGCTGTCAGTTCCGCTGCGCTTCGTTGAAATCTACGCATCTCTTTCTGTGAGATTCCCTTGATGGCAGAATAGACCGGGAGCACACCACGTACATCCTCCTCACTCCCCTCCCGACAGCTTTCCGGATGAATCATCTGAAGCCGTCCTCTGTTCTCGGTCACGTTCCCATAAAACAGGAACTCCTGATCAATCTGAAATGCGCCAGCCAGATATCGACCATTGAAGTAAACGATCTCGATCATGCCGGACTCGTCCTGAAGTAACAGAGAAAGAGGCGTCTTTCGGTGGTAGGGATTTCCACTGTATCTGCGAGAGACCACAGTACCTTTGACGAGAAATGCCCGGCCAGGTCGCACTTGCGTCAGTGGTGTGATTTTCCGTCTGTCCTCGTAATCTTTCGGAAAAAACTGAGCTAGATCTTCCAGAGTTTCAATACCGTGCTGACGCAGTGCTTCCGCCTTCTTGGGGCCGACCCCTTTCAGGATGGTGACGGGATCAGTCAGATACATAATCGAACACCACCTTCGTGTTTCTTCTGGCATCCTTCCGCGAACGGACACCGGCGATATTGATCGTGATCCTGGCCACATCCAGCCCCAGTGATTCCTCAGCGGCACTCCTGATGTCATCCGCCAGTCGCTTGGTGACCCTGCGAATAGAAAGACCGAACCGAATGATGACACTGAACTCCAGAGAGATACGCATCCCATCGATGTAGTCCACATCGATCAGCTTGGCGGTATCCGACACGGCATTCCAGCTGTTCTTGTCCACTTGTTTCCCCTTATCTGTGGAAGGCCATAGGCTGTTGGTCAATTCTCCATCACGGATGCAGTCAGTGATCAGACTGGCAAAGACCACGTTGGAGACACTGATGGTACCATAGTCGGTTTCTTTCGTAATGATCATAGGAAATCCTTTCTCTGTCGTAAAACAAAAACTGCCATGCCTTGCAGCATGACAGGATCCTCACGATCAGCGATTAGACGGCACGGTTGACTTTGCCGGATCTCAGGCACTGTGTGCAAACTTTGGCCCTTCTGACAGTCCCGTTGTCGTCGATTCTGACGATCTGGATATTTGCGTTCCACTTTCTTCTCGTGTGTCTCATGGAGTGGGATACGTTGTTTCCGGAAACCTGTCCCTTCCCGCAAATCTCACATTTTCTTGACATTTCCTGCACCTCCCATCGTATATCGTAAATCTCTTTGATTCCATAGTAAAATGCGTGTTTTACCACACGGATGTGATTATAACACACATTCCCCTCACAGCACAAGTCTTTTTTTCAGATTCCTCCTATCTGACACGATTTTTTTCGTAATACTCGGATCTGAGCATGGACATGAGACAGAGGTCATAGTACTTTCCGTTCTTCTTGCCGGCGTGACGCATGGTGCCCTCGTCTGTAAATCCGATCTTATGGTACAGGTGTCTGGCCGGCATGTTACGTGTGAAGTAATCGATAGTCACACGCTCCATGTGATGATTGATGAACGCATACTCCAGTATGCAACGCAACGCTTCCTCTCCATATCCCTTGTTACGCTGTTCAGTATCCGCTATATAGATTCTGGTGATGTCCATGGAGTCTTCCTCATGATCGATTCGGGACAGGTAGATCCTCCCGATGGGTGTACCGCTCGGTTTGATCGTGATTGTGAAGAGCTCCTTGGTAGGATCCTGGGAATAGTTGATGAAGTTCCGTACGATCTCCTCGTAATCTCTGTCCTCGTTCATCGTAAAGAACTCCTGTACATCGGCTCTCTTCTCCCACTCTGCGAACAGGACACAATCATCGAACACCGATTCCCTCAGAATAAGATTCCTTGTTTCCAACATCATACCACCTGCTTAAAAAAATCACAAAACCTTTACACTATCCATTCATTTTATGCTATCATTATATAGTATTTCGACGCAGATTTAAAGGAGTTATTGAAAATGTACCCGAAAAAATCCATCAAGTTAACACTCACGCTATGTCTGCTGCTACTACTTGTGCTCTTTACATCCTGCGCTGCCGGAAAAGAACCAGAGCCTCCAAAGGAAAATAACAGCGACAAGATCTCGACCAAAATAGATGCTTATACCACCGATCTTCTGGATTCCTCGGATTCCATGCAATCCAACCAGGCCATACTGAAATATCTCTCTGACTGGGCAGAAGCCAAGAAGATCGACCACTATCTGGACAAGGCTGGTAACTTGATCTTCACACGGGGAGCTTCTGAAGGATATGGCCAGTGTGCCCCCACTGTACTTCTCTGTCCCTGTGACTACAGACAGTACCAGCAGTGCATCCCGCCAATCGCCATGTCCCTGTATCTGATCAAGAATACTGAAGATGCAGGAAGACTCACAGTGATCTACACGCCCTCTGAGGGCGATCGATACAAGGCTTTGTCCTCACTGGATCAGAATCTGCTTCCGGATAATGCCGGGATCCTGACGCTGAATCCCGGTCCCAAGGGCGTCTTCGCCACTTCCTCTGCAGCAGGATCGACTTATCGTTTCCAGTTGAAGGGAAAGCGCGCCGATCCGCAGCTGACTGCAGCCTATCAGATCCAGATCACAGGCCTTCCCACCTATTTTCCGGATGCAAGGGTGGATCAGGCAGTCAATCCTATCAGCGAACTGGAAAATATACTGACATGGATCAATAATCGCAAGGACTCGTTTGAACTGGCTTCCTTTCACAGCGGGATCGACCAGTCCCTCTATGCGCCCTCCGCTTCCATGACCATCACCATCGATGCTAATGACGAGGCAGCCTTCCTGGAGAAGATGGGCGATCTACAGGAAAAATGGACGGAGAAGTATAGCAAGGACTATCCGGACTCCGCCCTCACCTATCAGAAGACTGACCTCCCAAAGAAAGTCTACAACGCAGATACGACACACAGGCTGGTCAGTTTCATGTACACGCTGCTGAATGGGGAGTATTACAGAGATGACGAAGGTAACCTTCTCTCTATATGCAGCATAACCGGGATCAGCACCGAGAAGAAAACCATCAGGATCATATCCTCCGCCTACAGCCTGGATGAGACTGTCCTCAAGGAGATCGACAACGGAGAAATGACCCTGGCAAATCTGTCGGGAGCCGGATTCGAAACGATCCATGCCCTTCCTCTGTGGAACGGCGTGGAAGACTCTGATTTTACAAAAGCCATCAAGAAATCTTACGATAAGATCTCCGGCAAGAGCCTACACTACGATCGTTCTGTGGCGCCCACCTGCACGGGCTATGTGCAGTCCCTCACGAAAAGCCAGGACCTTCTGAGCATCACTGTCAGCGACAACATCGTCAAGGAATGCACGGAAACAATCCTGGATTATATGTCCTCGCTGAAAGAGGTCGAATGATAAACATAGAGCTGCGGTCATCGCAGCTCTATTGCTTTCTGACAAAGTATATGTTCATGTCCGTCTTGCGGGAGATCCCTTTCACTTTCGCCTTATTGGAGTATTGCCACATGCTGAAAACGAAGGGATAAGATGTCTTGTCGGTGTAATGGGCCAGCCAAACCGGATATCTGGTCAGATAGCCGAGATTGATGTCGGTCAACAGCCACCGCGGATTGCCGTATACCATCGGTACATAACCGTGAGACTGAATGGTTGTACAGAAGGCATCAGCGATCTCGGTCTTCTGCTTTCGGGTGAGGTTTCCGATCCTGCTTCCGGACGTCTCCTCCATATCAAAGGCAACCGGCATGCTGACTTCCTTCCCGCGGATCTTACGTACTACATATCTGGCTTCTTCCACCGCCTCTTCTACGGAGTTTGCCTGGGAGAAGAAATATACGCCTACCTTGAGACCGGCTGCCTTCGCGTTCTTCAGGTTCTCCGCGAAACGACTGTCCTCCTGAATACGTCCGGAATCCGTAGCTCGATACCCCACTCGGATCATGGCGAAAGAGATGCCCTGCTTACGCACTTTCTTCCAGTTGATCTTTCCTTGATAAACGGAAACATCAACGCCCGCTTCCGAGGTGTAGCGACTGTCCTCATATAGCAGATTTCCGTTCTCCTCATAAAACCCATCCTCGCTGTATGGAGATGCAGATACGGACATCTTCTCACCGAGCCCCTCATATTCCCCCAACGCAAAACGAAAAATACAAAAGACAAAGAGACATGCGATCGCAATCATTGCAAGTATAACGATCGCGCTAGCCAGTCTCCTGTCTCTCTTTCGGACCCGTCTCTTCCGGGTCAAAGTTCTTCCTTCTCTTTCTCAGACTCGCTGAGTTCCTGGCAGGCACTGGCCAACACCAGAATCGCCAGCGTACAAAGACTGAATACCATCCACTTATACTTCATAGGTAATTCCCCCTTCCCCTTATAACGGTATTCCGTTCCTTTCATCTCATTCTAATGAAATAATAGTATCATATCATGAGGAAACTTTCAATTGCAAGTATCACTTATTTATGGTACAATTTGAGGGTATGTAAGTTGTAGAAAGAAGACGAAAAGAGGTAAATTTTGAAGAGAAAGTTTTTTACGTCCATTCTGATCCTCCTCGTCGCGTTCACCCTGTCGTTTACGTCTGTGTTTGCGGATACTCCGCTGGGCAGCGACCAGGGTGCACCAGAAGATCAACAGACACAGAGTCAGAGTTCTGAGGATGAGAATACCGGTGCTGATCCGGTCGAGAACCCGGATCAGAACGCAGATGCGACAAAAAACGACGAAGGTCAGCAAGAGATCGATGCCAATGTCGAGAACGAGCAGAATGCTTCGGAAGAGCCTGCATCGGCACAGGCGCTCCGTGCACCGGCCCCAGTTACTTATGAGAAGCTCACCTTCTCCACCAAGTCTCTGGCACTGAAGGCGAAGCTCATCTCCTCCAACAAGGACAATTCTAAGACACTGACCTGGGGGAAGAACATCAACTACGTTTTCACACTCACTCCCCAGGGAGGAGCTCCGGGACAGAAGAAAACTGTCAATGTATCTCTGGCAAACACATATAAGAGTCCAACAGTCGAGAAGGTGGTCGACTTCGGTGATCTGACATTTGACAAGCCGGGCGAATACAAGTACACCGTAACGGAGACACTGAAAAACAACAGCGCAGACCTGTACAGTAAGTTCTTCACCAGGAACGACACCAAGGTCCGCACCGTGACCATCACCGTCACAGCGAACAGCGACAATAAGCTGGAAGCAAAGGCATCCGTCTCAGGTGGTGCTTTCAACAACAGCGTGTTCGACATCGACCGGCCTTATTCCGTCATGGTGAGACCCAGCGGGATCAACAAGGTCAAGACCTCCCTGCCACGCGGATTCAAACATGCTACTGTCTACCAGTGTGAAGGCAGAAGTACTTCCACAGGAACCTACATTGTCTGGTATTCCGTTGGTGGCGCCAAGGGATATATCATCTACAAGAAGGCCGGCACCACCGGCAAGTGGAAATATGTCAAGAAGGTGAAGGGATACAGTTACCTTTCCTACCGTGACAAGCACGTACGCAATGGCGGCTTTTATCAGTACAAGGTCATTGCTTACACCAAGAAAACCAAGAAGAAACCTGCCATCAATCCCAAGGACAACACCGGGATCATGAGCACCTACTTCCTTACCAAGCCGGTCTGCTCCCAATCCGGTAAGACCGTCTCCTGGAGAACCAACAGCAAGGCGGACGGCATGCGTGTCGAGGTCTCCAAGAACAACATCTTCATTGGTTCGCAGGTCTACATGGTACCGAAGGGCAGAAACAGCCTGGTCATCCCGAACTTCAGCACCGGCAATGGCGGCTACAAGTACGTTCGAGTCATGCCCTACAAGAAGTTCGATGGCCGTTATCACTACGGTCTGCCCTGGCTGAATGGATACACCTACAAGAACTTCTACACAAACGTCGAGTTCATCGTGAAGGACCAGTTCAAGAACGAGTCCTCCAAACACCAGAACTCAAGGGACGTGAAAGAGATGCTGTCCATGGCTGGACAGAAGATGTGGGGATGGGATACCACTCAGGGAATCACCTACGATGGCAAGTACGCCTATATGAACGTAGAAAACAGATATGCCAACTCCATCAAGGTCATCAAGATGGATACTACCAACAACTTCAAGGTGGTAAAGGTATCGGCGCCGGTACAGGGTTGTCATGGCAATGACATCACCTATAACAGTGACACCAAGAAGCTCTATATCACCTACTCCTACTTCAACAAGCGGTATGTGGCTCGTATGAACCCGAATACCATGAAGTACGAGGGCAGAAACTACATCAAGGTTCCCTATCACATCGCTGGACCTCACGGCCACAAGGCGATCAGGAACCTGAACTGTTACAACGAGATTCATTACGACAATGTGAAGAAGCAATACCTTCTGAAGAAAAAGGAATCTCATTCCATGATCGTTCTGGACAAAAACTTCAAGGTCATTCGCTACATGCGTATCCATGAACGTGTAGAGATCACCAACCAGAATATGCAGGCCACGCCGGAATTCTTCTTCCGCGTACAGAGTAACTACCAGTCCAACCAGAAGAACAATTATGTTACCGTATTCGACTGGCACGGCACCTATATCACCCACTTCAATCTGAAGTTCGATGGCGTGCTGGGCAAGGCAGAGTTGGAGAACATCTTCTTTATCGGTGACCAGATGTACGGTGCCTGCTACAAGAAGTGGTGGGACAAGATGCCGGTAGGCAGCACTGTCAAGCTGGACAAGGTAAAGAAACACGGCAAATGGGTATTCAAGACCAAGAAAGTCACCAAGGCCAATCAGAACAGTCTGAGACAGCTCAGAAGAACTTCTTACATCTTCCGGATCAAGGCCTTCGGTTGATCAAGTAACTGCAAGGAGCCACAGCAGAAATCTGCTGTGGCTCCTTTTTTGTCCCATAAAAAACCTCCGCAATATTGCGGAGGACTGTTTGTAAGCGATGTGTTCGCATACTCGTTATATTCAGTTTGTTTCGCTCTCCCACTCCTGCAGCCCCTTCTGTTGCAAGCGCATAGCGCGATCCAGCGGAACCGGGTCAGGTGCAGGCTGCAACAGGAAATCCCGTAGCTCTTCCACGCCCCTTCCTGTTACAGAATCCACCTCAAAAATCCTGTAAACACCGGCATTTTCCAACCACTGTCTGGCCATCGGGACGTTCGCCTTCTCTGCGTCTACCTTGGTGATTACTCCAATCAACGGACGGTTGATAGCTGTTGGAAGGCCATAACCGAGAATACTGAAGGGTTCATCAGCCCCGCACAGGATCCCCACGATATCACTTTCAAAAGAAAAGCAACAGAGTGCGACGGAAGATTTCTGATATTTAGACTCATAGTATTCTCCCGGCGTATCTATAAAGATATCCCAGGTGTTGACATATTGCGTCTTATCGTAATTGATATCCTGATCCTTCAGAGCCTGGATCAGCGTTGTCTTTCCGGCCTCGCTTCTGCCCGCCAGATAGAGTTTCTGGATAGGCTTTCCGTTGATCGTGGCCTCCTGGGCTGTCCGCTTGGACTGCTCATATTCCATTTGGTTCAATTCTGACGGACAAAGTGCCATAATTACCTCACTGCGTAGAGATCTCACATACTCTGTATCCAAAGACATCTCGGAAGAACTCCAGGTTCTCATACATGGCCTGATCAACGGAGGAACGTACCCCCGTTATAATCAGTGTGCCTGAGAAACGATCCATGAATCCCACGTCCACATTCCCCGCCTTCACTGCGATATCTGCTGCGATGATGGCGTTCTCCGGAGGAGTGATACTCAGGATTCCAAGGGATCCCGACGGGTGCGCACCAGCATGGAATCCGATATCCAACCCCAGGTTGCTGAATACCGTGTAGTCCGGCGATCCAATGATATGGGCGAAGGTGATCTCCTTCCCGGGTGTAGACACCTGAACAGAGCGGATCTGGCCAGTACCCCCCGCTCTTTCGATTGCCTTTCCATATATCTCGTTCAGCACCTGATTGATAGAATTACGTTCTGCCATTTCCTGTCACCTCCCAAACGAAAATTACCGTTTGGTGATCGGACAGGATACATATCCTAAGGTATCGCGGAAATAGGATACCACCTCGTGGATGGCGTTTGTTACCGCGGAGATCTCTCCCGTGATGATCAATGTTCCTGAGAATCTGTCCGCAAAACCCAGATAGACCTCTCCGCTCTTCACTGAGATGTCAGAAGCAATGACTACCGACTCCATGGGTGTCATGTTCATGATCCCTATGGCGGATGTGCTGTAGTCGATGTTCGGATTCAGTCCTAACTTGGTATATACAATGGGAGCCGGACCACCGATGATATGAGCTAAAGTGATCTCTTTGCCTGCCACTGTTTCCTGTACGATTCTTACCTGCTCGCTGTGGTCATTTCTGTCTTGCATTATTGTTTCCTTTCGCTCATATGTATTATAGACATTATATATCAACTAGCCCGTATAATGCAAGATGAACTCACCTTCGTCCTTTCGCATTGTTGTCTACTAGATTAAATACTGAAATATATTATAATACAGATATCTATTTTTTTCAACAATCAGGGCTTGCAAAATCCTCTTAATTGTACTATAATAACTCTCGGACAGATAGCGGGGAGTGGCGCAGTTTGGTAGCGCACCTGACTGGGGGTCAGGTGGCCGCAGGTTCAAATCCTGTCTCTCCGACCACAGCGGTGATCACGATTGGTCGCCGCTCTTTTCTTTCCGCAAAAAACGACCCGCAGAAGATTTCGTCTCCTGCGGGTCGTTTTCATTCGGTTTCTGTGTCTATTTCCCTTTCACCCGGTCGATGATCAATTCCAGATCTTCAATACCCGGCTGCCTTGGATTGGTCTTGGTACAAGGATCGGCCAGTGCAGCCTTTGCCATCTCGTGACGAAGTTTCTCCACCTCTTCCGTGCATATATCCATCCCTTCCAGGGTCGCTGGAATTCCGAACAGCCTGTTCAGATCGCGTACCTTGCTGCAGAGACTGCTCACTGCAAGCGGGACACTGGAATACGGCAAACCTATGAGCTTGGAGATTCTCTGGTACTTTCTGGCGGTCACCGTCTCCATACCGCTGTCCAGATGAGCGTTAAACTCGATGGAATGCTGCAGAACGATGGCATTGGCTCTGCCGTGCGGAATGTGGAACTTGGCACCGATGGCATGCGCTACGCTGTGGTTGATACCCAATCCCACCATGCTGAATGCCATTCCAGCCAGGCAGGATGCGTTATGTACCTTCTCGCGTGCCTCCATATCATCCCCATGGGCGTAGGCGTAGGGAAGGAAACGCATCAACAGTGTGATGGACTTCTCTGCCAACGCATCGGTGAAGTCATTGGAATCATTGGATACATAAGCCTCCAGTGCATGGGTCAGCGCATCCATTCCGGTGTCTGCAGTGATACTGGGCGGCATAGACTTGACAAGTTCCGGATCGAGGATGGCGACAGTAGGCTGTAGCGCCTCATCGATCAACGGGTATTTAACCCCTTCCTGCTTGTTAGAGATCACAGAGAACTGCGTCACCTCTGAACCGGTTCCGCTGGTGGTTGGAATCGCATAACAGCGCTTGATGTTGGCAAGTTCTTTCTGCTCTGCCAGATAGCGGATCGCCTTGCAAGCATCGATAGCAGAGCCACCGCCCACAGCGATCAGAATGCTGGCCTTACACTGCATCAGGCACTGGATCCCGGCAGATACCACCTCGATGGGAGGATCAGGTACTACCTCATCGAAAACGCTGATGGTACAGTTGGTCAGATGGCAGGTAATATTATCCAACATTCCAGATTTCTTGATGAACGCATCACACACGATGAGCACGTTCTCGTCGTGGATTTCGTCTAATGCACAAAGTGAGTCCCGCCCAAAAAACAGATTGGATTTGATTTTGAAGTTATCCATATCCGGTCCCTTTCCTAAAGTCTTACATAATAATCTATTAACATGAGACTATCATAGTTAGTCAAAAAAGTCAATTTAAAATACAGCCCCTCCACAAATGCGGAGCTCCCTATCTCTATCGAATCGCATCTTTCATGGTTTTCACATAAGCACCCACATATGCAGGTGCCGCTCTTCCATATCGTTCGATCAGTTTGATGATTGCCGAACCCACGATCGCCCCATCCGCTATTTCTGACATTTTCTTCGCCTGGACAGGAGTGGAAATGCCAAATCCGATGGCACAGGGCACCTTTGCATTTTCTCTTACAACTTTTGTGATGGAATCCAGATCGGTAGTGATCTCTTTCCTCGTCCCGGTCACACCAAGGCTGGACACGATGTAGATAAACCCTTCTGCCTCTTTTGCGATCCTTGCGATGCGATTATCTGAGGTGGGGGCGATGAGTGAGATCAGATCCACTCCATATCGGTTACAGAAGGGCAGGAACTCTTCCTTCTCTTCATAAGGCAGGTCAGGAAGGATGATCCCGTCTACCCCGATCTCCCGACAGCTCGCGAGAAATCTGTCCGCACCGTAGGAAAACACCACATTGGCATAGGTCATGAAGACCATGGGTGTACTGATATCACGTTTCAGATCCCGAACGAGATCAAAGATCCGATCGGTCGTTACACCGCCTTCCAATGCTCTTTGATTGGCGGCCTGGATGACAGGCCCCTCTGCCGTGGGATCCGAGAACGGGATGCCGAGTTCAATCAGATCTGCGCCACTGTCCACAACTGCACGGACGACGGAAGCTGTCGTTTCCAGGTCAGGATCACCGCAGGTGATAAAGGGAATGAATGCTTTCCCATTCTGAAAAGCTCGTCCAATGTTACTCATGAATATCCTCCCCTCTGTACCGGGCGATGGCGGCGCAGTCCTTGTCGCCTCTTCCGGAAAGTGTGACCACGACGATTTCCTCCTTGCTCATGGAGGGCGCGATCTTCAAGGCGTAAGCCACGGCATGTGCCGATTCGATGGCCGGGATGATTCCTTCTGTCCTTGCCAGATATTCAAAAGCCTGCACCGCTTCTTCATCCGTCACAGGAACGTAATCCGCTCTTCCGGTATCATGCAGATAAGCGTGCTCCGGGCCGATACCAGGATAATCCAATCCCGCAGAAATGGAATAGACAGGCGCGATCTGTCCGTATTCGTCCTGACAGAAGTAGGATTTCATTCCATGAAAGATCCCTTCTCTTCCTGTGGCGATGGTGGCTGCCGTGTCCGGTGTATCGATGCCTCTGCCGGCTGCCTCGCATCCGATCAAACGTACATCCTGGTCATCGAGAAAGTGATAGAAACTGCCTATGGCGTTGGACCCACCCCCCACACAGGCAATGACCGCATCCGGCAGTCTGCCCTCCTTCTGCAGGATCTGTGATCTGGTTTCTCGAGAAATCACCGCCTGAAAATCGCGAACCATGGCAGGGAACGGGTGAGGCCCCATCACCGATCCGAGGCAGTAGTGCGTGTCGTGGATACGGGATGTCCATTCTCGCATGGCTTCCGATACAGCGTCTTTCAGCGTTGATGTACCTGTCTTGACAGGAATCACCTCTGCACCAAGCAGCCTCATGCGGTATACATTCAGCGCCTGACGGACGGTGTCCTCCTCCCCCATAAAAACTACGCACGAAAGCCCCATCAGCGCTGCAGCGGTGGCGGTTGCAACGCCGTGCTGTCCAGCGCCGGTCTCCGCGATCAGGCGGGTCTTCCCCATCTTTTTTGCAAGCAGTGCCTGCCCCAGAACATTGTTGATCTTGTGTGCCCCTGTATGATTGAGATCCTCGCGTTTCAGATAGATCTTTGCGCCTCCCAGGTCACTCGTCATTCTGCCTGCAAAGTAAAGCCGCGACGGTCTTCCTGCATACTCGTTGAGCAGCGTCGTTAGCTCGCTGTTAAATGTGGTATCTGATCTGTAATGCTCATAAGCTTCCTCCAATTCGATCACCGCGTTCATAAGGGTCTCCGGAATATACTGTCCTCCGTGAGGCCCAAAACGCCCCCTTGGGTTCGTCATCGATCGTTCACCTCCTGAACTGCTGCCTGAAAGGCTGTCATTTTTGCTTTGTCCTTCTTCCCCTCAGTTTCTATACCGGAACTGACATCCACCGCAAAAGGCCGTAACCTGCGCACCGCCGCCGCTACATTATCCGGTGTCAGACCACCGGCCAGGAAATATGGTCTGGTCATATGTTTGAGAAAGCTCCAGTCAAACGCCCTGCCTGTCCCTGTGCCAGAGTCGAGCAGAACGTGATCTGCGGTGCTTTGGTTCGCTTCTTCGATGTCCTCTGCGGTACGCACACGAACTGCCTTTATCAAAGGCTTGTCCGTGATGTTCCGAAGAGCATCGATATACGCCTCATCCTCATGCCCATGAAGCTGGGCCAAATCGATGATCCCCTGGTTCAGCAGCGCGGCAACCATCTCCGGACTCTCATCCACAAACACGCCCACTGCCTTGATGCCTGGCGAAAGCAACTTTCTGAGCGCCGATGCGTGCTCCGGTGACACATAGCGGGTGCTCCCCTGAGCGAACACAAAGCCTACAAAGTCCGGCGACACCTCGTTTGCCGCGACAATATCCCTTATTTGCCAAAGTCCACAAAGCTTTGTCCTGGTCATACCCCACCTCGCAGTTCTGCGAGTCTGGCTCTCTTATCCTTGGCCCGCATTAGCGTCTCTCCGACCAAAACAGCATCCACTCCGATCTCGCGCAGCCTGGCGATGTCCGCTGCTTCTTTCACACCGCTTTCCGACACAAACAGCACATCATCAGGGATCTGTGCCCGCAGCCTCAGGCTATTGTCTGTATCCACCGAGAAATCACGCAGATTGCGGTTGTTGACCCCGATCAGCCTTGCGCCCGCTCCAAGTGCCATAGACACCTCCGCCTCATCATGGGCTTCCACCAGCGCTGAGAGTCCCAGTACATCACAGAGGTTGATATATTCCCTGATCTGTCCTTCACTCAACAGAGAACAGATCAGAAGCACCGCCGAAGCACCCAGCAACTTCGCCTCGTAGATCATATATTCATCCACAGTGAAGTCTTTTCGCAGACAAGGTACGGATACTTCTGAGGCGATCTCTTTCAGATGCTCTTCGCTTCCCAGAAACCATCTTGGTTCCGTCAGCACAGAAATGCAATCTGCTCCGGCTTCTTCGTACTCTCTGGCAATCTTTAGATACGGATAATCCGGGGCGATCAGGCCCCTGGAGGGCGATGCCTTCTTACACTCGCATATAAACGAGAGGTCCTGGCCCTTAAGCGCCTTCTCAAAAGCAAAGTCGCCTTTCTCTGTTTTCATCGCCTGTAGTTTGATTTCAGCAAGCGGTCGCCTCTGCTTTGCTTCCTTCACGCGAATATGCGCGTATGCAGCCAACTGTTCTAGTATCGTCATGCCTCTGCCTCCGGACGATTGCTTATCTCAATGAGTCTTTGCAGTGTCTCGATCGCTCTCCCAGAATCAATGATTTCCGCGGCGAGCTCTATACCGTCTGCGATGCTTTCCGCTTTGCCGCCGATATAGAGTGCCGCCCCTGCATTCATCAGGACCGCGTTTCTCTTAGCGCCCTTCTCGCCGTTCAGTATGGCGAGCGTGATTCTGGCATTCTCATCTGGTGTGCCGCCTCTAAGATCCTCCCTTGTACAACGAACAAACCCAAAGTCTTCCGGCTTGATCACGGAGGACTTGTACCAGCCATCCCGGATCTCACAGATCGTGGTGGGGGCACTCATGGAGATCTCATCCAGTTTATCCTGCCCGTATACGACCATGCCTCGCCGAATCCCCAGATTGATCAGAACCTGGGCAAGAGGCTCTACAAGATAATCGTCATACACCCCCAGAAGCTGCATAGAGGGGGTTCCCGGATTGGTGAGGGGCCCGAGAATGTTAAACACGGTACGGAATCCCAGTTCTTTACGGATCGACCCCACATATTTCATGGAGGTGTGGTATTTCTGTGCGAAGAAAAAGCACATCCCAACTTCCTCCAGAAGCTGTAGACACCTTGCCGGACTTTGTTGAATATTGACGCCGAGTGCCTCCAGACAATCTGCTGTGCCGCACAGGGAGGATGCTGCACGATTTCCATGCTTGGCAACCTTCATCCCCGCAGCGGCAGCCACCAGTGCCGAGGTCGTGGAAATATTGAAACTATGTGCGTTGTCACCGCCGGTCCCAACGATCTCAAAGACTTCCATCCCCGTATCGACCCTGGTAGCGTGGGCTCTCATCGCCGCAGCACATCCTGCGATCTCATCGGTGGTCTCGGCTCTGGCACTTTTGGTGGAGAGTGCCGCCAGAAAAGCAGCGTTCTGCGTAGCAGTTGTCTCACCGCTCATGATCTCGTTCATCACCGTATATGCCTCCTCATAGGTAAGGTCTTCTTTACTTACGATCTTTACAATGGCATCTTTAATCATGTATTATATCTCCTTTATGAAATTATTCAGCATCTTCTCCCCATCTGGTGTCATAATGGACTCCGGATGAAATTGTACCCCGTATATAGGATAGTCTCTATGTTGTACAGCCATGATCTCATGGTCCTTTGTCTCCGCTGTGATTCTAAGCTGTACTGGAATCGTACCGGGCTCGACGACCAGTGAATGGTAACGGGCGACCTCCGTCGTTTCCGGACAGCCCCTGAACAAGGGACATCCCTCGTCCAGCCGCACCTTGGATTGCTTGCCGTGCATCAATTTATTCGCATAAGTGATCCTGGCGCCATAAGCAGCACAGATCGCCTGATGGCCGAGGCAGACACCAAGGATCGGAATTTCGTGGATCTCTCTCACAACCTCCATGAGAATGCCTGCATCCTCGGGTCGCCCGGGGCCAGGGGACAAAACAATGTGCTCCGGTCTGAGTTCCCTGATCTGTTCTACCGACATTTCATCATTGCGGATGACCCGGATCTCTGGATCACACGCTCCGATCATCTGATAGAGATTATAGGAAAAACTATCATAATTATCGATTAGCAAAATCATAATTCCTCCTCCTGTGCAAGTTCCAATGCCTTGAGGGAAGATCTGGCTTTGTTCAGGCACTCTTCGTACTCCTTCTCAGGGACAGAATCCGCCACGATGCCCGCACCGCTTCTCACAAACACCTTTCCGTTTTTCTTATAGGCGATGCGGATGGCGATGCAGGTATCCATATTGCCCGTAAAGTCGATATATCCAATGGCACCACCGTAAATTCCCCTCTTATTGTTTTCCAGTTCTCCGATGAGCTGGCACGCTCTGATTTTGGGAGCACCGGACAGAGTGCCTGCCGGAAGGACCGCCTCTATGGCATCCAGTGCGTCCTTGTCATCCCGAATCTCCCCTCGTACCGTCGAGCCAATGTGCATCACATGAGAGTATCGTTCGATGGACCGTAGCTTTTCCACCTCTACTGTACCGAACCTGCTGATCTTCCCCAGATCATTTCTGCCCAGATCTACCAGCATGTTGTGTTCGGCCAGTTCCTTCTCGTCAGCGAGCAGCTCGGCTTCCAGGGCATCGTCTTCCTCCTCTGTCCTGCCCCGCTTCCTTGTCCCTGCCAGCGGGAAGGTGTGAAGCACACCTTTGTCCAGTTTAACCAGCGTCTCAGGGGATGCCCCCGCGACCTCAACATCCGTCCCCGAGAAGTAAAACATATACGGTGACGGGTTGATGGTCCGCAATACTCGATAGGTGTTCAACAGACTCCCTTCAAAGGGAGCACTCAATCGATTGGAAAGAACGATCTGAAAGATATCGCCCTCCCTGATGTAACCCTTTGCCTTTTCCACCATGCAGCAAAATTCCTCCTTGCTAAACAGAGGTGTGACTTCGCCGAGGATCCTCCCTCCTGGCTCCATCTTCTTCTCTCCACTCCTCAGTAGATCCATCAGCTGCTTAAGTTCCCAGGCGGCTTTTCGGTAGTTGGTATCCGGATCATCAAGCGCCATGTTCACGATCAGGATGATCTTCTGGCGGATATGATCGAATACAATTACCTTGTCAAACAGCATGAGGTCCACATCCCGGAAGTGCTCACTGTCTTTCGTCTCCGTGATTGCACTTGGCTCGCTGTAGCCGAGGTAATCGAACGAAAAGTATCCTACCAGCCCTCCTGTAAAAGGTGGGAGATCCTCAAACCGCGGGCTTCTGTATGCAGATAGCACGCCTCGTATATAATCCGATGGGTCACCTGTGACGTATTTCATTTTGCCGGCTTCCAGAATCCCGTTCATAGTGCCGCCGATACAGGTGATCTCCATCTTTGGATCAAACCCGAGAAACGTATACCTCCCCCATGTTTCGTCTGCCTGAGCGGATTCCAGCATATAGCTGTGTTTGGATACATTCTTCAGGATTCTGATCGCCTCAATGGGTGTGATGAAATCTGACAGTATCTCACAACTGACCGGAAGCACATCGTATTTCCCTGTGGCTGCGATCTTTTCCACATCGCTGAGTGCCGGTGAAATGTTCATAATTCTTACCTCCTGAAACTCTATGGTGTTTCCTGTCAGATGAGCACAAAAAAGTCCCTGACAGAAATACGATCTGTCAAGGACGAATTCTACATGATCCGCGGTGCCACCTTGATTCACGAGTCCCCTCGTGCGCTTAGCAGGATACCATCATATCCCCGGCAAATAACGTCTGCCTGCAACGTCGCAGAATACTCAACACAGAAATGTGTCTTTGACTGCGCCCTCAGCGGTCCATTTGACAACTTGTTTCTTGCCTGATTCTCAGCATCGCAGGCTCTCTGTAAAGGCATCATTGCCGTTATCTCCGCGTCAACGGTTTAGATAAAAGATTTTTTATATATTAGTACAATTTTGGCGACTTGTCAATATCTACAAATATAATATAATATTTATTCATACGAAATGATTTTATATTGAAACATAAACCAGCAGATGGTATACTATATTCAATTATCCGTCGGTAACTGTATGAAAAGAAAGGATCGATCCAAATGATTACGAAGAAGCTGTTTTCAATACTTTTGATGATTATGTTATTACTTGTTCCGTTGGCGGGATGTGGATCTCCGGCCGCAAGTGATGATGAAAGCTCTGATACTACTTATGAAGAAGAGCAATCCGAGGAAACGGTTCCGGAGAACGCGGTCAAAGCAAGAGTCGAGTTAGATGAGTATCAGTTTTTTGCCGATTCCCCTAAAGATATCGTTGTCACTGGCGTGATCAATAAGTCATTCGGGCAAGATATTATTGTACTGAGAGGAAACAAGGAAGTTGCCAGGATCACCTTGGAGGGAAATGATGGCGAGGAAGAATATTTCGATATTACGGTCCCTTCACAAGCGATCACAGATGTCCATAACACCTTTCAGATCAAAGGTGGTGAAATCTCCGGCGTTGTAGATGAAACCAACACCAAGACATTTACCATAAACCTGCCTGATAATGAATGATACAAGCAAACAACAGCAGCGACAGTCTTTGAATGCAACATATGACAGGGGAAAGCCCCTGTCATATTCTTTCAAGTCATGCATATCCTTTTATCTTAGACATAAAGAGTCTCCTATGATTGATATTATCATAGAAGACCCTTTCAACCGGAATTTATTTGTTTCTTTTCCCAGTGTTTTTGGTACCGCGCACTTCTTCGTGATAGAAGTAGTCGACGATCGTTGGCTGACCCTTTGGAACTCTCTCATACGGGGTTTCATTGTCTACAAATCTGCAGCCATATTTTTGAGCCAAGTTTTCTGCTTTTTTTTCAAGTTCTTCAAAATAGCTACGGTCCTTTTTAGTATATATTTCCTGATACAACGGAAAAAGCTCCGGATGCTTTTCCGCAATATAGTCCATGATTACTTTCTTAAATCCGCCTCTAAGATTAAGATTCTCAAGCCATATTAAATCACATTGATCCTTCGCTCGTTCAAATATTGCTTCTATATCTGTTAATCCAGGGAATACTGGTGAAATAAAGCACACTGTGCGGATTCCTGCATCATAAACCTGCTTCATCGCTGCAAGCCTTCTCTCAATACTGACAGCATCATCCATGTCTTCACAGAAGCACTCGTCCAAAGTATTCACCGACCAGGATACAGTCAGCCTGTTTTTCTTATTGATTTCCTTTAGCAGCTCCAAATCGCGAAGCACAAGGTCAGACTTCGTACAAATCAGTATATCCGCACCGCTGTCTTTTAGTTGCTCAAGTATTGCTCTTGTTCTTTCATAGATTTTTTCCTGTGGAAGATAACCGTCAGTAACTGTACCTATGATCACTTTTTGTCCAGCATATTTCTCTGGTTTCTTTATTTCCGGCCATTCTTTTACATCCAGAAATGTTCCCCATTCTTCTGTATGACCTGTAAACCGTTTCATGAATGACGCGTAACAATACTTGCAACCATGCGTACATCCAATATAAGGGTTTACCGCATACCCGCCAAGAGGCCCATTGGATTTTGTCATTACGCTCATTGTTTCTTTATACCCTATTTTGATATTGCTATGCTTTGTCATGCTTCCTCCACATTATCAACAATCATCATCTTTTCTCTATCTTTTACTTCATTTGCTATCCCAAATACAACAAAAAACCACTTATTTTCAAGCCTTTCAGCACCTCTTACCTGTCAGCATATGCCATCAGTGCTACCGTCTCCACATGCCCCGAGACGCCATTATGAATGTCCACAGTACAAGCGAATTAACCAACCAGAGCGCGTTCAACCGAAAAAATCTACTGTTTCTCTTCGGCCGAACACTTCTACAAACTGGAAATTAGCGGCCTGAAATCTTCTTTGCTTTGGTCAGCCACAGGGCATAAAGCGCTTCCGCAACCAGCAGAACACCAAAGAGGATCAACTGTGGCGCGGATGACGAGGCGAGCTGCTCAACGAACAGGCTGTTTGTAAAATCGATCAGGAAGTGGGCGACAATGACCTGCAGGATGCTGTTGTTCTTGAGATAAACGGCAGCGAAAACCATGCCGACCACAAAAGAGTATGCCATCTGTACTGAAACGCTGACGACATCGAGGCCGACCAGATTGGTCAGGTGCGCTGCGGCGAACAAAGCAGCGGAAATGAACAAGCATGGAAGCGCACCGGTTCCCTTTTTCTTCAGGTTATAGATCAGAATGCCCCGGAAAAGGACTTCCTCAAAGATGGCCGGCGCCGACGCAGTGACCAAAGCCTCGATTACGAAATTTCTTCCTCCGAACACCATCCCGGAACTGAAATTGTAAAAGAGATTCCACGCGGCAAACAGCAGCGCCGGAATGACCGCTGGAAGGTTCTTAAAAGGCCGGTCGCGTGTAAACGCTCTATTATAAATCACAATCAGCGCCGCGCCGATCAGAACCCTGCCGACCGAGGAACTCAGCGCGGGGTGCACATTGAAAATCGCACCCACCAGCGAAAAAACCCCGGCGGCAAGGAATGCCGCAATGACCAGAACGATCTCAAACAAGACCGGGTGTCTTTCTCCAAACTGAAACATCGTACTTATTCCTTAACACATGGAATGATTCTCTTTCCGTCTCTCCCCGGCAAGCTCCTGTTTGTCGCCGTTCCTGCTCCATGCACCGACTTTCCTGAGGAACAGGATCAGTGCGATGAGGGTTCCTATCATAGCCACAATGGCACCGATCGCCATCGGGATAAGATAGTTGTAGTATGGCAGATTTGCTAGCTGGTCCGCAGTTATGCCTACTAGATCTTTAGTGCTGCCGACGACCGACATGAGGCCTATGATAAACATGTCGAACACTGTGTGAACCAGAATAGGTACTAGCAGTGACAATACGTGATACTTGGACTGTCCAGTGACACGGGCTTTGCCGTAATAATATCCCATGATCCCCTGGAACAGGATATGACCCGGCAGGATCGCCCGGATAATAGTTCCGGCACCGTCGAACAGATAAGTCATATCCTCCAGAAGAGTGAATCCGATACCAACAGCGATCGCTGCTATGATCACATCCAGCCAGCAGACAACTTCCCTGTTCTTCCTTATTGCAAGACGGAACACGATGTATTTGATGATCTCTTCGGTCAGAGAGGCAGTGATCAGGGCCGTCAGAAAGCCGCTGACGATCGGGTTCATGCCAAAGAATGTGTCTTCCTTAATAGGCAGTACCTGTGACAGGCAGAACCACAGGATCACACCCAGTGCGCCGAATAATACGAACTTGATGACCGCTTTCCTGGAATAAGGTTCTCCGGTCTTTTTCCTGAGTACCCAGGCCAGAATGAGAAAACACACAGCGAACTGTGCAAGTGCTGCAAAAATCATTTTTTATCCTCCATAATACTTATATAGTCCAGCCCGATCAGGTAAACGGATACGATCGAGCCAGGTTTTTTTATTTCTCAGGCATATACCAGAATGTATCGTATTTGTGCTGGTATATCCGGCCTCCTTTCGGCACCTGGCGCAATGCATTACGCACATTATAGAAATCTCCTGCAGCAGTCGCTATGCCAAGCATGCCCAGTGTTGCCAGCACAGTGAGTTTCGGATTGATCCAGAAAATGATGAACGGGATAAACCCAAGCACTATACTCGGGAGTAAGCATTTGAATATGAAATGACCTTTGCTCATCCTCTCCGGCCCCGCCATGAACAGCATCCCATGCTTCAGATCATGAAACATATACACATCATCTTTAAAGCATATAGCGTGCAGGAACTCATGGGGAATGATCGTCAGAAGATACAGAAAGACTCCTGCATAGCTGAAGACAACATCTCGGGCTCTTATGCACGCCAGAATGAAGAAAAAGAATATTATTGCGACTGAAATTATGGACATTATACCGCTGAGCTGTTTTGGATCCTTAGCTTCCTTGAACTGCACTGCTCCCGGTTCATGCTCCAGACAAGGAATATCATCCGGATTGCCGCTGTACTTACCTGCATAGTGAAATGTCATATGTTCTCCTTTTGAATATAAGACCTGTTTTTTCTTCGATCAAGGAAGCTGGTGGATGAAGTCTACCAGTTTTTCACGGTCGTAGAAAGTATCGTACTTGCTGATGGTAAAATCAGGAACAATGCCCTGGTCAGCATTATATAGTGATCCGTTCTTGAGCGTGCTGATCTGGATCGGCTGTATCCAATTTCCTCTGATACTAATTTTACACTATCTCCCTTCTCAAAACAACGACGAAATACTTCCAGCTTAAACTCCGCCGGAGGGTTTCGGGGATGCTCGATGGTGTTTTTACAATTGGGTTTCTTTCGTTTTACTCTTGGTTTCCCTTCGTTGCGAATCCAGTTATGCAACTGTTCTCTGCTTGGATAACCGAGTCGGCGCACTGTATCTGTAACGGATCCTATCCGATGATACATACGTAGTGCCTTAACTCTCTGCTCTTCTGAATACATCAATGACTCCTTTCAGAGCCCTCATATGTGTCCAGGTTTTTGTCCGCATCCCCGTCTCCAATCGACATCGAGGCATAATAAGAGCTCCCCACCGCCTTGATTGGTAGTGAGGAGCTTTGGTATGTCTTACTTCTTTCTCTTCTTCGGAGCAGGCAGTTCTTCATACATCGCTTCCAGTAGCTCTCGCAGGAACTCCCTGTTTTCTACATCGTCTACAAGCAGCATTTCTTTCGCTCCTTCATACGGAAGCTCCAACTCTGCATCTGGCATCATGGTCACCGCAGCCTTCACAGGTTTCACCAGAAAGCGGTCATCATATATACCTCCGACCACCTTGCCGCAGTAGTAGATGATGTATTCCCCCATCATGGCACGATAGGATATGTCATCCAGCCCTGAAAGCTGATCTAATATGTATTCCAGATAATCTTTACTTGATGACATACTATTCTCTCCTACATTGATTATGATGATTGTCCTCTTGTCTTCCTGCAAATTGCCACAATGCATCCAATTACAATAGGAATAGGATGCAAATACCACAGAAGGTCAAGCCCGGTTGTCACCACCATCAATCCTACCAGTGATACAAACGCCGTAATCAGATAACACACCAGCAACACTATACCTAAAACCAAGCCTGCCCTTCCTTTTCCCCATAGACAGGTGACAAGAAATCCGATTCCCATGATCCACGCTCCGGTCTTATAGGGATTAATGATTGTAAAGACAGGCAACAGCAAATCCTGTGTTGCATTAGGCAAAACAAATATATACACGCCCATGAGCACGAATATTACAATGCAGATCGCATCAATGATCTTAACTGCCTTCATAGACATTTCGACACCTCACTTACTCTTGAAGCAGAGTCTCTTCTAAATAATCTTCCATCTCATAAATTCCCCTGTACGGTTGTTCGATATAGTGTTTACTATCTTTATCGTAGTAGTAAACCACTGTTGATTCACCAACGGTATTGATGCTGATGGTTCCGTAGGCGTCAACATTCGTAGGCTGGTCATTTACGGATTCCAACCGAGTCGGTTCAGCTGCGCTTAAAGCAGTCATGACTGTCTCAATCTGATTGGCTTCTGTAATATCGGCTTTAGCTCCGTCGAGCGTAATGACCTCTATACTTATGACAGCCTCATTGGATGGCAAATCTATCGGCTCAGCTTTCTTTCCGCATCCAGCCAAAACTGTCAGAATGCAAATCATTGTTAATATAAGGATTCTTCTATTCATTCGTTAATATCCCCACGTCATCAGCTTCCACTGACCACCGTCAGAACGTGCCAGCCACCATTGCCAATCCGTATACTCTTCATCTGCATCCCAAGCACCACCGCCTTCTTTTGGTGAATGGAAATTGCTCTTAAACATAATACACTGCGCGAATGATTCCTTTGCATCATTTGCTTTTTCCAGCTCATTCATCCACTTTATGTTTTCATCATTGCATTCCTCATCCGTACCATAGGTGATGCTATGCAGTTCGCAGCCATCCCAAGTATCAAATTCTTTTTTTATCATCTGAATTGCAGAATCCATATCTTCTTTTGAGTATATTGATGAATTGCCGTAATCTATTGTTACTTCAGACGAAGACTTCGCGCAACATCCAGCTAACATAACAACACATATAACGGTAAGCAATAATGCAATCATTTTTCTCATCGTTTCAGTTCTCCTATACTCTCCCCATTCTTATATACAACCGGCGCAGGGTCGCCCTCTTCTGATGTGTAGTCCGGTCTCTCGGAAAGCATCTCTATCAGATCGTTCTCATCTTTGAAGAGTGTGATTTTGAATGGATCGCCGAAAGCGATCTTCTCCACGAACAAATAGTTGCTATCGACAGATTCGATATTCCTGCAATCAATCAGAATACCGGTATGTCCAACGAATGCTGCCTCCTCCTCATAAGCCTTAAACAGGATGCTGATGACGGAGCATTTATCGCTTTCCACATTTATTCCATGTTTACTCCAGTTTTCGGGTAGGGTTTCGGCAAACCTATTCTTCGAGATTGCCATTTCGCCAAACATGGTAGTAAACAGCTGTTTCTTTTCCTTCAGTATGCTGTACTCGTCTTTATTCTCTATCGCATCCATATCGAACATCAGGTAAGTGCCATTGTAGTCTTCCTCAACGCTGTCGTATTTGATCAGTTCACCTGCAAGAAGCATGACTGTCATACGGCAGTCGGCATCGGTAAAGCCAGACATGTCCGAAGCTTTCTCGGACGCACCAGATGCCGAGTCCTTAACCCATTTCTCAAACACATCCACATTGGAGAGACCTGCCTCATTTAGGATTTCGCACACCTGCGATACGTTTTCTTTTGTTATGTCGCCGGATTCGAGCGGCTTTCCCTTTCCCGAACTGCATGCTGCAAGCGCGGTTAGCACCAGAACCATAAGAAGGCTCAGTACGATCGATTTTCTACTCATTCGTCCTTATTTGACCTCATATTTTAAATTCCCTCGACATCAACTCTAAGCCGTTAGAATTATTGTAGCCACTCTGGTTGAGAGTCTATATTTGATGCGAGTTTTACAAGAGTACATTTACCCACTCTTCGATCCAAAATCACAAACATTCGAACCACTGCGTTTTCATCATCCAAATATACAGCAATGCTCTGATATCCAAACAGCGCACTCGACCCTCCGTCAAAATGAGCCGTAGATAAGTTTCCGGGGAGTGTTTTTCGAGCTGCGCGAGTGAGCAACATACACAGATCCCATAGCAACGCTCCTCTCTGCCCTGACATCTAAATAGCCGTCTCAACCCCCGACATCCAAATCACAGCCACAACCCGCTGTTATCCAAATCACTAACTCAACCCTACCGCAAAAACATCTAAACCGGCCACTCAACCCTCTGACATCTAAATGGCCTACTCAACCCTCCGACCGGAGCGATTGATATGTTCTGACAGAGCGATTTTTAAGGTCAAATCCGCCCACTGCCGCGGACGGCCTGATGCCAGGAAAGCCCGGAAATACGGCACTATTTCGGCAGTCAATCCTTAACCCGTGACATCAATACTACGCACTCCACATGCCTGGAGACTATGAAATTGATGTCGGTGCTATGACCGAATTTGTCCAAGATTTTTGCTATGACCGAAATTGTCTACCGACACATCCCTGCAAACTGGAATATGTCGAATTCATGTTATTAGCTCTCCATCTTGCGTCATGAAGATTTCAACAGGCCGATCCTGCGAGGAAAACTGCATGGGCGATAAGACTGCGGCATAGCCGCCTGCATTTGTGATGACAACGCAATCTCCGCATTCGAGATGCGGCAGAACAACGTTTTCCGCTATTACATCAGCAGCAGTACAGAGATTCCCAACCAGTGTAACGGTCTCAACCTCCTTGTGTTCTGTTAAAGGAAGAAACTGGAAAGCATTCGCGCAGGTAAACAGCGGTTCGACAGAAGTTTGCGAGAGTCCCAGTGTGTATCGTTCAACCAGCTTGGCCAACGATGGCCGCAGAAAACCGTTCATGGTATTCTTTAGGATCACAAATGTTTTTCCGTAGGATTCTTTGCGATCCAGCACTTTTGTCACATAGACACCATGCTTACAGACGGCAAAACGGCCAAGCTCAATGATTACCCTTGTACCGGGACAAATTTCCCGGAATTTCCGAATATGTTCTTGGACGAACTTCCCCAAATAAGGAAGATCCAGCGGAGTGTCCGATTCTGCATAGGGGACGCCGATCCCGGATCCCATGTTAACATATTCAAGCCCGCCGCAGATATCATAAAACCGTTTAGCAAGTCCAAACATTTTATCATAATACGCGGCTAAATTGTCAGGATTCAATTCCTGGCTTTTCAGGTGAACATGAATCCCATTGATTTCAACATTTTCATAGTTGTACTTCTGAAGAAAACGGACGGCCTGTTCTTCGTCTATGCCAAACTTTGAGGGAAGCCCATGGCTGTTATCAAAGGTAAAATCCGGATTGATGCGAAGGCCAACTCTGAATACCCCTCCTGTGCGTGCAGCAACCTGTTGGATTCGAGCAACCTCATCCAGACTGTCTGCAATCAAAGTGGCTTTTGTGGAAGCGCCTTCGATCTCCTTTGCAGTTTTCCCGGGGGCAGAATAGTATATCTGATTTCTGGTCAGTCCCGCTTCACTTGCCAGAAGAACCTCGCCCAAGCTGGCGGCATCTGCGCCAAGTCCCTGACCGAAAATACAGTTCAACACATGGGGATTGGAGTTACATTTGATGGAATACAAGAACGAAACATCCGGAAAACACCGCTTCAATTTCGAAAGAGCTTCCAGAATTCCTTTCTCATCATACAAGTAGAAACTGTCGTAGCGTTCTGCACATTTTTCTATAAGGGTGCGATTGTTCATGTTCCTCAGCTCCAAATCCCGAGTTGTCGCGCTGACATCTAAATCGCAGCCACAACCCGCCATTATCCAAATCACTAACTCAACCCTATGTCAAAAACATCCAAACCGGCCACTCAACCCGATGACATCTAAATGGCCTACTCAACCCTCTGACAGAAGCGGTTGATATGTTCTGACAGAGCGATTTTTGCGGTCAAACCGTCTCCCCGGCACTGATGCCCTGATGCCCGAAAAGCCAGGAAATACGGCACTTTTTCGGCGGTCAGTCTTTAACGCGTGACATCAATACTACCGTCTCAACGTGGCAAGAGTGTACATTATGAATGTCAAAAACGCTATAAATGCTAATCTAAAAGTGAGCCACTTTTAGACATAATGCTCGCTTGAAAGTGAGCCACTTTCGTAATACTCTGAACCTGATATCAGGTTCGGAGGTGATACAGGTGGTGATTTCAATGAGCGATTACAAACAGATCCGACAGCGGTTCCTCGATGGCGAGAGCCAACGAAGCATCGCCAGATCCATGGGGATCTCTCGCAATACGGTTAAAAAGTATTGTGAGGGAGAAAAGGTCCCATGGGAGCGTAAAACTCCAGAGCGTAAGGCTTCTGTCCTTACAGAGGACGTTCTTTCCTTCATCTGCTCATGCCTTGAGGAAGACCGAGCAGAAGGATTAAAGAAACAGAAGCACACAGCCCGAAAGATATACGACCGTCTCGTCGAGGAGAAAGGATTCCGGGGCGGGGAATCCACGGTCAGACGCGCAGTCCGTGATATACGCGGTAAGATGCCAAAAGCATTCATACCGCTCCAGTTTGATCCTGCCGATGCCATGCAGGTCGACTGGGGTACGGCAACAGTTTACCTGGATGATGTAAGAACTGTGGTCAACCTGTTCTGCGCACGGCTATGCTACAGTTGTCGTCCTGTCGTGCTCGCATACAGAAAACAGAATGAAGAAAGTTTCCTGGACGCGTTTGTAAAGACCTTCCATGTGTTTGGCGGCTCGACGTCGAGAGTCATCTTCGATAACGGAAAAGTTGCTGTAAAAGATGGCTTCGGCAAACAAGCCAAATTGCAGGATGGATACTCCATGCTCAGCTCACACTACGGGTTCGATGCCGTGTTCTGTAATCCTGCAGAAGGGCACGAAAAGGGCCTTGTAGAAGGCCTCGTCGGATGGGCACGCCGCAATATATGCGTCCCTGTACCAAGGGTAAAGTCCATCGGCGAATTGACCCAACTGCTCCTGGCACGGTGTCTTCGATATGAAGATCACACCATTCGTGGCAGACATGCCTCTGTAGGCGAACTGTTCCGGGAAGAACAGGTCCTTCTGCATGACCTGCCGCAATATGTATTTGAAACTGCGAAATGCGTCTCTTCGCGTGTGAATGCATTTTCTACAGTACGTTTCAAAACGAACACCTACTCTGTTCCGGTCAGATATGTAGGACATCCGGTCAGCATCAAAGGATACCCGGAAACGATCGAGATCTATTGCAATGGCGAATTGATCTCTACACATGCAAGACTTACAGGCAAGGAACAGTCATCATATCACCTGAGTGATTACCTGCCGCTGCTAAAGCAACGACCGCGTGCGATATTCGATGCGGCTCCGGTGAAGCAGAACATTCCTCCCGAAGTCCTGGATCAGTTGCGATCCGAGAAAGGTCGTGACAATGTCATCGATCTGCTGGAATTCATGGCTAACAGTCATGCTGAAAGCAATGACATATCCGATCCCGTGCTCGTCCGGAGTGTTGACCTCCATGAATATGATGCTCTCAGCATCGGAAAGGAGGTGAACTGAAATGATCGACGCATTAGATGAACAGATCAAACTGCTTTCTAAACAACTTAAAGTGCCGACATTTGCAAGATATCGCAAGATCCAGGAGCATGCAGGTCCTGGCAGTTCCTTCGGTGAACTTCTCCTGGAATTGATGTATGCCGAACGGGAACAACGCCAGGAAAACAACAATCGCAAAAGATTGAAACAGGCCAGATTCCCATATACAAAGACGATCGATGAACTGGATCTTTCCCGATATGACGGTAAAATATCCGACTTGTTTCTCAGTGAACTTGCCAGCTGCAGGTTCATTGATGAGAAGAAAAATCTCGTCATGATCGGCAATCCCGGGAGGGGCAAGACCCATATGGCTATCGGCATCGGGCTCAAGGCATGTGCCAATGGGAAAAGTGTCTTGTTTAAAAATGCTGCATCCCTTTCAACTGAGCTGTCAGAAGCCAAAGACAACTACGCTTTGGGCAAACTAGAAAAGAAGATCCAGAAAGTCGACCTTCTGATCATCGATGAAATGGGGTATGTAAGTTTTGACCGTTTTCAGTCAGAACTGCTGTTTAAAGTTATTGCTGACAGAAGTGAGCTTGGCAGTACCATTGTCACTACGAATCTTGCTTTTTCAGAGTGGACAACACTCTTTGAAAACACAGGGCTTGTAGCAGCGTTGGTAGACCGCCTTACGTTCAAGTCATATGTACTCGACATGAACGGGAACTCTTATCGGCTTGACCATTCAAAAGCCGGGGTTTAAATGGCTCACTTTCAAATGAGCACAGGTGGCTCAAAATCAAACGAGCACGTGGATCACTTTCTGGTTGACATTCATAAAAACGCCATGCCCGTCATTGGGAAGTTATCAAAGTGACCCTATCAGTAACAGGGAAATTGTCCACCGACAAACTGGAATTGTTAGCACTCTGTCTTATTGCACCGGAGGCATAAAGCATAAAATGCAATCGCCAGAAACTGTGATACCACAGACACAGTGACAAGATACACAGGATTCAAATCATACAGGGCACCGAGAAGCCAACTGCCCAGAAACCACGCAATACCAAATCCTGTCTCAAATATTCCGAAACCGGTGCTTCGCATGGAACGTGGGACGATTCCGCTGACAGCTGCTTTCATAATACTTTCCTGCGCACCCATTCCAATCCCCCACAGAATTATCCCAGCTCCGATCAACCAGGCATTTCCAGTCATAAAAACAAAACATGAGAAGAATGTGCTGCACAGTGTGGAAATGATCAGAGCCTTCAGCCCGACCTTATCATAAAGCCAGCCAAAGAATAGTGCAGCAAAGGCATCCACAGCCATTGCCCCAGCATATAGCAGGCTGAGCATGGATTCATTAAATGCTCCGGTATTAGCCGAATGAAGTGTGATCAGGGTGAAGTCTGCAAAGCCAAAAGCAAAAAAGCAGATGGCCGCCATGAACAGAACAAATGACTTCCTGAATTCAAAGCTTGCCGGTTTATCTTCCTGCTTTTCAAAGATCTCCGGATCAGGGTATCTTATCTTTGCTGTCAAAACAAGAGCTATGGTGATCATTGCAGGAACAAGCAGTACCGCAAAAGAGATCCTATATGTTGTAAAAAGGTCGTCTGTACCTTTTACAAGAGCTGTTACAAAAAGCAGTACCGGTCCGAGAAACGCGCCAAGCTGATCCAGAAACTCCTGATAGGCAAAGCCTTTTCCGGTTCCGATCTCGCTTGCCGCAAAGCTTACCAATGTGTTTTTGGCAGGCTTTTTTATCGCTTTTCCGATACGCTCCAGGATCACAAGACCGCAGGCCCAAATCCAGCCATGTTCAGGTACGAGTGCCAGTGCAGGAATTGCCAGAACCTGTATTACATAGCCTGTGATAACAAATGTCCAGTATTTCTTCGTTTTATCTGCTATAAATCCGGATATGAGCCTTAGTGAATACCCGCACAATTCTCCTATACCGGACACAAATCCGATGGTTGCAGCGGATGCCCCTGCGAGGTTCAGATATTCGCCCAATATGCTTCTGGCGCCTTCATGAGTCATGTCCGAAAACAGACTTACGATTCCCATCAGGGTTATAAATGTTATGGCGCCAGACAAAGCCCTTTTTTTATCCATGTTCTACTCCACAAATCACGATTTTGCGTCATCCCGACAAGCTGGAATTTGTCGCTATTCTTTTACAAAACATCTGATGCAAGAATACCGTATATGTTGGCCAGAACAGCTCCCGATCATGACCGGTATTATCACCACCTGTATTATTGAAACAAACATGCTCACGGCGTCTACTTCCACGCTCTTATGCAGGAACAGGTAAGTTATTGCCAGGGTAAAGACAAGGCGCGAGCACCGTGTTTACAGAAGTCATACCGACTGAGAGAGCGACGTCCCCTCCTGAAAGATACGTTATGACGTTGCTTGCTGTTCCTCCAGGGCATGCCCCTACCAGGATGACCCCGGCGAGCAGTGCAGTGTCTAATCCGAACAAAGTCCCGAGTCCGAAGGCGAGAAGCGGCATAACAGTGAACTGACTCACGCATCCTAAAATGATGTATTTCGGATGGCTGTTTTACTGATCCATTTTTCACCTGCGTTTATTTTATCAGACAGTTATATAACCTCGCCATCCACGCACAGAATAATACGAATCAGCACCGTTATGAAACGTAAAAACAGTATTGTAACGACGCTCGCAGAACAAAGCTCCACCCAGCTTGCGGATGTCGTCTGGAGTGGCTATCCAGGATGATGTTTTCTGATCGACCGGAGCAAGCTCCTGCAATCTTCTATAAAGCTCTTCTGTTAGCAGTGACACCCCCATCTTCTTAGCCTGATTCACTGCACTCCCTATAGGCGGATTCTTTTTTCGCTTTTTCAAGGCTTCATCATCATAGCAGAGACTTCTCCTCCCTGATGGAGTTTCCACAGAACAATCACAGAAAATCAGCTTCCCGCTTGCCCTGTCGATGCCGATAATATCCGGCTCACCGCCGCTTTCCTCCATACTTCTCAGCACTTTCAGCGCCTCTGGAGCCTCTTTCAGCCGAGCAGCCACATCTTCCCACTTAAGATCAGGATGCCTCGTCATATTCTGCTCAAACCTGTTTTTCAAAATTTCTATCATCGTTACACTTCACCCCCCACAAATCCCGATTTGTCTATCTCTTTTTCGGAACAGGCAGCTCATCATACATCATTTCCAGCAACTCGTATAAAAACTCCCTGTTCTCCACATCGTCCACGAGGAGCATTTCTTTCGCCCCTTCATATGGCAGTTCCATCTCTGCGTCCGGCATCATGGCGACTGCTGATTTCACAGGCTTGATGAGAAAGCGGTCATCATATATGCCGCCGACCACCTTGCCGCGATAGTAGATGATATATTCTCCCATCATCGCCCTAAAACTAATTTCATCAAGATCCGATAGCTGTTCAAGGATAAAGTCCAGGTATTCTTTTGTTGATGCCATGTGAGTCTCCTATGCATTCACAAGTTTCAGGAACTTTTTTTCGTTCATCTGCTCATTCGTAATATATTCCCCGTCATGGAACAGCGCATAATTTGTGATCGGCGTCGGAGCATTCTGCGCTTCTTCTCTGCTTTTGATATGAATCGCATGGAATGGTATGGCATTCTCTTTGGCTGTCTGCTCCAAAACCGGAACATATTTCGCATTGAACGGACACTGGCTGGTGTAATACAGCACATATCCTTTTTCTTCTATGTGAGGATGCTTTGCACATTCCCGAAAATGGGGCTTGTCTGCATCCGTCACAAAAGGCAGGTACCACAACTGGATGCCATTATCCGCCTCATCACACACAGTAAACCCTTTATATTTCAGGAATTTGGGATCAGCAAGGAAAGGCTTCTTCTTAGACGCAGCCAGAATACACAGTCCCTTCCTTCCTTTTTCTATACTGTCATCAATACAGGCATTCAGCAAGTCAGTAGAATAGCCATGACCTTTGAAGGACCCGGACACCCACAGGCAATCGATATACATATAACCGTCAGCCTTGATCGGAACCCACGCGTTCTCAGCCGGAATATATTCTATAAAGCACTTTCCGCGCTCCACGCTTTTCAGAAAGACAAGTCCCTCATCAAACCTATCGGACAGCCACACCTTCTTCGATGACACCTGAACATCCTTATTGTTGGAAATGGCGCAGCAGATATGCTCCTTTCCCAGATTTTCCTTTGTAACTCTGATGTACTCCATATGATCATCTCCCCTTCACTTTTATCGGATGCCGGATCACCGTCCTCAGCTTCTCCGGCGCTGTTTTTCTGGCATCGCTCAGATAAATCTCATGATGCAGGCGTTTATCGGTAATATCTAATTCATACCCTTTCTGTTCCATGAAATCATGCATCAGTTGTACCGTGGCAGGCTCATCATCGTAGAATCCGATATGCATACACTGTACGCAAAGCCCTTCATCATAAGTAAAAAACTCAACCTTTGAAAAGTCCTGCTTCTTCTTTGCAGCAGCTTCTGTGACTGCCCATTCAAAATCTTCTTTCGTCACAAAATCCGGCAGACGGATGACGGAGATCCACTGAAAAGAATCCTTATTGGTATAATCGACACCGATTACTCCATTCTGCCACCAGAATCCCTCCAAAGGCGGCACTACATAATCAAAATATCCATCAATCTGATGATCACCCTTCTTACTCATCTTGATCGTGAAAGCAAGACCATACAGAAGACCTATCGCCTGTTTGTACTCGCCGTCTTCCTGATTCGGGTCGCCATGTCCGCGAACGGCAATATAGTTCATGCTTGGTACCGTCACGATAGACGGCTTGTTCTTCGGCATGTAAAATTCCTTATATTCCTTCTTATAATCAAAAGCCATTTTTCATTCCTCCAAAACATCCTGACATCTAAACAACCGTCTCAACCCTCGACATCTAAACAGCCCACTCAACCCTACCGTTTCTGACATCTAAATGGCACACTCAACCCTATGACATCTAAACGCCCTACTCAACCCTGCGGCAAAATGAGCTGTAGATAAGTTCCCGTCGAGCGTTTTTTGAGCTTCCTGAGTGGCCGACTCGATAGGCGCTAATTTCATAAACCGCTTGTTTTCAAGCCTTTCAGCGCCTCTTATGTGCTTGCTTTAGACATCAATACTACGCACTCCACATGGCTCGATACGTCCATTTCGATGTCAGATTATCACATATGTCATCGGAAACTTGTCAACGTTTTACATACTTTGTTCCGGGGCCATTCCCAATCCTTTGAATATATCCTGCGGACAGAAGTGTGTTTAACACTCGAATCGCTTTATCCTTGCTCCATCCTAGTCCATCGGCTATTTCTCTGCTGGATAAAACTGTTCCTGTGTTCAGAACTTCCAGCACCTTTCCCCCATCTGCAGAAACTTCCATTTTCCTGTCGGTACACGGAAGAATGACACTTATTGAATTATCTGTGATAACGAAATCCGGCTTGATTGGAGCATTTGAATACACATCTTTGATACGTCTGATTCCTGTTCCAAACATTTCAATATAATGTAACCTGAAAAAAACGTTTCCGATAATAGGATTCCGCAGATTGGAGATAGATCCTTTCAGGTATTCTTCTTCAGTTATACCTTTTGGAAGCCCTCCTGGTGATGATATCTCAATTCTATCTGGAAACATAGCTACTCTGACATGCGAGTTTATATCCCAGGTCCTATGGACAAGAGCATTTGCTATTGCTTCGCGAAATGCCTCCTCCGGTATTCTGTCGACGGTTTTTCTCTCAATGCCTTGTATAGTTTCATATTGATAATAGCGTTTGAACAATATAACCGCACCATCATACTGCTTTAGAATCGAGGCTCCGGATATCATCTCTCTGTCCTGTATTTCACTGATTGAATCACCAAATCTGGCTATATCCATGCCGCAGAACTGATTGCTGTCAGCGAAAATGGCAGCAGCATTATTGTAACTCTTATCATCATTTATTAAGCCAAATGTTCGTAGGATATCTTCGGTCAAGATCTTTATCTCCAGCTTTTCATCAAGTTTTGATTCGAAGTAGTTGAAAGTCAACTTGTCCGTTCCACAAGGGAGCCCTTCATAATAAAGATTCTCCCCCTCCAAAGTCAGTCTTCTCAACTCCACCTGATCTACTTCTAATGTTGCAGTATCACTTCTCCGATATGCTTTACCCTTGTAAAGATATGGTTTGTACTTTCCCTCTTGAACATCCAAGGATATTACATTTGTTTTTCGATTCACACTTATCGAATACTCTGGTTTTGGTCTGATGCTGTCATTGACGCGATTCTCAATGTCTAATCGGACTTTGTCCGGATCTGAAACCCCAACAGTTTTTCCAGAGTCATCAACGCCGAACAAGATAGTCCCTGTTCCGAAGTTTGCAAACGCACTGACTGTCTTCAGAAAAGAATTTGTGACATCCTGCTTGAATTCAAGAGTTCGGCTTTCTTTCATTGTGATACCTCCTTCGGCATTCTGGTACAAACATCATATCATCGTTGCAACGATTATGCAACGTTATTTTTATCGTTGCACAATCGCTGCAACGTTATCATGAACCAATCGATGGTCCCAAGGCACATCGCCAAGACCACTGTCTTCGAGGATCACTTCACCGTCGACTTCAAGTCCGAGATCACAATCGACGTCGAGGCATAATAAGAGCTCCCCACTACTGTGTATAAGTTCGATTACGGAAATCAAAGATTTCCTATCTTACTTACTTACGCCGTGATTGGTAGTGAGGAGCTTTGGTCTGTCTTTATAAACTGGAAGTTATCTGACAGACTGCCATTCCTCTTTGGAAAGGCATGTTATATGTTCCGTTCGGAGAACGCCCTCTATGGCACAGGGCACATTATAGGCCGTATGATGATAATGAAAACCGCACTTCTCCTGAACACGCTTTGACCTTTCATTCCCATCAAAGTAACCACACCATATTTTATTAAGTTTCAGGTTTTCAAAACCGTAGCGCATCAATTCCCTGACTGCTTCCGGTATCAGCCCTCGTCCCCAATACGGAACTCCGATCCAGTAGCCGATTTCACCTTCTGAATCAGGAAGGCCAATATTGCTGGCTTTCCCAAGCATAAGTCCAATGCTGCCAACAGGCTGGCCTGATTCTTTTAATACTACAGCATAGGTCTCCGGCGCTGAAAGAACCCTCCGGATTATTTCACGGCTATTCTCTACACTTGTATGAACCGCCCATCCTGCGATTGGTCCCACATCAGGATGACTTGCATATTTAAATAAATTCTCCGCATCGCTTTCTTCCCACGGTCGGAGGATCAATCTTTTCGTTTCAAGTATCATGGCATACCTCTCTTACCAGCGGCATCTCTGCAAACTGGAATCTACAGTGCTAATTCCATCAGCCAGCAATCTACTTTTTCTCCCTCAAACATCTCATGTTTTGGAAGTGATTTAATGATTTTAAACCCGGCTTTCTCGTATGCCCTTATAGCCCTTTTATTATCTTGGTGCGGGTCAAGAAGAACTCGTTCCGCAGCCATATTATCTTTCAGATGAGAAGCCATCATTTTCAAAAAAGATGAGCCTATTCCCTTACTCCAGTATTTCGACTCACCTATAAACTGATCCATAGCAAACACTATATGTCCATCGTCAGGATAGTCATATTCATCGAACAATTCACCACTCAATTGATAGGCCTGTGCATATCCGATGGGGGATTTCTTATACTCGATGATCATTCTGAATCCATCTGGAATTTCTTCCAAAAAATGTGCAGACAAAGTATCCATCGTAAACCTGACGTCACGACCTTCGTAATACTCCAGCACTCTCTTATCTGTCAACCATTTAAACATGAGTGGAAGATCTGTTTCCGTAAAATCTCGGATTGTTATTTCATCTTTTTCTATTTTCACGTAATCCTCCCTGCAAAATGGAAGTTGTCAATCTAGCCAATAGTTTTTCTCATATATGCAAATGACAGATCTCTGTCCCCCTGCTCTTCCTTGTATATTCGGTAACCGAGCTTCTCATACAGGTTTATATTGATATAGCTTTTAGTGCAGGTGTACAGTTCGAATGTTTTTGCCTGCGTAAGTTCTTCGACTGCAGTCATCAGACCGATCGCAACACCGCGGTTCCTGTATTCCTGTGCAACCATGACGCGGCCGATCTCGATATGATCGCTTTCTTCTCTGAACCTCACGGCCCCGATGATCCTGCCCTCATCATTGCGCTTTACAAGCACCGTCCAGTTCCTGAAATCCGCCCGGTTTTCTTCGAGGGACTCCATCAGAGCGGGCACATTCCTGCTGCCTATCATTTCAGCTTCACTCTCGAATGCTCTCAGCTGCAGATCAAACAATTCCCTTATATCTTTTTCTTTTGCTATTTCATAACCACTACTCATTATTTCTTCCATAAATCCCGATTTGTCAATCCAATACCCTTTCAGGTCTATGTGAATAGAAGACCCGTTTAGGTTGGAAGGACAATATATGCTCCCAGTCGCTTTTCAGTTTTTCATTCTCTTCATATACTTCTATATACTCGAAAGGCTCAAGATCTCCGACAAAACAATCACCGTCATCCATGATCAGTGAAACGCTGTCTTCACTATGACTATGCGTGTGGATTATCTCACCGGAAATGCCCGCCCGTAACAGGAACTCCCTGCTTTCAGAACATGAGATGACAGTTCCCAGGCTCTCATCGATTGGTGTATACGGAAGCCTGTCTCTTGCAAAAATACTGTCTGAGAAATGCACATAGTCTCTTTGAACATCTATCAGAATTAGCATGGCACCCTGTTTCATCAGATCACTGATAAGCCCCATATGATCCGGATGATAATGCGTCGCCAGTACATATTTTATGTTGTTAACCTTGATACCGTTTTGTTTCAGCGCCTTATAGAACGCAGGTAAAGTCCCGGCATAATCGGTATCTACAAGCAGGCCTCCGTCATTGCCTTCAATAAAAAATGTATTGGTGTTTCCGTACCTCAATATAGTCATTATTCCGTTACTTACCAAATATGTGGTATCAGCTTGCTTGTTTTTCTGCAGTATTCTTCGTATGCTTCACCAAAGTCCTGTTTAAGGCGCTCTTCTTCTCGTTTGACCTGGATCATCATGATCGCAAAGTAGGCTGCAAATACTGCGGCGGATTGCCATGTTCCCAGAAAAATGATAACGCCAGCATAATATATGAACACGCCTAATAACATAGGATTCCGGCATATTCTGTACGGGCCATCCGTCATCAGGTTGACCGTGCGCGGTGCTACCTCATGATTGAAAGCATCCATCGGATTTCCCTCGCCCACATTTTTCATATAAATGATGGACCATATACTAAGTCCCATCCCGATGGCTGCCATTACTCCTAAGCAAATCAACCGCGCTGCATTCGGATGCACTTCTCCCGAAAACTTCCACATTATCAGCGGAATCAGTATCACAAACAGGATCAGCCCCATCAGATAGCCTATAAGTTCTCTTGCTTTCATACGCTCACTTCTTTTTCTTTGGAGCAGGAAGTTCCTTATACATCGCCTCAAGCAATTCTCCCAGGAATTCCCTGTTTTCCACATCATCAACAAGGATCATCTCCTTGGCACCTTCATACGGTACTTCCATGTCTGCATTTGGCATCATGGTCAATGCAGATTTTGTAGGCTTAACAAGAAAACGGTCATCATAAACACCGCCAACAACCTTGCCCCGAAAGTAGATAATGAACTCCCCCATCATCGCACGATAGGATATGTCATCCAGCCCTGAAAGCTGATCTAATATGTATTCCAGATAATCTTTACTTGATGCCATTCCATTTCTCCTACAAAGATCATTCGTTCATTCCATCACATTACGATTGACCAAATACCCTTCCTGAATCGCCGCTATAGTCGCAACCACGCATACGATTGCGGCACTGTATCTAAGATCTATGAATGCCAGTGTCAGCGGTAAAACGAACAGCATCCCTCCAGTCACCTTATTCATTACGGAATGAACAGATATGAACTCTTTCTTGCTGAAGAATCTTACTGCAATATTCATCACCTTAATCATGGCAATGATAGCAATCCATATATAAAGCCAGACCGGTATATGTAATACAGGCAGCAGTTTAATCAGGCATACCGCTACGAATACAATATCTGCACCTGTATCAAGCCTTGAGCCGAACTCACTGACGGTACCTGTTTTTCTTGCAACAGCACCATCGATCATATCTGAGAATCCGGCAACTATATACAGTGCATAAAATGATGGCGATAATGCTGGACAGAACATCAAAGCAATGCTTAGCACTATTCTGATTCCGGTGATGATATTTGCCATGTTAAACCGGTGTCCCTACTTCTATCAGATTTCCGTCTGGATCATAGAAACGTATAACCTTTTGTCCCCAGCTGTGCGTCATCAGCTGATTGACGTATTTCACATCCGGATAATACTTTTCAAGCCTTTCCACAAAGCCTTCTATGTCTCGTTCCTCAAAATAGAGCTCGCAGGAATTATTCTCCGGAATGATATCTCTCCCAAGAAACTCTTTCCAGTATTTTTCTTCCTGCAGCACCAACCCTTCCGTCAGGATCATATTCCCGTCATTATCAAGAACCAACCCAAGACCGAACAGATCATGGTAAAACTGTCTGGATCTCTCGATGTCCTTAACGACGATCAGTACATTTTTCAGTCTCATTCTTCTCGCTCCTTTATTGGAAGACGAATCACAGTTTTCAACTTTTCCGGAGCGACTTTTCTTGCATCACTCAGATAGATTTCATGGTGTAAGCGCTGATCCGTGATATTAAGATCATAACCCTGCTCCTCTATGTATTCATGCATCATTTGAACAGTAGCAGGCTCATCATCATAGGATCCTATATGCATGCACTGGACGCACAGTCCCTCATCACAAGTAAGAAATTCCACCTTTGAGAAATCCTGTTTCTTTTTCTTTGTTGCCTCTTCTATAGCCCAGTCGAAGTCTGCTCTTGTAACAAAGTCCGGCAGGCGGATCACAGAGATCCATCTGAAGTCTTCTTTGTGTGCATAGTCGACTCCGTCTACACCTTCCTGCCACCAGAAGCCCTCAAGCGGCGGTACAACATAATCGAAATATCCCTTGATCTGATGATCTCCTTTTTTACTCATCTTGATCGTAAAGGCAATGCCATACAACAGACCGATTGCCCGCTTATATTCGCCGTCTTCCTGATTTGGGTCGCCATGTCCACGAACAGCAATATAGTTCATGCTCGGTACCGTTACGATAGACGGCTTGTTCTTCGGCATGTAAAAATCCTTATATTCCTTCTTATAATCAAAAGCCATTTTTCATTCCTCCAAAACATCCTGACATCTAAACAACCGTCTCAACCCTCGACATCTAAACAGCCCACTCAACCCTACCGTTTCTGACATCTAAATGGCACACTCAACCCCTGACATCTAAATGGCCTACTCAACCCTGCGGCAAAATGAGCTGTAGATAAGTTCCCGTCGAGCGTTTTTTGAGCTTCCTGAGTGGCCGACTCGATAGGCGCTAATTTCATAAACCGCTTGTTTTCAAGCCTTTCAGCGCGTCTTACCTATCAGCACGTGACATCAATACTACGCACTCCACATGCTTCGTCATCGGAAAATTGTCATACGGCTTGGCGTAGACGGTCTCGTAGCCCAGTTCCTGGAACTGGGCCAGGTTCTGGACCAGGGTCTTGGGGTTGCAGGACACGTAGACGATCTGAGGCACACCGTAGCCGGCGATCTTATCCACGGCCTCCCTGCTCATGCCCACCCGGGGCGGATCTACCACGATCACATCCGGAGCAGGCAGTTCTGTCTCCTCCGTGCTCCCGGCTTTGTCCAGCACCTTATACACGTCCCCGCAGAGGAAGCGACAGTTAGACAGCCCGTTGAGAGCCGCGTTGTCGATGGCGGCATCTACGCTGTCCTGCACCAGTTCCACACCGATGACCTGCTTGGCCCGCCGTGCCATGACCTGGCTGATGGTACCTGTGCCACAGTAGAGGTCGTAGACCGTCTTCCCCTCTATCTCATCGATGAGAGCCACCGCCTCGCTGTACAGCCGCTCCACTGCCTCCACGTTGGTCTGGAAGAAGGAGAACTCGTTCACCTTAAAATCCAGATCCAGCAGATGCTCCATATAGTAGTCCTGCCCAAAAACGATGTGGAGTCTGTCGCACCCGACTTTGTCCGCCAGGCCGTCAAACTCCGTGTGGAGCACGCCGGCGATGCGTCCGTCCAGGTTCAAAGCTGAGAGCCCCTGGCACCAGCCTTCCGCATCGAACGTCACGCCGCACACCGGTGATGCGGTGACGATGTTCACCAGAAGTTCTCCGGTGCGCACGCCACAGCGTACCACCAGGTTGCGCAGTAGCCCCTGATGGGATTTCTTGTTGTATTTGGGATAGGCATGCTCCAGGCAGAAATCCAGCGTGTAGCGGAGCACCCGGTTGAAGTCCTCCGGCACCAGCTGGCAGTGATCCACCGTAACCACGGACATGAACTGCCTCTTCTTATGCATGCCAAGCTCCAGCGGCCCGTCCTTCACCAGGTCACCGAAGGTGTATTCCATCTTGTTCCGGTAGCGGTACGGCGATGGGCAGCCTTCTATTGTATCGAACTTCACCGGGGTGATCCCGGCCTTCTCGAACAAAGCATGGACCTCCCGCTCCTTGGCAGCAAGCTGTTCCTCATATGGTGTCCCCTGATGCAGACAGCCGCCGCAGACTCCAGCCAGTTCACAGATCTCCATTCTCTTCTCTTCCATTCTAAATACCTCATCCTGCATATGCAGGTTTCCTTATCTGTGGATATAATGCTCCGGCCCGTGGAAACGTAGTTTCCCCCTGGTCCATCTCCCGTACTCGACTGCTTCTGCCGAGCAGAGATTGATACAGGCCATACAGTGGATACAGCGTTTGCCCCATGCCGGTCTTCCCTCCTTAAGACGGATGTTACCCATGGGACAGACCCTTTCACACCGCCCGCAGTGAATACAGCTTTCTGTAGAACGAAACGGTTTTGGAGACATGAACCTGCGGTAATATAGACGCAGGATCGCTCCGGTGGCTGCCTTCTCCCAGCTGCGTATCTTCGCAGCCGGAAGTCTCTTTGACTGTAGAATGTTTTCTGAGATCCGGGAGATCACAGGAAGCGCATCCCGGATCCGTTCTCTGGTCTCTTCTTCCGGGAGCATACGAAAGAAGGGGACGTAGTTCTGGGGCATCCGCACACTGGCCGTCCCCATATACCGAAGCCCCTTCTCCTCCGCCATCCGCTGACAGTAGATCGGGGATGCTCCCATGCCGCCGGCACAGGTCATGACAAAATACGCCCGGCTACCCTCCGGGAACGCCGAGCGTTTGATAAATTCCAGGAAAGGCAGTACAGGGGCCGACACGTAGACCGGGCATACGAACACAAAACAATCGTCCTCCGGAAACATCTTTCCTTCTTCCTCCCGCATGCCCAGAGCTGCGTCAAAGAGTCCGTGTCCGGCCTGCTCGGCGATCTTTTCGGCTACGAAGCGGCTGTTCCCGGTACCGCTGAAATACACGATCATTTTCTTCCACCATTTCCGTAGTACTTATTGTAGAAATCCTGTTTGAATTCCAGAAAGCGATCTTCCTCGATGGCTTTGCGAATGCCCGCCATCATATTCAGCAGGAAGGCCAGGTTGTGGTTGGACAGCAGCATGGGGCTCATAAACTCCCCTGCCTTGAACACGTGGCGCAGGTAGGCCCGGCTGTAGTTCCGGCAGGTGTAGCAGTCACATTCCGGATCCAGCGGACCAAAATCACGTTCGAACCTGGCGTTCTTGATGTTCAGCCTCCCCTCCGAGGTGGTGGCCATACCGTGACGGGCGATGCGGGTGGGTTCCACACAGTCGCACATGTCTATGCCGTGCTCCACTGCTTCGAACAGGTAGTCCGGCGTGCCTACCCCCATGAGGTATCGAGGCTTGTTCGCCGGCAGCAGAGGCGCCGAATAGGCCAGCATGTCAACGTAGACGTCCTTCGGCTCTCCCACCGACAGTCCGCCAATAGCATACCCTGGCAGGTCCATGGCGATCATATCCTCTGCGCTCTGTTTCCTGAGATCCTTGAACATTCCGCCCTGCATAATACCGAACAGGGACTGCTTCTCAATATCCTTATGTGCTTCTTTGCATCTGGCCAGCCAGCGGGTGGTTCTGGCCATGGAATCCTCAATATACGCCCGGTCCGATGTCCACGGCGCGCACTCGTCAAAGGCCATGATGATATCCGACCCCAGTGCCTCCTGGATCTCCATTGCCTTCTCCGGTGTCAGGATGTGCCGGGAACCATCGATGTGGCTCTGAAACCGAACGCCCTCCTCTGTGATCTTCCGAAGCTTTCCAAGGGAAAAAACCTGGAACCCGCCGCTGTCCGTCAGGATAGGACGATCCCAGTTCATGAACCGATGGAGCCCGCCAGCCTCTTTCACGATCTCGTGACCCGGCCGCAGATACAGATGATAGGTGTTGGCCAGAATGATCTCAGCCCCCATCTCCTTCACCTGTTCCGGGCGCATGGCTTTCACAGCCGCCTGGGTACCCACCGGCATGAACACCGGCGTCTGAATATCCCCGTGTGGCGTATGGATCACGCCGCGGCGGGCCCCTGTCTTCTTATCTGTATGTAAAAGTTCGTAAGTTACTGCGTGTTGCATACTCTCTCCTTCTATCGCACAAAGCTTTGTGCCACTTACCTCGCCGCCTTCTGGCTGCGATACCCATTCAGAACCGGGAAGTGGCGGTTCACCAGTTCGACAACACCATACTCCATCAATACCAGCACGGCCAAAACCCCAAAGCACTCCAGCACGTACTCCACGTTGGCCACCTGTGGAATCCACCCTACATAGGACCAGCCGCGATAGGCGATCCTGCGGAATCCGAACACCGTGTGAGTAGCCATGATCGTCAGGCTGTTGACTCCCAGATAGCAGAGCCCGTTCATCTGGAACCGCTGGCTCAACACATCCACCAGCATCAGCAGCCCCATGGTGCCCATGATGCCGCCCAAATAGAACAGTGCCGGGATCCTACCCTCGATCATCATGTCGATGTCCACGTGGATGGCGAATTGAGACATCCAGAGGTTGAGCAGGGTCAGCACGATCCCACCGATGATCTTGACTCGGTTGTCTTTCAGTTTCTGGTAATAGCGGAACAGATAGAACCCCATCTGGATAAACCAGGCGGCCATGAGACCTTTGCCGGTGGCGTATACCAGGCGGATCAGGATCTCTGACAGGAGCCCCCCGTCGGAAAAGGCTGCCGTGAAGAAACGATTCAGCGCCTTGGCTCCTTGAATGGCGAACACACCAGCGATCAGGTATCCAAAACGCAGCCACCTTGGGCCTTTTCTGAGCAGATAGAACACCATCATGCCGATGAACAGCACTGGCAGAAACCAGATGCTATTGTAGCCTCTCAGAAAGATAAGATCCATGCTCAGACTGCGGAACTGCTCCAGTACATACCAGGCGGTGTGGTGGCGCATGGCGGCACAGGCCGTCTTGAAAAGGATTCCCAATGCGCCAAAGGCAAAATACGGGACCATGATGCTCTGGAAGTTCTTACGGGCATAGGCTGACAGGTCCGCCCTGTCCACAGAGCCGGTGTGGTACGCCAGCATTCCGGACACCAGAAAGAACAACGACACCTTGAACGAAGACATCCAAAGGTCGAATGGATTGGGCAACAGCGTGATGTGCCCGTACATGATCATCAGGATGCCGATCCCCTTGATCACATCAAAATAGCGAATCCGTTCCTTACCTGCCATAATATATAACCCCTGTCCATTGCTACAGGATCATCATGGCATCGCCATAAGAGAAAAACCTGTAACGTTCTTTCACCGCCTCCTCGTATGCTTTCAGGATGTGCTCCCGATCATACAGCGCAGATATCAACATGATCAGTGTGGACTTGGGAAGATGGAAATTGGTGATCAGCCCGTCCAGGATCCGGAATTCGTACCCCGGGTAGATGAATATATCGGTATTCCCATGCCCCTCGGTCACATGCCAATGAGCGGATGCTTTGTCGTTAAATGCCGCACTTTCCACCGTGCGTGTAGAAGTGGTGCCGACGCAGAGGATCCTACCGCCTGCATCGATGGTATCGTTGATCAGCCGTGCGTTCTCGGGATCGATGGAATACTCCTCGAAGTGCATATGGTGCTCCTCCACCTGTTCGCACTTCACAGGCCGGAAGGTGCCGATCCCCACGTGCAAGGTCACATAGGCAAGGCGTACGCCTTTCTGGCGACATGCTTCCAGCAGTTCTTCCGTAAAATGGAGACCAGCGGTGGGCGCCGCCACGGACCCATCGATCCGGCTATAGACGGTTTGGTACATATCCTTATCTTCTTCTGTACTCTCCCGCTCGATATAGGGTGGAAGGGGCATTCTGCCTAACTCCGCCAGGCGTTCCATGAAGATACCCTCGTATTCGAAACGCACCTGTCTGGTACCGTCTTCTCCATAACCCACGATCTCTGCCTGCAGGGCACCATCGCCGAAACTTACCCGGTCTCCGGGTTTCAGACGCCTTCCCGGGCGCACCAGCGACTCCCAGACATCACCTTCGATCCGCTTGCTCAGAAGGAATTCCACCCGTGCTCCCGTCTGTTCCTTGACGCCAAACAGCCGCGCCGGGATGACGCGGGAATCATTGAGGACCAGACAGTCCCCTGGCCTGAGGTATTCCAGCACGTCGTGAAAGTGCCGGTGTGCTATGCTCCCGGTCTTCCTGTCGAGAACCATCAGCCGACAACCATCCCGCTGTGCGAGTGGTGTCTGCGCGATCAGTTCCTCCGGGAGCGTGTAATCAAAATCGTCAATATGCATATTTCTCTCCTGTCGATCCTATAGCAAGGTGAGCTGGTCGTCGTTATCTTCGCTGTTATCCTCCTCGTCTCCAAAGGGATATGGGATTCCCATATGAGCATAGCCCAATCTGGAGACCATACGTCCCTTCTGGGTTCGATACAGAAGGCCGGATTGAATCAGATAAGGCTCATGGGCATCCTCCAGAGTGATCCTCTCTTCTCCGATGGAAGCGGCGATCGTATCGATGCCCACCGGTCCGCCGTTGAATCGCTGGATAATGGTCATCAGGATATCCCTATCCAGTTTCTCTAGTCCAAGGTCATCCACCCCTAGTGCTTTCAGGCTCTTCCTGGTGATTTCCTCATCGATATAACCGTCCCCCATCACCTGGGAGAAGTCCCGAATCCGTTTCAGGAGTCGATTGGCCACACGTGGAGTGCCTCGCGAGCACCTGGCCATCAAGGCGGTTGCTTCAGGATCCACGCGCACCCCCATAAGGCCAGCAGACCGTTCGATGATCTGGGAGAGTTCTTTTTCCTTATACATTTCAAACTTACAGATAACGCCGAATCGATCACGCAGTGGAGCCGACAGGCTTCCCGACCTGGTAGTGGCACCGATCAATGTGAAACGGGCGATGTCCAGTCGGATAGATCTGGCAGAGGGCCCCTTTCCGATGACGATATCCAGGGCATAGTCCTCCATGGCAGAGTACAGTACTTCCTCTACGGAGCGATTGAGACGATGGATCTCATCGATAAAAAGCACGTCGTTGTCGTTCAGGTTGGTCAGGATCGCTGCCAGGTCTCCAGCTCTGCCGATGGCTGGCCCGGAGGTGATCTTGATATCAACCTCTAGTTCGTTAGCGATGATCCCGGCGAATGTGGTCTTCCCCAGTCCCGGGGGGCCATAGAAAAGCACATGATCCAGAGGCTCACCACGTTTCTTGGCCGCCTCGATAAAGATCTTCAGATTATCCTTGGCATCACTCTGACCGATAAAATCCGTGAGGTGCTGCGGTCTGAGCGTGATCTCCTGCTTCGCCTCAAAAGGATCTGCACTCGTCTGTGTGATTCTTTCATCCATACCCTAAAACTCCTTTAGTGCCCGTCTGATATAGTCTTCCACGGAAAGTCCCTCGTCCTTAACCTTGCTCACAGCAGTCTCCGCTTCGGATTTTCCGTACCCCAGCCCCATCAGGGCGTTAATTGCCTCGATACGGTCATCGCTGGGCATCGGTACACCGCCAGGCATCTCAAAGCCTTCTGCGTCACTGAAATCGCCTACCTTGTCCTTCAGCTCCAGGATCACTCGCTCAGCGGTCTTCTTCCCGACTCCGTTGGCCTGAGCGATGGTCTTGGCATCTCCCGTACCGATGGCTCTGCGCAATTCCTGTTCCGGCAGGATGCTCATAATGGCCATCCCCGCCTTGGGACCGACACCGTTGACAGAGATCAGCAGCTTGAACAAAGCAAGTTCATCCCGGTTCTCAAAACCGTAGAGACTCATGTCGTCTTCCTTGACGATCATCAGGGTGTAAGCTGTGACCTCCTCACCCTCGTACTTCTTATATAATGTAGAGTTAGCAGGGAGATTCACCAGAAACCCGATCCCGGCTACTGTCTCGATCACTGCCGTCCCATCCGCCTGGGGATGAAATGCTCCACGCAATGTTCTGATCATATTGTTATTTCCTTTCTGTGTGTGTCAAAAAGAACCGTCCCCTTTGACACACTCTATATCCCGCTGCGTATAGTACGCTGCCTCCGTCCGGCACTGTGCCCATGACAGATGGCAGCAGCCACCGCATCCGCGGTGTCGTCCGGCTTGGGCACCGCATCAAGATGCAGGATGGTCTTCACCATGTTCTGTACCTGCTTCTTATCTGCACGTCCATACCCTACCAGCGCCTGCTTGATCTGCAGCGGCGTGTACTCGCTGATCGCAAGGCCGCCGTTGGCACACGCCAATACAGCGATCCCTCTGGCCTCACCAACATGTATGACGGTTTTGGCGTTGTTGTTGAAGAACAACTCCTCGATCGCCGCCTCCTCCGGCCGGTACTTCTCGATGATCGCGCAGAGCTCACTGTACAGATGCTGCAATCTCAGCGGCATAGGTACACCGGCATCGGTGGTAATAGATCCATAGTCCACCGCTTCAAATCGATTTCCTTTCATGTCCAGGATCGACCATCCCATGATGGCATATCCCGGGTCTATCCCTAATATTCTCATTCTATACCCCGTTTATTCATAATCTGGTACTCGACCATATGTTCTATTCTACTGGCTGTATGGGCAATTGTCAACACATTCCACTTTTCATCAATTGAACTTTTTTATGTATAAACTCAGTAAATTAGGTTGAATTTTCTGATGTTTGTGTTATTATATGTTTATATTAATGAACTTTCTTGCTCTGAGAAGGGGGATCCAATGCGTTATTCAAGACAGAACAAAATACTGGACATCATTGCAAACAACGAGGTTGAGACACAGGAGAAACTGTCCAGACTGCTTAAGGAAGAAGGGTTTGATGTGACTCAGGCCACAATATCCCGTGACATCAAGGAACTACAGCTGATCAAGGTCCTTTCAGATACAGGAAAATACAAATATGCGGTCAGCACCAGGCAGGACTCACCGATCTCTGATCGGTTCATCCGCATTTTCCGCGAGACGGTCATTTCCTTTGCTTCTGCACAAAACCTGATCGTGATCAAAACGCTTTCGGGTTGCGGCGCTGCCGCCGGAGAAGCTATCGACAGCGTGAACCTTCCTCATGTGGTGGGCAGCGTTGCAGGTGATAACACTCTGCTTCTGGTGGTTGACAGCGAGGAGAATGTACAGGAGATCCTGTCCACATTCAACAACATGCTGATCATGAAGAAATCCGACAGATAGAAAGAGAATATGCTACAGCACATACTTATTCAAGATTTTGCAGTTATTGAGAACACAGAGATAGAGTTTGCCAATGGGCTCAACATTGTCACAGGTGAGACTGGCGCCGGAAAATCCATCGTGATCCAGGCGATCAGTCTCGCTCTAGGGAGCCGCGCAGACTCTTCTTTTGTGCGCCATGGAAAAGAACGCGCCATCATCCAGCTCCAGGCGGAACTCGACGGAAAGGAATACGTGATCACCCGAGAGATCTCAGCTAACGGAAAGAATCTCTGTCGTCTGAACGGACAACTGGTAACACTGGGCGAGATCAACGAGATCGCTCACAGGCTGGCGGATATCCACGGACAATACGACAATCAGCTGCTTCTGGATCCTCTGCAGCATCTCCGCATTGTGGATCAATACAGGAGCGAGGAGATCAGCCCCTGCCGATCCGCCTTCCTGGAGGCCTATAACGCCTATAAGGACAAGAGAGAAAGTCTTCGTAACCTGTTGAAGACCCAGGCAGAGAATGCCCGGAAAGCAGACTTCCTTAAATTCCAGGCAGAGGAGATCCAGCGCGCCGCCCTTACCGAACGAGAGGACGAGGCCCTGGAGGAACGTATCACGGTGCTTGAGAACAGCGAGAAGATCTTCAGCGCCGTAGAGAATGCCTACAGTGCCCTGGATGGCGAAGACCCCTCTGTTCTCGGTGCACTGGGATATGCTTCCCAGACCCTTGGCCAGGTCGCCGGTCTTACGGAGACACTGACAGAAGCCCACGAACGACTGGAAAGCGCCCTGTATGACCTTCAGGATGCCGCAGAGTTGCTGCGGGATATTCGGGATGGATCGGCCTTTTCCCAGGAAGAACTGGACAGTGCTATCGCCCGCCTGAACACCATCGAAGACCTAAAAAAGAAATATGGGAGCACCATCGAAGAAATCATAGAATACGGGAGCACCATTGAGGAGCAACTTCTGTCCATCGATATTTTTGATGAAAGGCGCACTGCCCTCGAGGAGGAAACGGCAAAACTCCGTGCTTCCCTGATGGACTGCGCGGCCAGGCTGACAGAGGTTCGCGCCGCCAGTGCCCGGCAGCTTGCCAGCGCCATCGAGAAGGAACTCCACGATCTGAACTTCAAGGACGCAAAACTCGAGTTGCGGCTCTCCCCTGCCCCTTCCATCACGGAACTGGGTGCCGATCAGTGTGAGATCTACCTATCCACCAATCGCGGAGAACCCATGAAGCCCCTGACCAGAGTTGCCTCTGGTGGTGAGATCTCCAGGATCATGCTTGCCATCAAGAACATCACCGCGGAGCACGACGCCATGCCTACCATGATATTCGATGAGATCGACACAGGGATCAGCGGCATGACTGCCTCAGTGGTAGGAAGTAAACTCCGTGAGATCTCCAGAGAGCATCAGATCATCTGCATCACCCATCTCCCACAGATCGCGGCCTGTGGCGACGACAACTACAAGATCGACAAATCCACCACAGACACGGAAACCTTCACTCAGGTACTCCATCTCACCCACGATGAAACGGTGGATGAGATCGCCCGTCTTATGGCTGGTGAGAGTGTCACCGATACTGCCCGGCAGAATGCCCGCGAACTGATCGCGGCCAGCAAATAATCAAAACGCCCCCGTCCGGACAAAGGGCGTTAAAAAGGGATCGTTGCGTAATGCAGCGATCCCTTTCTGTTAAACTTGCTTTGTGCAGATTACTTATCTTACGACTTCCGGAAGTCTCTCGTCCATGATGTTCATCAGCGCATCGGTACAAGCCAGCTCATCCACCAGAGGAGCATCCTCTGCTGCAGCGAACTTCGGCTCGAACGGTACCATGACACCACCCAGAACCTCCTCCGTCTCGGCGTACTTGTACATCGGAACGGTGTCGTTCATCTCTTCGGAGATATCCCACTCTTCCTCGAACGGGAACTCGACCTCAAAGACGTGTGCCAGCTCGGCAGCGATCTCCCAGTTGCAGAAGTCCACATCCTCGTCGATAGCCGCTTCCACATCCAGAAGCCTGCGCTCGGTATTGGTGTAGGTTCCGTCGGTGCTGGCGAAACCGGTACCCGGGATCACCACGTCTGCCTTCTGGGCGGTCTCTGTGAGGTAGATGTCGGAGACACCCAGGAACTCCAGTCCGGAGAGATCCACATCCTTCGGATCCTCACCGAAGATCAGCAGTCCCTTGATGCCGTCCAGTGCTTCTACGCCAGCGGTAATACCCATGTCCACCAGACCCTGGGAGTTGTTTTTCGGCTTGACCTCCAGGATACCGTCACGCGGCGATCCAATATGTCCGGACAGCAGCGCGATGTCAGCGATCAGTCTGGCTGCCTCAACAGACAGAACGTTCTGCTGGAAGACGATCATAGCCTTCTTGGCATTGGCATACTGCTCTGCAACAGACTTGCAGGTCTCACAGAGTTCTTCGTTCTCGACAGACGCCTTGAGAGCATCAAATCCCTCGATGTCGCTTGTCTTACCCATCTCGATCAGCGCCTTGGCGATTCTCTTCAGGAATGTGGTAGTGTTATCTACATCGATCACCTCAGCGAAATCCCAAGCGTCATTCGCCTTGTCTGTGTTCAGTACGACCACCTTGGCACCAGCCTCAGCAGACTGCTTGATCTTGTTCCAGATCACCGGGTTGTTCTTCTTGATGAAGCCCGGCACCAGAATGAACTTGGTGGAGAGGAGCTCGTCGATGGTGTTCGGGGAAGCCTCATGACCCAGTCCCAAGACCTCAGTCACACCACTTGCTCTCTTGTTGAAGGTGAATGTTCTGGCTCCAATCAGCTCAGCCAGTTTCTTGAAGGAATAGGCTTCCTCGTTGGTGTATCTGTCGGAGATAGCCATCGCGATGCTGGACGCACCGTGTCTTACCTTCACGGCCTCCAGTTTCTTGGCCATCATGACAAAGGCTTCATGATAATCAGTTGGTCTGAACTCGTCTCCTTCCTTGATGAGAGGATCCGTCAGCTTTCCTTCCAGGACGGAAGTATCAAAGCCCCACTTGCCCTTTCCGCAGCAGATTCCGGCATTCACGACACCATCTCTGTCCGGATTGGCCTTGATCAGCATGTCGCCGCAGGATTCCAGCTCCAGAGAGCATCCAACGGAGCAGAAGGAGCATGTAGTGTATGCCACATCGGTATCCACCGGCACTTCTTTCTGAACGGTCTGTCTCTCCTGCAGTGCTCCGGTCGGGCAGCATGCTACGCACTGACCACAGGATTCGCAGCCAGACTCAGCCAGCGGCTTGCCCATGTTCGGCATGACCACAGTATCGAAGCCTCTCTGCACCAGGCCCAGCGCACCAACGCCCATGACCTCATCACAGACTCTGACACAAAGCCCGCACAGGATGCACTTATCCGGATCTCTGACGATAAACGGATGGTTATCCTCAAATTCGGACAGGTTCTTCTCACCCTTGAAGCGATCTTCCTTGACGCCATACTGATTTGCCAGCTCGATGAGCTTACACTCATAGTAGTCGTGGCATCCGCATTCTAGACATCTGTTCGCCTCAGCGATAGCCTGCTCTTCTGTCAGCCCGTCAAATACGACCTCGGAGAAGTTGTCCTTTCTCTGCGCAGCATTCAGCTGGTCGGCCTTCTCACGGCACAGTCTCTCTCTGTCCTCGAAGGTCTTCTCGGTCACATCGTCTCTCTCCACAAAGAACGGCTTCTGATACTTGATGGTCTCCCCGTTCAGGTAGGAATCGATGACCTGAGATGCCTTGCGAGCATCTGCGATGGCCTCGATGGCAATGGAAATCTTGTCATTTCCGCAGTCACCACCGGCGAACACACCGGGCATGCTGGTCATGAAGGTCTCCGGATCGTAAGCGATCGCGTTCTTTCTGGTCTTATCCACATCGAAGAAACTGGCGTCTACCGCCTGTCCGATGGCCAGGATCATAGTGTCGATATCGATGGTCTCGGTCTTTCCTTCGATTGGTACAGGACGACGACGACCGGACTCGTCCGGCTCACCCAGTTCCATGCACTGCAGTTTGACCTGGTTCACATGGCCATTCTCGTCGGTAAGGATCTCCAGCGGATTGGTCAGGTTCTTGAAGATAACGCCCTCTTCTTCCGCTTCCTCGATCTCCAGCATATCTGCCGGCATCTCGTCCTTGGTTCTTCTGTAGATGTTGTAGACTTCCTTGGCGCCCAGTCTGACAGCGGTTCTGCAAGCATCCATCGCGGTGTTTCCGCCGCCGACGATAGCTACCTTCTCACCGAAGTCGATGGGCTCGTTGCGAACGACCTTCCGGAGGAAGTCGATACCGCCGATGACGCCATCTGCGTCCTCACCCGGGCATCCAACGCCGGTGGATACCCATGCGCCGATACCCAGCAAGACAGCGTCAAAATCATTGCGGATGGTCTCGAACGGCATATCCTCGCCCACCTTGGTGTTGGGAACCATCTCAACGCCCATGGACTCGATAAGTGCGATCTCCTCGTCCAGCACTTCCTTCGGCAATCTATACTCAGGGATTCCGTAGCGGAGCATACCACCCAGTTTCGGCATCGCGTCAAAGATGGTCACATCGTGTCCCATCTGGCGCAGGAAATAGGCAGCCGACAGGCCCATTGGACCACCGCCGATGATGGCGACGGACTTACCGGTATCTTCTTCGATTTCCGGTACATACTGCTCCTCGGCATCCAGATCGGTATCCGCAGCAAATCTCTTCAGAGCCATGATGCTGATGGGCTCGTCGATCAGTGCTCTTCTGCAGTCATCCTCACAAGGATGCGGACATACACGGCCGATCGCTGCAGGAAGTGGAATCTTATCCTTGATCAGCTCGTTGGCCTTCTCGTACTCGCCGTTGGCGATGAGGCCAACGTAGCCCTGACAGTCGGTGCCCGCCGGACAAGCCAGGGAGCACGGACCCTTGCAATCGCCGTTGTGGTTGGACACCAGCAACTCCAGGTTGGTCTTGCGGGATTCCAGGACTCTCTCGGTACTGGTCTTGACGACCATGCCCGGCGCAATGTCGGTAGCACATGCCTTGCAGAGTTTGGGGTTCCCTTCCACCTCTACGACGCAGATGCCGCAAGCGCCATAGATCTTTGTTCTCTCATCGTAGCAAAGAGTCGGGATGAAGATATCGTTATCCTGCGCGACCTCCAGGATCGTCTGTCCGGGAAGGCCGAATACTTCCTTGCCATCGATATTCATTCTGTATTTCTTCATTATGATGCTTCCTCCCTATTCTCTTACGATCGCACCGAACTTACAATGCTCCTCGCACTTGCCGCACTTGATGCACAGGCTCTGGTCGATGCTGTGGATACCCTTGACCTCACCGCTGATGGCGCCGACCGGGCAGTTGCGTGCACAAAGCGTACAGCCCTTACATGCGTCGGTAATATCGAACTTGATGAGCGCCTTACAGGATCTGGCGGTACACTTGTGATTGTAAATATGGTCCTCGTACTCGTTTCTGAAGTAACGGATCGTAGAGAGTACCGGGTTCGGAGCTGTCTGGCCCAGACCGCACATGGCGCCGTCCTTGATCTTCTTGGCCAGTTCCTCGAGTTTCTCAATATCTCCGTCCTGGCCCTCGCCCTTGGTGATGCGCTCCAGGATCTCCAGCATTCTCATGGTACCGATACGGCAGTAATTGCACTTACCGCAGGATTCCTTCTTGGTGAAGTCCAGGAAGTATCTGGCCATATCCACCATGCAGGTATCCTCATCCATGACGATCATACCACCGGAACCAACGATAGCGCCGGTCTTGACGATATCCTCATAGGTGACCGGGGTATCTGCCAGGTCTGCCGGGATACATCCACCGGACGGACCACCCATCTGCACGGCCTTGAACTCTCTGTCGTTCTTGATGCCGCCGCCGATGCCGTAGATGACGTCCTTTACCTTCAGGCCCATGGGAACCTCGACCAGACCACCCTTCTTGATCTTACCGGCCAGAGCAAATACTTTGGTACCGGTGGAAGGTGCGTGTCCCAGCTTGGCGAATGCCTCGCCGCCGTTCTCGATGATCCACGCCACGTTGGCATAGGTCTCTACGTTGTTGATGTTGGTCGGCTGCTGCCAGTAACCCTTGGCTGCCGGGAATGGCGGCTTCAGTCTTGGCATACCTCTCTCGCCCTCCAGGGAGGCGATCAGTGCGGTCTCCTCACCGCAGACGAATGCGCCGGCGCCGGCCTTGATACGGATGTCGAAATGACGCCCGGTTCCGAAGATGTTGTCTCCCAGGAACCCTTTCTCTCTGGCCTGGGCCATCGCGATCTCCAGTCTCTTGATTGCAAGTGGATACTCCGCACGGCAGTAGATGATGCCCTCGGTAGCGCCCATGGCAAAGCCACCGATGATCATGCCCTCCAGCACGGAATGAGGATCGCCCTCCAGTACGGAACGATCCATGAACGCACCCGGATCGCCCTCGTCCGCGTTACATACGATGTATTTCTCCTTGCCCGGGTTTGCCTTGGCAGCGTTCCACTTGAACCAGGTGGGGAATCCCGCGCCTCCACGTCCTCTCAGGTTGGAGACCTTGATGATGTCGATGACATCGTCCTGAGTCATGGAAGTGAGGACCTTTCTGGATGCCTCGTAGCCGCCAACAGCGATATACTCATCGATGATCTCCGGATTGATCACGCCACAATGACGCAGAACAACTCTCTCCTGCTTCTCCAGGAATTCCTTGTCCTCATCGGTGAGGATGTACTCTTCTACCGGTTTCCCATCCTTCAGATGCTCCGCCACGATCTTCTCGACTCTGTCTGGCTGGACCTTCACATATCTGGTCATGTCGCCATTGTCTTCATATACATCGACGATAGGTTCAAGATAGCAGGTACCTACACATCCGGTGATGGTGAGTTCTGCCTGAACTCCCTGTTTCTCAAGCTGCTGCCTGAACTCTGCTTCCGTCTTCTTGGCACCGGTCGCGATCCCGCAGCTGCCCTGTCCGATTACTACTTTCATGCATGCACCCCCTATGCTCTCTCTGCGATCTCAGTCAGGATCTGCTTGACCTTGTCCTTGGTGAGGTTCCCGTAGGTCTCGTCACCCTCGCTGCTTCTGACCATCATGACCGGAGCCAGTGAGCAGCATCCGAGACATGCTACGTTGTTCAGAGTGAACAATCCATCCTCAGTGGTCTCATTGTCGTTGATCCCGAGATGTTCGGTGATAGCTTCCTCGATCCTGTCCGCACTGTTTACATGGCAGGCCGTTCCCTTGCAGAGCATGATCAGATACTTGCCGACAGGCTGCAGTCTGAACTGTGCATAGAACGTGGCCACACCGTAGATCTTGGCAGGTTTGATCCCCGTCGCCTGTGAAATACGATTGATGGTCTCTACGGAAAGATAGCCGTAGATGTCCTGCGCCTTCTGCAAGATCGTGATCAGGCTGCCAGGCACCTTAGCGTACTGATCCAGTACTGCGTCAAGTTCCTTGAACGCATCTGTACCAGCGCCGCAACAATTCTTTTCACTCATTTATGATTCCTCCTGTTGCATGATTTTCAAATACTCTACTTATTATACAGAAAATACCTGACAAAATCAATCCACCACCGCATATGCGATGGTGATTATTTGTGCGGCAATTTAGCGAACCGATTTTGAATCGCCAAAAATAACCTCTATCGAATTCGGTTCAATCATATCTGTGCGATAAACATTTCCAAAGCAAGCCGTGGTTCCAGAAGCCCTGTCACCATGTCCGCGTAAGCTTTGTAGCCCGCCTGAAGCATCGCCCTGAGCTTGCTCAATGAGTAGCGGCTGCTGTAGCGCATCGCCTTCTTCACCCTGAACTCGTGGATTCCCATCCGCTTGCTGATGGTTGGAGCCGTGGAAGGGCCGTCCATACTGCCCGCAAACTCCTTCACGCAGTACATGAGCTCCATTTGGGAGATGATCGCAGCGACCAACGGGATCCCGCCGTATGGATCATCGCTCATACGGTTGTAGAGAAGTTCCAACGCTCTGGTCTTGTTATTCTCGCTGATGCCATCGATCAGATCGAACAGGAAGGTCTCCTTGTCCCCGTTCACTGCCCCCGCGATGTCCTCCGATCGAAGCGTCCCTTCCTCAGCCAGCGCCGCCAACTTCTCGATGTCGTGCACAAAGTCATACAGCCTGTATTCACTTTCCTTGTTCAGATAACCGGTGGCGGTGATGATCTCACGCATCTGTTGTTTACTGACTGTGACCCCAAGTTCCCGAAAGCGCTTGGCGGCGAATCCTACCAGTTCCCGCTCGGACACCGTTCCCATCTCGTAGACCTTGCCGTATTTCCTGGCCGCCTTGGCCAGTTTCCGCGTCCCGTCGAGTTCCTCATTGGAGAGAACCAGAATGGCGCCGTCATTGGGATTCTCCATATATTTCGTCAGACGTTCGATGCCGTCCTCCCCGTAGCCGGCCATATTACCGGGGCTTTTCAGAGGTCGGAAATCCCGGACCCAGACTACCCGCTTCTCGGAAAGCATGGAGAAGGTCTCCGCTGCCCCGATGATCGCCGCAGGATCGCAGGCGTTGCCATCAAGCACCTGGAAATCCATGACCTCCGTTGCCGGTGAAATATACTTCTCCTTCAGAAGATCCACTGCCCACCGGATCAGATATTCCTCCACCCCGTACAGCACGATGACGCTGCCAGGGGTGTTATTCTGTAAATTTTTCATGAACTCCCGGGAACCGGGAGGTGTGTTCTTACGATATGCCATAGTGCAATCTCCCTGTCCGCGCATCAGGCTCCGGACTTCTACTATGATAGCATATTTTCCACTAAAATGGTAGCGGCCTCATTGATAGTGGCTCCATTGGTAGTGGCGCCGCCACTACAGCCTAGTCTTTCCAGCCAGTAACAATTCCGAAAACTGTCAGTTTGTTACCGCCAGTCATCGCTTTCTATAATGGCGGCGCCATCATTCTATTCCCGATTCACCATGCACTTCTTTCCATGCACTGCCATTCCGGATCTTTCTGGTGTCTTTGGTCTTGCACACCTTCAGCATCCCGCCGCGGGTAATGATCCCCACCGCCCCCATCGTATCTGTCCGATACACAGCAGCGCCGCATTCCCGAAGCCGTGCCAAAGCCTCCGGGGTCGGATGGCCATAGGTGTTACGACCCACACTAATCACCGCGATTCTCGGCGAGACAGCTTCCAGAAACGCTGAGGTACTGGAGTATTTGCTACCATGATGGGCCACCTTCCTCATATCGTTATTTTGATACGAAATCGTGTCAAAACAAAAGCAGGAGTTTCTGCTCCTGCTGCACGAAAAGACTTGTTGCACTTTGTGTTATAGTTTCAGTTCTTGCTGTTTAATGCTAAGATATTCTTCTATGCTAAACCTATGGCATCTACTCTTTATGTCTACAGGCATCATGGAGTAATCTTTCATCCTAAAAATTGGACAAAAACCTTCTTCGACAGCCAACTGAACTCCCATCCTGTCAACTCGTTTATACGGTCTACAGTAACCGATAATGTAATACCTTTCTCCAAATTGCAGTGAGTTGATATCTATTGATCTTTCAACATCTTTTCTAAATAGATTGATATGATCACATATGGTTATTACCCTTGTATTTGGAATAAAGGGTTTTACCGATGTGAATGTAACATGCTTTTCCCATGCTTTTCGGAAGATACCCGAAATTATCACTGGCCTATCTTGACAAGAATATAGTTTGCTTCTAATATAGTTTTTCAAGTGCTCATCAAGCTCATCTTTTGCGGGCTGTAATTCTTTTACCTTGACAAATCTTCCATCCTTAACAGAATAGCCATCTTCATAATAAATAGATATCTCTCTTTCAATGAAAGCGCGTAGATCCTCTCCGCCAAGTGTTGTATTTGAAATCCAGGAATTATCTAACGCAAATCTGAATATTGTTCCAGCACATTTTTGCTTCCTAATGCCATCCCAAGTCAATAATCTATTTGATAAAAGATTTTTGATTTGATCTGTCAATCTCATACTCTGAAAACTAAATTGAAAATCCCAAAAATTTATTATCAATAGGTTTAGGTTTTCACTTGTATCAAATGCAAGTCTAATGGTTTTCGGTTGATTTACATCTTCAATTCCTTTTATTATTTCACGAATAAAACGGTGAAAACTACATGATAGGCCACTTGTTTTCTGTTTAACATATACATTGAGCAGATTATATGCGGCACAACCCAAAAATATATCTGGCACTTTATTGTATTTCGCAAAATTTAAAACATTGATTGCAGCTATCGCTTCATCGTCGGTAATATATTCGCGCTCTTCATTTTCCTGCATAGCTATGACTGTTTGTGAGAGCGATTTGATTTCATCTTTGAATCCCATACTATCCTCAATAATAATTGTGTTCTTCGTATTATTCTATCATACCTATCTCACCTTATCCACTGCTATTTCTGAACCATCATAGAATTCGAAAATCGCCCCACTGTTGTTAGATATCGTAATCTGTTTCACTGTTCGTTTCATTAGTCCGTAGTCGTAGTTGACAATAACCTCGTTCTGCTCCACCAGACTCTTTATAAACTGCTCTATCTCGTAGATGCTCCTGGTCCGGTTTTGGCTTTCTTCCAGAAGTCGGTCATATTCTTCTTTTGCCTTATCGTATCTCTTTCCGGCCGTCCTGATCTTCTTCTCGTATTCTTCGAAGGCGATAGGCGTCACCTTTTGCCGGTCGATCAACGCCCGGAATGCTGCCTCCGCTTTATCAAGCTCTACGACTGCCCTCCGGATTATCTCCTCGTAATTCGTCTCGTTCTTAATAGCCAGGGCCCTTTCCATATTGCTTACGATCTCGCCTTTGTTTTCGAGAAGCTTATTGATGGCTTCGATAAACACTTCTCTCAATCGATCCTCATCGACCGCTGGTGTGTTACACTTGTCGCCATTGTATTTCTTATTGCAGCGGTAGACGATCTTCTTGTACTTGTCATTCGAGTGCCATACTTTTGATCCGTAGTACGATCCGCAGTCTCCACAGATGACCATAGATGAGAAATCCCTCGCTCCAGACTGATGTTTCTTCTTCTGGATGGCCTTCATCTTCCGCTGAACCGCGTTATATACCTCTTCCGAAATAATGGGCTCATGATGACCTTTCACGTAGTACTGCTGAAGCTCACCCTGGTTTCTGACCATCTTCTTTGTCAGGAAATCCTCAACGTAGAACTTCTGCATCAGGCAGTCTCCGATATATTTCTCATTCTTGAGAATTGAGATAATTGTTGTCGGATGCCATCTGTCCTTTCCGGTCACGGTCTTAATTCCATCGTTGGACAAATCTCGAGCTATCTGTGATGTGTTCTTGCCATCGAGGTATTCATTATAGATCCGCTTTACGATCTTGGCCTGCTCTTCATTGATCACAAACTCTCCATCTGGGCCTCTGTCGTATCCCAGGAAGTGTGAGAAGCCAATACAGCCATGTCCGTCTGCCATTCTCTTTCGCTGGCCCCAGGTTGTATTTTCAGATATTGATCTGCTTTCTTCCTGAGCCAGGGACGACATAATTGTGATGAGCAGCTCCCCCTTCTGATCAAGCGTATAGATATTCTCCTTCTCAAAGTACACTTCGACACCGGCGTCCTTCAACTTTCTGACCGTCGATAGCGAGTCAACCGTATTTCTGGCAAACCTAGATACTGATTTCGTTACAATCAAGTCGATTTTGCCGGCCAGCGCGTCCTCAATCATATGATTAAATCCGTCACGCCGCTTGGTGCTGGTGCCGGTGATGCCTTCGTCTGAATACATACCTGCGAATTCCCAGTCTGGTCTGCTGTTGATGTAAGTCTTGTAATACTCGAGCTGTGTCTGGTACGAGTTCTGCTGCTGTTCAAGATCAGTTGATACTCTGGCGTATCCCGCGACCCTTCGCTTTTTGGTATCCTGGCCATGTGTATCTTTCTTGACCTTTTTCTTCTGCGGGATCACCGTTACTACTTTATTTCCCTGCATTCTTTTGGTGCCTCCTCCCTGTCTTCCTGGTTCGTTTAATCGTTTTTCCCTCAGCCATAATGAATGCTACATGATCGTTGTACAGATCAATGCGGTCCACTTTGCGGACAAAGTCATCCTCATCGTCAAGTATAGTAAAAGTGATGCTCCGGAGCTCATCTTCGCCGATGTACCTTGCATCACAGACCTTGCTTATTTCATTCCCCTGACATTTCCAAATGCGTTTACCACGAATGGTGCGGCGGCAACAGGACCTACCGCAGTGCCCGCATTTCACTTTCCCCGTAAAACAGGTGAATGTTTTCTTTGGAGTCTTCTCTGCTCGCTCCCGCATGATCTCCTGGACCTGATCAAATATCTCATGCGATACGATACCTTCGTGGACACCTTCCAGAACGTATTGTGGAAGTTCTCCGTAATTTCTGGTCTTCTTCCTAACCTTTGGTGAGTAAAACTTCTGGAGCACTCTGTCGCCGGTGTAGATTTGATTCTTCAGTATGTCCTTTACCGCGATCCGTGAAAACGGTGCTCCGGTTGTAGTTGTCGCTTTGATGCTCTCCGCAATATGCTTCGGTGACATTCCGGCTATGTAGGATTCAAATATATAGCGCACCACCTTCGCTTCTTCTGGCACGATCACAAAGTTGTCACCCTGCCATTCATACCCGTAGCACCGCGAAGAATGATGATAGATTCCTTCCTGCATTTGTTTCCGCTTACCCCACTTCACATTTTCTGAAATGGATTCAGCTTCAGCTTGTGCAAATGATGCTATAAGTGATAGCATCAACTCCCCTTCGCCATCAAATGTGCTGATCCCATCCTTCTCGAATCTGACCTCAACGTTCAGTTCCTGAAAGTCTCGGATGCTTTGAAGCAAGTCAACCGTGTTTCTAGCAAAACGTGAAACGGACTTCGTAATTATCAGATCGACCTTCCCCCTGCGGGCATCCTCCATCATACGCAAGAAGCCATCTCTATTTTTCAGTTTTGTCCCTGAAATCCCCTCGTCAACGTAGATGCCGGCAAATTCCCATTCCGGGTTCGAGTTGATCAGCTCTGAATAGTATGAAACCTGGTTGGCAAGCGAATGCAAGAGCATATCGGAATCTTTCGATACACGAGCATAGGCCGCAACTTTACGCCTCGATACTTCTTTCTTTTTTAGCAAAAGCTTAGTTATTTGCATTCTTCATCGCTCCTTTCGTATCACCATTAACGCTCTGATCGATATATATATCAAGCTTACTTTGATACAAAATTCGGACGTCTTCGCATTTATATTTTTGGCTCATTTCACAAAAGAACCTCTTGTATTCATCGACTGTCAAAATGCCGTCCTGGAGCATCTGAAATGCATAATCCATTGTGACAAGAAATGGGATGTTGTAATTCGTGCCCATAAAAAACACCTCCTACCAGGTAGCCTTGGCAAGAGGTGAAATCTGACGTTTCATTAGTCTTTCATATAGAAATCACAGGTGTATCCATCGGCCCGGAGAACCAGTCCTTCCGCCCATGTTGGTACCCTGCCCATCTGCTCACAGACAGCCTCGAGGCTCATAGAAGGGTCCGCTTCGATGATGATCTCATCATGCACATGAGCTACGATGCTGCAGTTCCTCAGCGTTTTCATCGCATACATAAGGATGTCTCTAGCTGTGGCCTGCACGATGTTCTCCACAAATTTCGGACCATAGCTCTCGATACGTTCCCACTTCTTCGTGCTCCCGACGCCCTCATAGGTAACGGACACGCCTCCGAATCGATTCTCCCCGATGCGCGGCTTCACGTAGGCAAGGTTCCGGCCGGATGGAAGCGTGATGAAGAGCATGCCGCTTTGCCAGAAGAACTTGATCCCACGTACTGTCCGTGTACCCTTCTGCTTGACCACTTCCTTCACGGCCCGGTCAATGTCCCACCAGAATCGGACTATGTTAGGGTTTGACTTCCGCCAGGCATCCACAAGAGGCTGCAGTTCTTCTTCCGATAGACCCATCTCGAGTGCGCCCATCGCCTTCAGTGCTCCCGTGCTCCCGCCGTAACCGAGCGCGAGTTCTGCTATCTTCCCCTTCTGCCGGAGATGACCATTCACGCCATGCTTCTCAACCGGCACCTTAAACATCTGACTGGCCGATGCGCAGTAGATATCACCGCCTGACCTGAACACATCCGAGCGCCAATCCTCCCCGGCAAACCAGGCAATGACGCGTGCTTCGATCGCAGAGAAGTCAGCTACATAAAACCTCATACCGTCTACTGGAATAAAGGCTGTTCTGATCAGCTGCGATAAGGTGTCCGGGATATCGTCATAGAGTAGTTCCAAGGCATCGATGGCTCCATCCCTGACAAGAGCTCTGGCCTCAGCAAGATCGGATATATGGTTTTGCGGGAGGTTTTGCAATTGCACCAGCCGTCCTGAGAAGCGCCCTGTCCTGTTCGCTCCATAGAACTGGAACATTCCGTGACACCGATTGTCCTTGCAGGCAGCATTCACCATCGCCTGATACTTTTTCACCGATGACTTTGCCAGCTGTAGACGAAGTGATAATACTTTCGACACCGCCCCTTCCGTCTCGTGGATAAGCCCTGCTACTGCTTTCTTCCCAAGTGTGTCTGTTTCAAGTCCATTATCCGCCAGCCAGCCCTTCATCTGCACCACGCTGTTCGGATTCTCTATCCCGGCGATCTCCTGTATGGCCTCTGTCAGCCTCTCACGCACCATCTCATCGATCTTTATCGCTTCCTGGACCAATGGCATGTCCACACGTATCCCTCTGTCATTGATCTCCTGATCCAGATGATACTCATCCCACACTCCATCAGGAACAGGGAACTTCGCTAACCTCTTCTGGATCTGAACCTCCACTTCCACGTCGCGGATGTTGTAGGATTTGAACATTTCCCACTTATCGGGAGCATGCTCCGGCAGGTTCCGAATCCTGCCACCATTCGTTTTTGTAGGCTTGCACGGAGCGCAGAAATAACGGATCAGATCCTTCCCCTCTGCCAGCTTCTGCTTTTCCAGACCAAGGATCACTCCTACTCCCTCAAGTGAGAGCGGTAATCCCATGTACGCAGACCAGATCATACTGCACTTCCAGGACTTTGGATCAAGGTATTTCCCTTGTGGCAATCCAAGGAACACGGACAGACAGATCCTTTCAAACTGAGCATTGAAAGCCCATTTGGTGACCGCAGGGTCTACCAGGGCATCAAGCACTGCTTCCGGGACCTGTTCTCCCTGGATAAGGTCAACCACCCGTAGCGGACCAAAGTCCACGCTATACCCAAAGAGCATGATCTCAAAGTCTGGGCTTTCTGCGTATTTATACACCCCGCACTTTTGAAGGCTGCGGGAAGAATACGTCTCGACATCAATACTTATGTTTCTCATTCCGGCCTCCTATAAATAAGGCAGCAGAGAGCATTCCCTGCCGCCCAGAATCCTTATATTCAGTTTACAGTCACTTCCCATTCTTCCTCCGTGCTTTGAACTTGTGGACTTTATTGTCTACCGTGATGAGCACCATCCCAAGTAAAAGCCCAGAACAAGTTCCAAAGCAGATAAGAAGCATCCTGTGTTCGAATTGAGTCATGTTGCACCTCCTACGCCAGGAAATCCTCATCTTCCAGAGTGGCAAAATCGTCTGCTGCGGTGGACTTGCCTCCGAGCGGCTCTCCATCTCTGACTTTCTGGATGTTCCCGAGACCGCAGGCGATCCCCTTATTTCCATTGCTGTTGAAAGCGTAAAAATTCAGGGACACTCTCGCGTAGCAGCCGCTGTAGACTTCTGAACGGTCCAGGATCGGCTTCACGTTCCTGTCGACGATCTGCGGCGGGGTCTTGGAATTGGCATTGATGAACCAGTGGCCTTTGTATGCCTCATCATCCCTTTCGATGTCCCCGTCTCTTAAGGGCAGCTTGATCGCAGCCTTGTTCGGCTTCTTCCCACCGAACTTCGCAATCCCTTCCTCGATGGCCGCGTCAATGGCCCGGTTGATCGCTTCCACTGTATCGGTATCATCCTTTCTGATCAGCACCGATGTAGAGTATTTCTCCGCACTGCCGTTAATGGAAACCGGCTCCCAGCCATTGAAATAGGAAAGTCTTGTGTTAATTCCTGTAATAACCTTTGTTCTGTTTTTCACTTTAGCCATTTTACTTGTCCTCCGTTATTTCATTGAATTCTGATTTAGCGTTTGTTGTATTGATCGCTGGCCTCTTATCCGTAACAGGTACCAGCGTTGGTTTCCCTGGCGGCTTGTAGACAAGATCACCAAGTATCTCCTTAAACTTATCCTTGCCCATCAGCTTCTCCATGTCAGTGAGCGTGATCAGTGACTTCTGGTAGATGTCCTTATATCCAGCCTGCTTCGCTGCCTCTGCCACTGCTTCCTCATCCCGGTACTTCCTGACGGATCTTCCTGCGACCACCTTATAGCCAGCCCATTCCTTTCCGTGGTTTACTGCGGTTTCGGTGGCATAGGCTGTGATCTCGTTCGCCCACTTGGTCAGATCCGGGATGATGGCAAGGATCTCCTCGATCTCCGTATCTGTCAGAAGAGGCGGCTTTCTGAATTCCATCTGGGCGATCTTTAGCTTCTCCTCTGCTCTTGCTCTGCACCGGACTGCTGCTCTACAGAAGGTACACCATTCGCCAGGAGTGTATTCTCCCTCTCCGGCAAAGGCCATTTCCGCCTTGGGCTTCAGCTCGTTATCCGCCCAGTCCCTGAGTTCTGTTACGGAGATCGTCCAGGTGCTCACGTGCTCCCGCCTTGGCTGAAAGATAGTCATGGACACCTTATTGATGTCGTATAGAGCATCGTAGATCTCAAGCGCACCTATGGCGTACAGTTTCATCTGCGGATTGTTCTCTGCTTCGACCAGTACTCCCATACCGTACTTGAAGTCGATGATGTGGAGCCGGTCATCTGCGATAATGATGCAGTCTCCGGTGCCAAACCCGTCTGGGACGTAACAAGAAAAGTCCAGGTGCTGCTCGATGAGAACTATTGGGTCACTGCATACCTGCTTTGCGATTTCTAGCTGTTCCATGATGAAGTCCACATAGGCATCGGTACACTCTTCCATCTCATCGGAGTCATAGTCCGAAGTCGGCCGTTTACTCCTCATACGCAGTGCACGCTTCAACTTGTGCTCACACAGCGCATGTGCCGCAGTGCCTTCCCTGGCTGCCTCCGAGGTGGTATCCTCGAACTCAAGCTCCAGCCTAGCCGATGGTAAGCAGTGAAGCCACCGGTGGGATCCGGAAGCAGAGAGAATTGCATGATTACTCATCGGACATCCCCTCCGCTTCTTTCATGATCGCTGGGTAATGCTTCGGGTCTACCGCACTCAGCTTATCTGCACCGTAGCGCTTCAGCATCTCCCTGATCTCTGCAGTATGACCTGCTCGACTCTTGTCCGCGAGTACTCCTCTCACCTGTTCCAGCGTGTACTTTGGTGCTGCTTCTTTTTCTGACACCTGCTCAGATGATCCGTCTGTCAGCTCGCCGCATAACAGCTCCAGTCTTTTCGAGCACTCCTTCAGATCCTCCGCCGCAGCAGACATCAGCCTTGCCGCATCAAGCATGATCTTGGCCTTCTCCATACTGGTCACCTCCTCTCTCTGACTTACAGATGGCGATCTCTCCCACACTGTCACCGGGTACCAGGATAGTAACCTTGCGTCTATCCCCAAAGAGATATCGCAGGAGCCTCTCCCGGATGGTGACATTCCGGCAAGCGAATACGCCATCAGACTGTGGCTTTTCTGAAACACTGATCATGACTTTGTGTTCCACGTTTATTCCTCCTTTCCGAGGTGCTGTAGTTGTTGCCCTCTACCTGGTAGCCACGGGAGGTGATGATATCTGACGTTTTATTGCAAAAAAATAAAGGCCTGCAGGATTTTTCCTACAGACCATAAATATGGGATTCTTTATAAAGGATCAGGCGGCATTTGATCAATGTCGGTAAGTGTCATTTGCGCTACATCATTATACACTTCAAGTGTGCCAGTGAAATAGCCACCATTAAGACCCGCTTCAAGCATTCCTTCAAAGTTCTCAAAACCCATTTCTTGAGCACATTTGTCGAATTTGGGTAAATCTTCCCCCCAGATAATTACCTGAACACGATCAGGATCTGGGTAATCTGCTCCGACGTTGATGAAGAGTGGAGATCCCTCTATGTCATCACGATATGACCACCAATAATCTTCAATATATAGATTGACGGTCTGATCTATATAATCACCAACCTCATCATAGGATACTACGGGGTATTCAGATTGAACTTCAGAATCAAATTCATCCTCCTCGTCTTCAGCTTCTTCTTCCTCGTCATCGTACTCTTCAGAAGAAGTGTTATCATCAGAAGAAGAACTCCCCTGATTACTACAACCGCAGAAGATTAATCCCGAAAATACTAATGTACATGTTAACAGAACCGAAACAATAATGTTTAGAACTCTTCTATTTATCCTCATCACTCTGCCTCAACAACCTCAGAATCATCGTACTTCTGGATACTCTCGATACTGTTCAGGCAACCTCTCTTAGCCTTGTATCCTTCGCCTGTAGCGATGATCTCGCTGTTCCCTGCCTTCAGATCAAACATAATTCCTGTGTTGGTCTTTTTGATAATATCCCATTTCTTATGCTCCTTCATATGTCCCATTACTACATGTTCTATACATTTGGCAGATACACCTTCTCACGATCGAACAATACCACTAGTTGCTCATTATAGACATATTTAATTTGATTGATGCTATCAATATACAATGTCGCATGGCTGTCTTGTAGCTTTTTGAAATTTGTTAGAGTGTGAGTATCCTTTTTTACACGCGTATCTTTGAGGCTTTTCCCAGCGAATTGAATATACTTATTGATGGGGGTTCTATTCATAAGCGGCACTTTTGATACGACCTTCCCTGCACCCAATCCAGCGCTTGCCAATCCTTTCACTATAGTTCCATCAATCGATCTGTTCAATACTTTTTCCATTTTATCGTAGGCTTTTGTATATAGATTTCTATACTCATAACTATATTCCTTAATTTTATCGGACACGTCTTTCAGGTAGTCAGCATCTGTATTCCCCAACAGAAGAAGTTCTACGTATGAAGCCATGCTGAAAAGGTAGACTGCAAGTCTGTATTCTTCGAAAAGTGTATTGATTTTTTTTACTTCTTTTTTAACCTCCTGGTCGCCATGAAGCAACCACTCGTCGTCGAACAGACGGCCTTGAATATTATCATTGATCTTCTCTTTTGCAAAAAGAATGCCTTGTTCCGCTTGTTGTCTTATATCCATAGCTTTTAGATGGCTATTACTCTTATATTGATCATTGTTCCAATTGTACTGAAAATGACAAAGAATATCGGATAGGAAAATCAGGCTACCCTGAAGCTCTGTCTTTTGTTTGATATCAAAATACGTCATCATAGCATCCAGGGATTTCTGAATGCTATTCATTTTCCTTTGGATGTTCATCAGCGTGAGTGCCATACAGAACATTGTCGGGTCAAAGACAACGGGATTCAAACGTGCTTGTCCTCCTCCCACGGCTCCGTTCTCTTTCAATACCGTTCCAAGATAACCGCTCCCATCCTTAAAGGAGGCCAACTGACCCCCATTAGGAATAGTAACCCTGTATAAACCGCTCGTTGCTTCACCGCTACTAAACACAGTCTGGATGGCTGTCTTCACCGGTTCAAATCCTACTCCAATTGCTGGAAGATCAGCTAAAAGAATTTCCTTCCTGTCTTTTATCTCGTTCTGATCCTCAACGGGTTCTATATATAATTCCGTAGTAGCAATAATATCATTTCCAGCCATCTTTGTATGTCTCCTATTTTTTTATTTCAAAACTATTATACGCTACCGAAAACTAACCGGCAATAAAAAAACACCCCCGCACCCGAGATAATCTGAGATACGAGGGTTTGCTTTACTTCAACTTCCTGATATACGCCCTGGACTTCGTCTTCCCTTTCTTCTTGACCTTCCGGTAGATCGAGACCTTTATCTGTCCGCCGACGATCATCACATCCTCGATCTCGCAAACGTGGTCGTAGTGGTGCTTCTTGATCAGCTTTCCTTTACTGTCGTAGACACAAACATAATTCTCATGGCTCTGTCCCTGGGAGAATGCCCTGTAGATCTTACCGTCGTGGTAAGCCATCCCCTGCCCAAGTTTGTAGGTCTTGGAAAGCCGGATGACACCTTTCTTCCGGAACTTATCATCAAGAACGTAGACTTTCTTGCTGGCCATCTTCTTGACCAGATACCCCTTTCCAAAGCAGCAGATCGCGTTGAAGCCGCCGGAACATCCAGTCACGATGGCGTCTGGCATCTTCTCCAGGGTCTTCGCATCGATCCGGTGGATGGCGTTGCTCTTTCCCGAATGGGTGACAAGTAATACTCCGTCCCGAACGCAGCAGTCATTCCCATGGCCGATGTGGAGAGTCTTAGATACCTTGATGACCTCCTTCTCTTTACCTGCCTTGAGTTTTACAATCCTGGAAGTCCCCTTCTTCATATTCCCGAAGATGAGGAAGTAGTAACCCTTGTGGTAACATGTGCCTTCCAGCACGCGAAAGTGCTTCAGCTTTCTTCCGATATGCTTTCTAAGCTCCACTTCCTACACCTTCTTTCCCGTGAACTCGATATCAAGATACCCGCAGATCGCCTTTGCCAGTGCCTTGCCGTATTTCCTATAATCCTTCAGTTTATCAAGATCAGCCTTAATAGCACCGGTCTCAAGCAGCACCGCAGGCATGTTTGTCTGAGTCAACTCGTAGAGATCCGGACGCTTTGCCACTCCTTTATACTTCATCTTCATCTCTTTTGCAAGGGGTTTACCGATGGCCTTAGCAGCTTTCTTCCCAGCAGATGATACGTAGAGAGGATATACACCCGAACTAGCAGCCTTGTAGTCGCAGTGGATAGACAGATAGAAATCAGCTCCCTTGGAGTTCGCCCACTTCACGCAGCTGATCATATTCCGATTGTTCCCCTTGTCCGCATCGGTAAGGACTTTGATACCAGATCCTCTGAGATACCTGGCCGCCTCCTTTGTGATCTTCAGCATCAGCGCTGCCTCACTGTACTTCCCATAGGTGCAGCCAGGATCCCAGGAGCCGTCGATGGATGTCCCATGTCCGCAGATCAGCACGAACAGATCCGTTTCCTTATTCCACTTCATCTTCCTCACCTCCGTCATCAATAACTTCATCAGTTGTCAGTTCATTCGGCATCTCCACCTCGGGGAGCCCGGCAAGAGACGTCAAAATGGACAGCACTCCCATTGTGATCGTGCACCCGATGATCTCCTGCCAGGGGAGTTCCGTGATGCTGACCATGTTTGTTCCAATCAGGGTGGTCATGCCCTGGGCCATTGTCTTTACCGCACGGATCGCCGCGCATTTAATCCATACTTTGTTCATGGTCTTCACCTCCAATTAAAAAGGAGCCTTGCGGACTCAGCCGTTCAGCTCCTGCTTCTTTACCTTCTCCTTCACGAGTTTCATCCGTTCCTTTGCATCCCCGTTTCCGTGGAGACGCAGGTAGATCTCGTTTTCTGCCCGTAGATCATCCCACTCATCAAGATCGATCTTCTGCTGATCGAGCATCTTGTCACATCGGTCGATAATATCCTGTTTCAGAAGGTACATCATCCCAGTGCCAAGATCCTCGAGCAAGGACTTTTCTTTCTTCCGCTGCTTACACCGGTGCCTTGCCCATGCGCAGATCCAAGACAGCACGCCGCCAATTATAAAGCTGACGGCAGCCGTGATCCCGGTGTTTAATATGATTGTGGTCACGTTCGTCCACCTTCCTACGCGGTCCTATGCCACCGGTATACCGGCGTATAGGGCTGCATGACGTTAATGCTTGCCGCGGTTCCTGTGAATCCGTGATTATGGGCACCGCCTCCTCCTGTGTTTGAATTAGTCGTACCGGTATGATGATGTGCCGCCACCTCGCTAGTATTGACGGTTGTGTTCGCATCACTGTTCTTACCCATTCCGGATCTTCCTCCGGAGGCGCAGTAGTTCGCTCCATATTTGTAATCTCCAAGAGTGTGCTTATGCTTCCCAGCATCACCAGTCGTGAACCCGTGCGTATGAGCAGGAATCTCAGCCGTTGTCAGAGTATGATTCCCTACCGTGCCAGCTGGCGTATAAGACTTAGTCTCACCACCTCCGTCTACAGTATGGGAAGAATCGCGAGCGATTAGAACTCGACCATCCTCAATCTTTTCCCATGTTCCAGGCCACGATACTCGCGGATCAAAACTTGCATTACTCGTGTCATAATACGATCCGACCGGATATACGAGGTCGAACATAGACTGAAATGTTCCTGCTTTATCTCTCAGAGATACGTCCATCCCGATCTTGAAGAGCCCGTTTGGATGACTTGATTCCGTATTCTCTTCTGCAGGAACCCCAAACCCGATGCACTTTCCCTCCGGGGAAATGTCGATTGGAAAGAAACTATTCGAAAGAAAAGTGCTGGCTACGATCGAAGATCTTCCTGACACGGCAAGTGTGACAGAGATATCGTACCTTTTGTTCAGATCAAATGTTACGCTGCTGATGATCTGATTGACGTTAAGATTTGAATTTGAGACAGATATCGTTTGCGGTGTCGCAGATGACCCGTGCTCCACATAACTCATTGTAATAGTTGGGAGCACGTCTTCATATGCGCTCGTATTTCTGTTATACAACCTGCCTTTTGTCCAGTTGAACGCTAGCCGCAGTGCAGTCCCTGACCCAGGATCATCTGAAGATGTGCTTGTGTTATACCGCACCGCCTTTAGATTGCTTAGTGTTGGCGATGTATATTTTCCTGTCCATATAGCATATAAGGTAGCCCCGGTATTGGCTGTATAGCTTCCGCCTGGACTGTAGTTTGTCCCTGACCCATTCGATGCCGTATTCCAGGACACAAAATCACAATCTGAAAGCAGCGGGATAGCATTGGATAGTATAATCGTCTGATCTTGCGTCTTGATTTGTGTACCGGGAGCACCAGTACCTCCATTAGCGTTAAACAGAACCTCATAGGTATTCGGGATCCATATTGCATATAAGGTGACAGCCGCATTTGCGGTGTAACTTCCTCCTGGACTATAGCTTGTGCCAGTTCCATTGGATGTGGTATTCCATTCTTTAAAAGTATATCCCGTTCTGGTTGGAACTGTGGAGGATAAGGTCAGTGCTGTTCCATATGTCTTTGTTTGGCTCCCAGGTGCTCCAGAACCATTATTCGCGTTATATGCGACCGAATAGGTTGCAAGAGCAGGTATCGTGATAGACAGTGATACTGATGTATTACAGTTCTCCCAATCACTTGTTCCGTGGAATACCTCAAAGTTTACAAGCGCCCAGGTTACAGAATAGGACTGCGTACTGGTCGTTTTCGTATATGTTTTTGTATACTGTGCGATGAGTCTTGAATCAGTATAACCACTGCCATATGCATACTCTTTTGCAACGTCTACGTCACCATATACAGTTCCGTGGGAACCGGTGAGCTTAGCACTTTGTGATCCACCGTAAGCATCATACGTATCTGTTTGCCGTTTCCAGAAAGTTGCTGTGATGGTGTAGGAGGTATTTGTCGATGAAGTCGTATACTTGATTACCGGAGAAACACCATGGACGCTTGTACCTACTTTTTCAGCCATATTATTTCCTCCTTACAATACCTTGAGCGACAAATGTCCATCCGAGCGCATGACCCACCCAAGCTCTCCCACAGGATCACCGGAAGCATTTGTTGATCGCATCATAATATTGGTTGTCATCAGGGACGGAGCTGAGAAAACATCTGCGGATGAATAGGCGGTCTCAATACCATCGACAACAAACGCAAGCTTTGATGGAACGATCTTCAGATAGGTGTTTGGTTCACCAGAGGATTGTCCAGCCCACATCTTGATTGAAGGCGGAATCCCCTGAGAAGCATCCCCTGTATCGATAACAAGCTGCTGCGCGATTTTATCGTGTTCATCTAATCTGTCATCGTGGCTGTCGAGTCGATTATCAACTACGCCAAGTTCACCCTGAACCTCTCCCTTATATTGATCCAAATTATTTTGAACCCCACCTGCTGCCTGCAGTGCACCGTCTACTCCATTGTCTACATAGTTCTCGGTTGCGTAATGAAGGCTATTCCCAATATCGGAAACATCGGTGGGGATATCTTCCGGGTTTGCCTTATGATCAGCAGTATCTTGAGCTACAGCAGCTTTATTCCAGGCTTCCTTTGCCGCTTCATAGGAACTGCTTTTTGATACTTCAGACCAGAATACTCCGCTGTCTGTAAAGGCTGTTAGATCAACAAGATATAGGCTGTTTGTCGAAGTGCCATCATAGGACGGCTCGACTTTTGCCCAGCCACTTGGAATCGTACCTGAGGAAACAAATGCAACTCCCTGCGCATCAGTAGGTTTTGATGGCGTCGTGGTCGAGGATGCGATCATATAGAAGCGCCAAGTGCCCTGGATATCCCGTTCTATCGATACTGTGATCGACGCACTCGCCTTGATCGCCATACTACGCCTCCAGTCTTGCCTCGTACACCGCCTTATTCGTCACAGAGCTTGCATTAACGGTCAGTGTGGCACCTGTGCCAACAGCTGTGCTCCCGCCATCCTTGTACCACTTGATCGTCCCAAGGGCGGTCAGAGAGGATCCTGTCACCTCTGCGCCTGCCTTGTACACATGAGCAGTTAGCACCGTGCTCCCGGAGCTATTCTTGAAGATATTCCCGTTTGATGTAGTGATCGCCATCGTGATCGCATCTGCTCCAGCGTTTCCTTGGGGTCCCTGATTCCCCTGCGGCCCCTGGGGACCGGTCGCACCGTGAGCAGCAACCGCATAGGCTTTGGTGGACTTCCCATCAGAATATGTGACCACAGTCTTGGTCCAGAGGTACTCACCCACGGATGTGGCAACCGGAGTATCCGAGGTAAAGGAAGAATCCGCCGGGGCCGTTGTGCCGGAGCTCGACTTACAGTACTTTACGCTTGTGGTGGATACCGTGACTGAGGTTCCGTTGGTGCCTGTCCGAGCTACCGAATAGGAATAGGTCGGATCGCCGCTGGTATAGTTTGTGGTCACCTTCGTCCACAGGTACTCCCCTGCTCCAACAGAAGGCACGGAGTCCTGCCATCCTGAGGTCGGCGTGGTGGTGCCGCTTGAAGACTTTGCATACTGCGTTGTCTGAGAAGATATCCCCCTTCCCGTAGCACCAGTCCCTCCCGTCTGCCCTTTGAAGGCGATGGCAAAGGTGAATTCCTTGTTGATGCTGATATCTCCGATGCTGACAGGAATCACCACCTTGCCAGATGCCGCAAGCGCCGCTGCAAAGGTGATGGTCACCGGGACCAGGCTGTTTGCAGCACTTCCCACAGAGGCGGTAACATTAGTTGGACAGGTAGGGGTTCCTACGGTGGGCGTGAGCTGATCCTCCCCTCGAAAGCAGGCAACGTTTACGGTTACGCTCTGGGATGTCCCAAGAGATGAGGTCCCGCCATTTAGCGAAATCGCATCCATCGAAAGCATGATGGAATACGCATCGGTAAGGTCAGCAATGGTGATTTGATCTGATGTTTTGATAGCCATGATATTTCTCCTTATGTTATGAGTTCACATCTGAATGTAACTTTTGTATCTACTTCAGCTGGCGTAAGTGTCAGCGCAAAGCCGTCTTGTGATAATTTGTGATCGCTCGCCACGATGATTCCAAAGTCTGTATCATCAAGTCTCTGCCAGTACCACTGAAGATGGGCACTGGAACCAAACTTCACACGAAGATCCGTGCTATTTGTGATCCTGTCCTCTCCGGAATAGATGGTCACCGAAAGGACCGTCGAGACCTGGCTGTTCTTAAACACGGTCCCGCGTGAGGAATCGATTCGAAGAACAGTCGCATCCTCACCATCTTTCAGTGTGACAGTTTTATCGCCTACGGTGATCTCAGCCCCTGAGCTTGTCTGCCGTGTGGAGATATCAAGAGTGGTGAGAAGGTCTGACAGCTTCTTGTTCCCCCCGATCGTCACTCTTGAACCGCCGATGTTGATTGCATCCGGGATCCCATCGTTATTGCTGTCATAGAAGATGATATAGGCATCGTCCCCGCCGATATACTGTGGCCTTGTCGAAGAGAAGCTGATCGATTCTCCAAAGGTCGCTACCAGATTTCCTTCCGCGTCATAGACCTTCATGCCGTCGCCAGCAAGCAGGATCTTATATGAATTCCCGTCGTTAACAACCCAAAGGCCAGCATTTGTAAGGGCAAGATGGGTGGATACGTAGTTTGATACCGCTTCGTCGATAACAGATAATTCAAAATACCCCTCCGATGAAGGGTCACCAGAAGGGTTTACGATAATGTTGTATGTATCACCCACTCTTGAAAAGTAGTATTTGCCGGGAACAACCTCTGTATCTTCGGATAGTGCGTAACTACCGTGCTCCGAGATCCAGGTTAGTGTTCCTACCACATCCTCTACGATGGAAAGCTGCGTAAGAGCACCATTTGCAGCACGGTTTGCTGTCCTTGCAGAGACCTTGGCTTCTTCTGCAGACTCACCCGCTTCTGCTGCTGCCTGCTCTGCTTCTCCAGCCTTTTCCCAGGCCCTGCCCGCAGCTTTTTCAGCGCTGTCTGCTGCATCCTGCGCACGCTTTGCCTCTTTCTCGGAAGCCTCCGCTTTTGCCTGTGCCTGCGCAGCATCTTCCCGCGCTTTAAAAGCCTCCGTGTTGTCTGTCGGCGGCGAGGATACGTTTCCAGTCAGCCATGCTCTCCCACCTGATACTCTTACCTGGACGATCTCACCAGGGGATGCGTTCATGGTCATCCTGACGGGGGTTTCCTCCACACCGCCGGGGATATGCACCCATACAGTGTTACCTTCTACCCTGGTCACTTCTGCCTGAGTATCATAGGCGGAGGTCCCCTTCTTCCCTGCGGAAGTGATGATATCTACAAGCTGGCTTCCTGGATTTCTGCTCATGTCATCTTCACCTCCTCGCTTGTTCGGCAACCATGTCCAAGCTCCATCGTCTGAGCAGTAACCTCATATATCCCATCAAGACCCTGCTTGGGATACTTAAGCCGCACAAGATCACCAACAAATACATCCGGCTGAAAACGCCTCTCATATGAGGCTGTCACATACACAGACTGAAGCTCCCTAAGTCTCCTTCGCGCGTACTCGCTGATGCTCTCGCCGGAGTTAAAGTCACAGGAGATCTCTTCCGCCCATACCTCTCTACCTCTTGATACTGTGGAAAGAGGGCTATCCGGAGAGTCGTCTCTTGCGACCGCTGAAAGATCATCCTGCACGGCTCGAAAGACATTCGGACATGTGTACCAGTCGTGCTCCATTGATACTTGAGGCTCAATGCTGTCATGGGATACGGCATCAAAGAAACAGGAAGAAGTCTTTGCTTTTTCACAGATGATAACAGTCCCGCTTCCTGTGATCCGAAGCCGCCAGCCAAGTGCCTGCAGCACCTTATCTGCCATAGATAGCCTGGTCTCTCCGTCTTCTGCAATGATCGAAGTGGTAACGCTAGGCGATGCTCCTTCGATGATGACAGGTGCCGGGATAACGGAAAGAAGGTCCTTAACCGCCTCTGCTCCATTCATTCCCGCAGGGATATAGTAGCCGCGCATAAGGAGTACGTCCTGGGCGGGCTTAAACACCGAGTAGCACTGCAGAGTATTTGTGATATATAGGCCGTCAATATCCCGTGAGGGAGAACAGGCAAGCCCAGTGAACAAAGGAACATGAGCTGCGCTTCCCTTCTGCCTTGCATCAAGGTATATCCTGATCCACTGCTCTTTTCCCAGTTCATACCCCTTACAGGAGATATCCGCAGATTCGCGCAAGGCATCGTTTTCGTGTACGATAGATCCTCCCGTGATCTGAAACCTCTCAGTTTCCTTCCAGGAGATAGGGTTTACCACGTATGCGTAGTATGTCGATGTAAAGCCTTTGCTCCAGTCCATTACTCCCTCCATGCCTCATAGGTCTGTCCATCAAGTTCCTCCGGATCCACTCTGGTTACTGATAACGTAAACTCTGCCTTATGCTTGTTCTGGCCATAACTTCTGTTTTCTGACACCTGGATGTCACAGGAAAAGCTCGCACCATCCAGTGTTCTGATATGACAGATGCCGGGGTATGCCGCAAGACGGCGCATAGCCTTTAGCATCATCTGATCCCTTACAGTTACCGCAGAAAGACTGATCGATGATTTCATGGAGACTGATTTATTCCAATCCCCTTGCACAGCGCCCCCAAGGTAGGCTGTCTCTTTGAAGTCCTTCTCCCAAGTGTTTGACTGCGTGACATCGTAGAGGATTTCGATCTGCTCCCCGTCGTAGTCGATGATCCCATATGGGAGATGGAGAGTATCACCATCCTCAATCCCAAGATCTAGAAATGCGAGATCATTCTCATCGGTGATATAGTCGCCATCTGCTGTCCGGAAAACAACCCTGTGGCCACCGAACTCACCGATGGCAGGATAAGGATCTACGTAGGTTGTCCCAAAGGCCGCGCCTTGGACGATCAGCTCTGGCTTGTCAGATGAAAGCCGGTAGATGTCACAGGTATCACCCGCCCCTGTTCCTTCTGGTTCCACGAGAGTGATCAGGGCTGCGTCATCTTCGTAGGTAACACTCGCCTCTGGCATTACAGCCTGGTGCTGCCAGTGCACTTCAAACTCGATACTGTCAGAGGCGCTCTGGCCAAGGCCATCTTGCACGGTTGCCACTACCCGATACCTTGCTCCATCGTCAAGAGCCCCTATGAGGTCTTCCTTTGCAATGTAAACGGGAGCTTCGCCATACCGGGAGATGAGCACGATGCTCTCCCCTTCATAGCCGGTGTATTCCGTCTCATCTGGTCGGTCTACATGGTAGTCCTCTGCCCTCTCGATCCACACTGTAGTAGTCCCGCCAGTCCCCGCACCGCGTGCCTCGACCTGAAGCGGCATGGATCTAAGAGATAGCACAGATCTATCTTCTCCGTCTACTGTGATCGTCTGCGAAACAAGACTGGTTGATACGATCTCGCAGGTAAGTGGCTCTGCGATGATGATAGGCACTGGATCACTCCAGGAGTCTGAGACCTTGCCGGATCCAGATACCACCCTTACGCAAAGAAGATGCGTTTCCCCATGCTCCCATCCAGCTTCCTCTGCACTTATGGTAATATGCTGCGCTGTCTGTGTGCTTGCCACAATATCCCCGTAGGTGATTCCTTCCCCATCAATAGCTGCTTCACATATTTCTGCATACGCCTGCCCAGTTCCATCGGTCGTCACGTAGGACCAATATGCCGTGATGCTCCCATCTGCTGGGATCACACCAGCTGACAGCATCAGAGACGGGATCGCAGGTGCCGAGGAAAGGTCGATGACAACCGGCGCACTCCAAGGTCCGTAGGTGACATTGTCCCCAGATCCGATCCCTAGCCTCACCCGGATATACCACCGCACCCCTGTTTCAAGATCAGAGATATTCCACTCGCTGGCATGGACGTTTCCTACGGTGTACTCCTCAGGCTCATTAGTTGATTCCCAGGCGTCCTCATGATCTGCCCAGGATAAAACTGCAAGCGTCGCCTCTTTCCAGGACCAGTCCCAGGAAACGCGGATGGTGCCTGGGATAGAGGTTGATGTGGCTGTAACATTGGCAGGTGCTTTAGGTACAGTTCCGCCAGACCACACTTCGCCAAGAGATCTCATTTTTGCGGTCACGGTATAGCTTGATACTTGATCTGTGCGCTCTACTTCTTCGTATGATCCAACCGCCGCATAAATCCCGAAGGAATAGGACTCCTCGTTTGACCAGTCCGGACACTGCACAGTAGTGCTCGTGCTCCCATGCGGGATAATTCCTACTACTGCAGCCTGCCCCGGATTTGAAGATGCACGGTATAGGACAACCACAAAGGAGTCTGCCACTTCTGACTGATGCGATACGGTAATCGTCGCCCGGTGCGTTGCATTATCAGACTCCACGTTTTCGATCTCTGGTGCTTTCAGATTTCCGATCATGGCAGATACCGGCACCCCGTAGACGGTCTTATCTAGGTGCACCGTATTGATCCTGACAAAAATGCAGTGATCCTCTTCCAGTGTTCCATCCACAGAGGCTGAAATGGCGTTCGTGGAATCGTACCGTACAGACGTTGCAATATCTGTCCATGACGCAGATCCTGGACATACCATCCCAGGATCAGGAACCGCCTTTGCATACTGCACCACCATCGAATCTGTTGGATTAGCCGCATTCGAAGCATTGGACCAGGCAACGTAGATCTGGAAACCTCCTGCTGAGTTCTTTGTTGCGCTTGCTGATGTGATCACCGCCTGGTTGGGAGCAGCATACACCCTTTTTGCATAGCGCCAGTCGCTGGCCCCAGCAGGACCCCTCGCGCGTACCCGAAACCACCTGGTGTGGGAGCCCGTAGCGATATCAGAGGTATCCTCTGTGATCGTATGGGAATAGGACGATGCGTTGATCGTTCCTGTTGCCCATCTTTTGCTGCTGCTTTTCCAGGAGAGCTTTGACCCATCCGTCACGCTGCAGTCCGCCACCAGCATTGTCTGATACTCCGCATTGACATAGATCTTATTATCCGAATCTGAAGTAGCAACGCTCCAGGAGAACACACAGACATTTACGTTGGTTCCGTCCGGTGCTGCAGAAACAGATGGCGCATTAGGCTTTGCGATGCTGTACGTTTTATCTGCCCATGCGCTCCAGGTCTTCTTTTTCTTCCCCCGGACGCGCAGGCCCACTGAGGTGAGATACTTTGACGTCGCCGGATAGTAGGAGGAAAGTCCAAGTCCATAGTTTCTCTTCCTGACATCATCTCCAAGCTTAACAGTCCCGCCCCATGACTTCTGCTGGCTTGTCTTGCTCTCGAACTCCTGCCCTTTATTGTATTTATCTCCAGCCTTCCAGGACAGTGTCAGCGTTCCTCCTGACCGTGCAATGGAAAGGCCTGTTGGTTTCTTTGTTCCCATAGTTACACCGTCCTCATTTTAAGCTGCATCTGCCGGACAAGGCGATTCGCAAAGTCCTCAGGATTCTCCGCACCAGAGATGGTGATATAGTTGGTAACGGTTGCACCGGTATTCATCTCAGCGATCCGGTCAAGTTTTTCCCACAGGGTGTCAATCGGCACGACTGCCTCCGCCCCTGCTTCACCGACACCGATGACAGAAGGCCTCTCAAAGATCGCCCCCGTCTTATACCAGTCGATTCCGATAGTAGGTTTGGTACCTTTCCCGCCGATTCCCCAGGGCGCTTTTCCGCCGCTGATATTAATGTGCGGCAGCTTGATGTTCGAAAAGATCCTACCCACAGAAAGTGGGAACATCCCTTTGAGCCTCCTAAGGATACTTCCGATCTTATCTTTGGCAGACTCGATCGGGCTAATCATAGCAGACTTGATCCTATTCCAGGCACGCGATGCCGCAGAGCAAATACTTGACCAGAGGGAAGATGCCGTCGTTTTGATCGCCCGGATAGGCGTAAGCACGGCGTTTTTGATCGCGCTCCAGACAGAACTTGCTAGGCCCTTCATGGTATTCCATAGGCCTGCAGTAAAGCTCTTGATGCTGTTCCAGATGGATCGCCAGTTTGCACCGACCCAGGAGAGGAACACCCCGATGACCTTTCTTATAGTCGTCAGATAGTTCTTGAAGATTGCCTGGATGCCGTTCCACACCGCAGAGACGATTTCCTGGACCCCCTGCCAGACCTTTTTCCAATCTCCGGTAAAAAGACCGATGAAAATATCAAGGAGTCCAACGATCGCATTGAGTACTGTTTTTAGAATGATCGCTACTTGTCGAAAGGCTCCCTCAAATAGCGGGGCTAAGATCTTACAGAAAGCGTTCCAGACCTTCTTTAAAACCGATGTGATCTTCATAAAGCTGGGGCCTAGCTCATCCAGCCGCGCCTTAACATCTGCGATGAACTTCCCCACTGTCGCCTTGATGCTTTTCCAGATGGAGATCATAGTATTGCGGAACTTCTCGTTGGTCTTCCACAGGTGCATGAAGGTAGCGACTAGAACTGCGATCACAGCTACGATAGCCACAATGGGCAGTGAGATGCCACCGATAGCTGCTCCCACCTTAGCCATAAGGCCGCTCATACCTCCCACCTTTGCAGAAAAGGCAGCGATCTTTCCCGCCAGCATTGCAAAACCAGATATGGCAACGCCGACCTTTGAAATGATTGTCCCAAGGATTACAAGGAAAGGTCCAAGTGCTGCGATCACAAGTCCAAAGGCAAGGATCACACGTCTCGTCCCTTCACTCATTTGGTTGAGATGGTTAATGAATCCCTGCAAGGCAGATACGATAGCTCGGATCGCTGGCATCAGAGCGTCACCAAAAGAGATAGCAAGTTCCTGCAGCTGAGATTTTAAGATGGTGAGCTGTCCCATCAGGTTATCCTGCATGGTCTCTGCCATCTTCTCGGATGCTCCGTCGCAGTTTTCAAGTGCTCCCTGAAGCTTATCGATATCCTTCGGAGAGGCGTTCATGAGCGCGAGGAATCCGGACATGGCATTCTTTCCTGCCAGGGTTTTTGCGGTAGCTGCCTGTTCGGACTCGGTAAGTCCAGAGAAAGCCTCCCTTGTATCAGCCAGGATATCTGTAAGGCTACGCATGCTCCCATCCGCGTTGGTGGTGGCTATGGTCACATCCCCGATCTTCTTCCCGCTAATCGTGAAGTCCTTTGACATGGCGGTCATGATAGTACGAAGGGACGTTCCCGCCTGAGAGGACTTGATTCCGGCGTTTGCCATAAGGCCGATAGCCTGGGCGGTATCTTCTGCAGAAAAGCCAAGTGCTCCCGCAACAGGCGCGGCGTACTTAAAGGTCTCCCCCATCATGCTGACATTGGTGTTTGCATTAGAGGATGCAGCTGCCAGGATGTCAGCAAAATGCCCTGAGTCCTTGGCGGAAAGGCCAAAGGCGGTCAGGGCGTCCGTCACGATATCAGAGGTGGTTGCAAGGTCCTCTCCGGATGCAGCAGCAAGGTTCATGATCCCTTCCACGCCAGATAGCATGTCTTCTGTCTTCCAGCCTGCCATCGCCATGTAGTTCATAGCTTCAGCTGCTTCCGTCGCGGAGAACTTCGTCTTGGCTCCCATCTCCCTTGCCTTATCCCGGAGCTTATCGAAGTCGTCCCCGGTGGCACCAGAGACCGCAGAAACCTTACTCATGGCAGAATCAAAGTCTGCAGCTGTCTTAACCGAGACTGCTCCAAGGCCAGCGACAGCAGCAGAGACGGGCATAATACTCTTTCCGGCGGAGGTCATTCCATCCCCCACCTTCTGCATCTTGTCTCCGACTGCTGCCATCTTTGCAAGCTTGCTCTCACAGGTCTTAGCCTCAGCCTCAAGCCGTTTTAGCTCATTCTCTGTCTCCACGATCTCACGCTGGAGTGCATCATACTTGTCCTGTCCAAGCTCTCCATTCTCAAGCTGCTGCTTGGCCTGGACCTGCGCCTGCTTCAGTGCTTCCAGTTTATCTTTCGTCGAGCCAATGGACTGTTTCAGGAGCTTCTGCTTCTGGGCAAGGAGTGTGGTGTTTTTCGGATCTAGCTTCAGGAGCCGGTTCACATCTCTGAGACTGCTCTGGGTAGTCCGGATGGAGCTATTGACGTTCTTAAGTGCCTTATCAAGACCTGTGGTATCGCCACCGATCTCAACTGTGATTCCCTTTATCCTGCTTGCCACAGGCCTTCACCTCCTTAAAAATGACATCAAAAAAGCACCTCCGAAGAGATGCTTTGATAATTCAATTAGACCCGCGATCGTAAGGACCCTTATCTTTCCATATATTATTGTATCGCTGCCTATGTTTTTTAACAGTGTGTTTTATTGGCGATTTTCGTTTGTTTGATGCTATATCAATGCCTTTATTAAACAACTCTGATGATCCCGAGTCATTTCCACTCTTGTTGCTTGGCCTAGATTTCTTACCAATAGTCCGTGCAATTCGATGCGCCGCTTTCACCCCAATTAATATTTCTGCTTTATGGTTTGAAATAAAGTTAATTGTATTTCCTGCTGTTCTTGATAATCGTGCAGTTATTCCACGCCTTTGATCTGTAGGATTGCGTTCAAAATATGCATCATGGGGTGAGCGCTGTTGTTCGATGCTGATCGTGGGATTATTTAATGGCATACTAAGTACGATAACAGGACACGGTTCAAAGGAACCGGAATTAAACTCTGCAGTATCTCCCGTGAATGGATCAAAATAACCATTCGTTGGGTTTCGAAAAGATCCGTTATGCGCACCAAGATGTTCTGCTCTTGAGAGGAACTGTATGTTTTTAGACTCGCCTTGATACTCGGGATACTTTTCTGCACTCATCATATGGTGTCCTTCAAAAGCTTTCCCATTATCATCATACGCTTTACCTCTATCCAGAATATCTTTTTGTTGTTCTTGCGTCCAGTCTCGAGTCCCTTTTCCATCCTTCACTAATTGCTGTTCCGTGATCCACGCGTTAGCAATTGCCTTATTTGCTTCGGAGGTTCTTTTTGACATGCTTCACCCTCCGATCCCTAGCAATGAATGCAAATCATTAACGAAGGAGAAGAAGTTCGTGTAGACCTCATCTGGTTCAATCCTCTCGTCTTCGTGATTAAAAATGACGATTCTATCCATTCTTGTTCTCCAGAGGATAGGATCGCCTGAGGCCAGTCTGCCAATCACAATATAATCATCATTTGGCCTATCGTTGTCATTCACATCAATCAAAGGTTTGTGTGCTACACCGTATAATTGTATTCCTGCCGGCAAAAAGCATTCTCCTCCATCCGAAAACTTCAGCCATTCTTTATACTGTTCTGGAAAACTAATCTCATGTTGCCTCTCAAAAGCCTCTATCTGTTGCTCAGTCGCACCTTCAAGGAAAAACATCTTTCCTTGCATCTTTAATTGTTCAACAATGTCCACCAGATTTGGTACCATAATAAGCCCCCTAATACTTCCAAACAAACATTATGTTATTTTATTTTATCACAAATTAGAACTTATCGAAATCCCTTTGATCAGCTATACGAGCATATTTCACGCCGTCATTTGTTTTCTCTGTCCAGATATCGAGTACCAGACCTACGGTCAGAAGATCAAGGTCTGATACCGATATCCCAATTTCCATACAGCGCAGAAGGAACAGTGGCGTGGTCATATCCCGCTCACTTCTGCTAATCCTTTTTTTGCTTCAATGTCCGTGATCAAGTTCTCCCCCCAGAGAGTCAGGATCTCCGGGAGCACCTGGTAGATGGAGAACATATCGAACTGATCCAGCCACTCGTCGATGGTCTTCGGGATAGAAGGATCCGCATGGAAGGCCATGATATAGGCCACGTTCTCAAAGATCTCAAGATCATCGATCTCAAGGTCTTCATCCTGATCATTCTTCTTGCTATATGCCTTCTCCAGCTTCGAGAGGTCTTTGAAAATGTCTCTCTTGAACTTGATCCGGTAAAGACGTGGGATCGTAGCTGAAGAACGGAACTTTACGTCAGTACCGCTGATTTTGATAACTTTCTCAACCATTGCTTACTTCCTCCTCTTCTTCGCCATTCTGCGTCGCTTGGGATACATACACTGCCTGGTACCAGTTCTGATAGGTGGTAGAATCCACATCATCCCCAGTACGAGCTTTCACAAGACCATCTGAACGCGGGTCTGCTGTGATGGACAGCTTCTCCGTACCAGGCTCGATGGTATCTTCCTTGGTCTCAGATTCCAGAGACGGACGGGAGCATGTACACTTGTACATGACGTGCCGGATCGCTTTATCATCTCCGTCAAACTCAAAGAGCAAAGCGAACTTCGTGTTCTCCACGCCAGTGCTCTTTTCAATCAGCACACCCTTACTATCTTTCTCCTCGCCCAGGATGTCTGTCCGGAACCACTCCGGGATCAGTGCTATCTCAAGGTCTCCGCTGTATCCGTTGTTCGTCACAGAACGGAAGTACACGATGCCATCTGCATAAAACGGAGATGACTCCCCTTCTGCATCAAGGGCAATGGAAACCGCACCCGGGATCGCCTTTGGAGTCCCGTAGCTGAAAGATGTCACACCATTTTCTACTGTCTCTGTCAGGACAGCAGCGTGGACGTTTTTCAAGTTGTATTTTACTTTGTTACTCATTGTCTCCCTCCAATTCAAAATAGTACAGGACTTCGTAGAGCTTCTCGGATTCGATCCACACCTCAGTCCTGTCGTAATAGATACCGTGCTGGTCAAGCACGGCTTCCACAATACGTTCTATGTCCGGATCCTTCTTATCCGTGTAGAGCTCAAGGTGAACTTGCTCGATCTTGAAGAACACCTGACCGTCAGCAGCAAAGTGATCACTCCCTGGGATCAGGTAGCAAACAAAAGGCGGATCCGGTGACTCCCCTTCCGCAAAATGATCGTAGGCAGAAGGAAGCTCTATTTCTCTCATGATCTCAAGCAGTTTATCCATCTCTGATACTCCTCATAATATCCCTCTCGAGCTGCTGGATGCCGTGCTCCTCGGCAGGTGCGATGTGGGAGAATGCTCTTGTTCTGCCCCCTCCCCGCTTTGCATGGCCATGCTCCAATAGGTGCGCAAGCTGATACCGGTTCCTGGAATACACCGTGACTTCAAGAGAGTGCGTACTTTGCCTGGTCTTTTTCGTTGACCAGCTCTTTGCATATGCTCCCGTCCTACTCGGTGCTCCCGCCATGATTTCCTTACGAACGGTCTGTCCCGCTTTGGTGACAGCCTTTCGCATGTCGGAATCCACAAGATCCGCATACTCAGTCAATTCCTCCATCACAGCATCTGCAAGCCCATCAATTGATACCTTCTTACCCATTACCGTTTCACCTTCTTGCACCGGAACTTTAGCGCCTTCTTCTTGTACGAGAAATGGTCGATTCCTATGATATCGTAGGTCTCTCCATGAAATAGGATCCGGAAGCCGCTTTCAGTGATCCTTGCAGCCGCTGTGCACCAGCGGATCGTCACATACATATCAGGATGCTCGACGGTCTGCCCTGCCTCGTGACTTTCCGATCCATTCTCACCGGATATGGTCGCATAGCAGGTGTAATAGTCTACCCAGGTATTTGTGTGGTTTCCGATCCGGTCCGTCACGACCTCATAGATCTGGAACGTGACACGCTCGTTCAGTAATGCGATCTCCATCAGAAACCTCCCTCGTGCTTTGCAAAAAGAAGCGACCGAAGCATGAGTGCCATCTGATGATAGTCTGCATCCTCCCGGTGCTCATACATATAGCTAGCTGCATAGAGAACGGCAACCTTACCATTTGGCATCGCAAACAGTTCTTCTTCCGTTTCAACCCTCGCTACATCCATGCACAGCCTTTCGGCTCCGGCGATGAGACCACTGATCAGTGCATCATCATCGCCAAAGTCGATACGAAGATACTGCTTCATTTCCTCAAGTGTAATCATCAGTGCCTCCTAACTTGCTTCTACTCTGCTGGGGCCTCCACCTTGATTGTGATTTCCTTCTCTGCATAGCCATCTGCATTCAGGGTGAAGATGTAGGGCTGCTCTGCCACTTCCTCCGCCCGGATGTAAAGCACAAACTCGCCAGGCTGGTCAAGGCCAACGCTGGCAGCCTCAGCTGCATCTTCTTCGCTCAGTGAAGATCCTTTGAACTTAGCCAGTGCCACCGAGGAAAGCCCGGTCCCAATGCCAAGACCGATCCACTTATGGGTCCCCTGGCCTGGTGCAGAGCTCTCCGATTCCTCCAGGGAATCCACGTCCACTGTGACAATGATCACGTCATCTGCAATGGATACGGCGGCCTTTCCGTTATTGGCAGCGGCCACCTGATCGGTAAGAGAAGGCGCCAATCTTACAGCGAGATTCCAGGAATCTGGTTTCATTACCCCAGCATTCTTCAGTTTAACGAGCAGATCATTGAAGTCGTTTTTCAGGGCAGCCACTTGTCCGGCAGTGCTGGCAGGCTGGTTTTCAGCACCGGGGAAGCCAGATACCTTAGCTCCCTCCTCAAACTCAAGCACACCGCCGATATGAGTCACCTCGCCGCCCTGCTCGGTATAGTTCTTCGCGTTATATTCACTCATCTCTAACCTCCTATTTCATCTTCAGGAGCTTCACGCCCTCCGGCATGATCATCTTTCCATCTACACGCTCTGCGGAGATGTAACCGATCTGGCCGTTGGTCGCATAGAGCTCGTTCAGGCGCTGGACCGTTCTTCCCTGTCTGTCCCCGATCCAGTAGTTCTTGAAATCACCAAAGGCGATAGCAAGAGCTCCTGCTTCTACGGTCGGCACATACGGAGAAGTGTAGAGCTCGTATCCCAGAAGACGATCCGGCTCTCCAGCCTGGACAGAGGGCTGCCACAAGTAGGCACCGTTACCATCCTTCAGCTTTCTCAGCAGAGAAATGGTCTGGTCATGCATCAGGAACTTTGCATTTCTTCTGTACGGGCTTTTCAGGGAGTACACCAGGGAGATCATTTCATCTGCGGTAATACCAGTAGAGCCACTTGCAGTGATACCCACATCTGCGCCGTTTGCGGTGAAAAGACCGGTCGGCTGGTTCACACCCGTACCCACGCAGAAGGCTTCCTCCTCAGCGATACCGAAGGCTCTTGCGAACTCCTTCATGAGATACTCCTGGATGTCGAACACCGCATCCTGAAGAAGCTCATTGGATACCCTGGCAAGGTCGGTCAGTTTGTAGGCATCGATCTGCTTCTGACCGAAGGTAGGATTGCTCTCCTGGTAGGGAGCGTTCTCAAGTGTCCACTGCGCCACAGAGTGCCCGACCGCCACCGGGATCTTTCTCTCGTGCTGTGTGGTGATCACCTTGCAGAGCTTTCTCATGACGTTCTCTTCCTCCAGTTCCATCAGGATCTGTCTCTCGAAGTCCTCCGGGACCAGGTACCCGCCATCGGCGTCCGGCGTAGTGGAAAGGACGTTATGAACAAGGGGCCTGCCATGCAGGTGGCTGTCGAAATCCTCCTTGTACTCATCCGAGGCTCTGCCGGTCTTCTTAGGGCTACCTCCTGCCTGCTCCGGCTTCATCCGGATAGGATCATTGACCGGCTTATTCATCTCTGCCTCGCGCGCTTCCCTTCTCTCCATGCGCTTGATCTCGTTGGTCATGGCATCAAGATCATCTTCCATGCGGGCGTAGGTCGCATCGTCCTCTGCGGACAGCACGCCCATGTCGTTTCTGTGGGTATCGAGGAAGCCCTCCATAGTGTTCCACAGCTTCGCTCTTTTTTCTCTCATCTCAACAATAGTCATTGTAGTAATCCTCCTTTTCTTAAAGCAGCTTCTTATATAGAGACGCCCTGAGGTCATCCACAGAGCGTCCGGTTTTAACATCTTCGATTGGTTTTGTTTTCTCAGCCAGTTTGTTCATGAGCACGGTTTCTGCTGCATGGGCGGAAAAGGCGTACGCATCCTCTGCCGGGGAGGTCTTACTGTCCTCAATCAGCCCATCCGCAAACCCAAGCTCGACCGCTTTCCTCGCGTTCATCCAGGTCTCCTCGTCCATCATTTTGGACAGTGTCTTCCTTGGCTGGCTGGTCTTGATCTCGTAGGCGTTGATGATCGCATCCTTGACCTCTCCGAGCATGTCGATGGCCTTTTCCATGTCCTTATGATCCCCCATCGCAATAGTCGCCGGGTTATGGATCATCATCATAGCGGTAGGTGCCATCAGTACATCTGTCCCTGCCATTGCAATCACCGATGCTGCCGAAGCCGCGATGCCATCGATCTTCACCGTGATCGGCCCTTTATAGTCCATCAGCATGGCGTAGATCTGGCTTGCTGCAAAGCAGTCTCCGCCAGGTGAACTGATCCATATGGTGACCGGGCCTTCCCCAGAGAAAAGCTCGTTCTTGAACATCGCCGGGGTAATATCGTCGTCAAACCACGACTCCTCTGCGATGGTTCCGTAGAATTCAAGTACGCGCTCAACAGGCCCTTCTTCCTCATTTCGTATCGTCTTCCAGTTCCAGAACTTCTTCATCCTTCTTCTCCTCCTTTCCCGAAAATATGCCAGCGTCTTTCAGCTTGGTCATGCTCCCGTTAATAAGATATAGATCGCCACCCTCTTCTTCAGAGATGCGATCTAAATTCTCTAATTCACGTATATCGTTTGCGGACATCCAGCCGTTTTGCCTTGCCGTTGCATACCCCTGCATCCTGCTCGCGTAATCGCCTCGAAGTAGCCCGTCCAAATTAAACTTGATGAAGTACTCCCCCTTCTCCTCTGGTCTAAGAAGCCTTCGGTTCATACTGCTTTCCAGCCTTGCTACCCAAGGATCCAGAGTGTACTTCACAAACTCAAGACTCTGCTGCTCTATGTTGGAGAACGTGGAATGCTCCATGCTCCCGATCATGTGCTGCGGGACACGGAAGATACGTGCGATCTCCTCGATCTGAAACTTCCTGGTCTCAAGAAACTGCGCTTGATCAGGCGGGATAGAAATTGGAGAATATTTCATACCTTCCTCCAAAACGGCCACCTTTCCGGCGTTGTCGCTTCCTCCAAAAGTCTGTGTCCAGCTCTCACGGATTCTGCCCGGATCTTTCAGTACACCCGGATGCTCCAGCACCCCACTTGGGGATGCTCCGTTCTGGAAGAACCTGCTGCCGTACTCTTCTGTTGCTATCGCTAAGCCGATCGCATTTCTTGCCATCGCGATGGGCGAATACCCAACGAGGCCGTCATAGGACATAGCGGGTATGTGAAGAACATCCTCTGGATCAAGTTTGACCGTCGTCCTTTTCATGGTCGGCGCATCGGTGTCGTTCATCATATATTCGTAGTAGAGTTTGCCCTTCTCGTCCCTGTCCACATTCATCCGATTTGGCATCAGCGGGTACAATGCAACCACATCTCCCTTCCCGTTACGTATCACCTGGGAGTAGGAGTTCCCCCACAGAAGGAGGCACGTAAGCATCGTCTCCCGGAACACAAAACTCGTCATCTCCGGGTTAGGCTCGTCGTGAAGCAGGAAATATAGCGGGTGACCTACCGCCTTTTCCTTTCCCCCTGAATCGTTATATTGATATAGGTGAAGCGGCAGACTTGCCATTGCCTCTGAAATCACTCTTACGCAAGCGTGGACGGCGGTCATCTGCATGGCTGTCTGCTCATTCACGCGCTTTCCAGATGTGCTTGACCCGAACAGGAAGCTATATGCACTGCCATTTGTCCTGTTCTGCGGCTTATCCCTAGATTTGAAAAACTCAGATATGATACCCATAAATCCTCCCATTAGAAAAGCACCTCCGAAGAGATGCTCCACTTTCTCTATGATTGTTTGTTCTTTAGTTGCCGCCTGATTTCTACCAGGTCCTCTTCGGCCCACATCTCATATTCCATGAGCTCTTTAGCAAGCGCATGGATCGCAAATAAAAATCGGGCCTTCGATTCCGGAACATCGGCTGCTGTTTCTAACGCAATCGCCTCAATAGCATCCGCATTTGTCGCAATGACAGATAAGCTTTTTTCGACATCCTCTACATACGATAGTGCATCTCTTCCTTCTGCGTTAGGGGTTAGCCGAAAGGGTCTTATACCATTAGGCTCGCAGAGCTCCATGCCTAGTTGCATGGCATGAAGAAGATCGATTTCTTCTCCACCCGCACTTGCTATCTCATCCTCGAGATCTTCTCGTCTCCACCCATCTGCACCGTTATTCTCCTTTGCATACTTGAGCATCGCAAGATGCAATGCTTCTTCGATTCGTTCCTGTGTCAACATGACCGTACTCTCCTTTCAAAATATACCTTCTACCTAATCAATATTTTGTGCGGAAAGTATACCGTGACGGCAGTAGCATGGCAAGTTCAAAGTTGGCGAAATGTCGTATTTTGTCATTTTTACCTTAGAAATTGCAGTTTTTATGTAAGTGGCCTTTTTTATCTTTGAAAAAAAAGCACCTCCAAGGAAGTGCTTTTGATAATAACGATTGTTCTGTGAAGACGTGTATCCTCAACTACCCCTCAAGTTCAGTCAGTGCGTCAATGATCTCATTCTGAAGCTTCTTCTGCTGGGATGCCTTTAATTCGGAAGACGTTCTGACAAGGCAGGTACCAACTACTATATGTGATCCCGATGACAGCCCTCCAGTACTGTCAAACCCTGCAAGATACTCTTCTCTCGTTTTGGCCTCATCATTTGTCGAATAGACTTCGATGCTTCCGCCTCCGTCTGTCCCGTCTTTTATCGGCTTTCCAGTATACAAATCATACGGATCTTTTACCATAGGACTTGAGAAGTAGATCTGCGCGGTATAGCCGCCTTGCTTTCCGAGCATCCCATTTGGGTCATTGTCCTCCGTGACTGCAGCCACCTTTTTGATATCTTTGACTTTCTCCAGACATTTGATAACGTACTTCTCGTCGGGAGCCGTCACTAGTTCACATTTTCTTTTACTGATATCCAGTGCAACGGTAGCATCCTCGACTTTTTTAATCGGTTCTTCGTAATCGATTCCCTTGAGTTCTTCTGTCGCGGAATTGATTTCCTCAAGTTCTTTTGGAACATCAGGTGCTTCAAAAGAGATTGCTTTGGCCTCTTTCACTGCATCTTCAAGTGGTATCTGATCGTCTTCGTACAGTGGCGGTCGTTCGTCCTTCAGTAGTGTCTGAGCCTCTTCGACAGCCTTATCTCTTTGATCGATTTGGTCTTGGATCCTCGTCACTTCCGCATTAAATGCATCGATCGCTGCTTGCTCTTCTTCAGATGGTCCGCAGCCAGAAAGAAATACACCAGCTGAAAGGGTCAGAGTTAAAATAGCAAATAGCAGAAATATCTTTTTCATGTTCCCTCCTAATCACCGTATTTCTTTGGAATTATGTTCTATCACCAGTATACAGCATCAGAAGGATATGTGCCACTATTTTTGCTCTCACATACAAATCAAATAACGAATAGACCCCGGCTGTCGTAGACGGATTCTGAGGTGTCATTTCCACACCGAATCGCACGGTCAAGGCCCATAATCATGGCAATCGCCCCATCGATTTTCTCGGTGGACTTAGACTTATCAGCCTTGATGTTCCCGGCGGGATCTGTTCTGATGTATATGTTATCGACCATCCATGCAAGAGCAGGATTGCCACCATGCGCGAGCCTCTTTTCCAAGGTTAGTTTCATCAATTCCTTTGTCGGCGGTGACATGGAAGCAAAGCCCTGGCCAAAGGGAACAACCGTGAACCCCATTCCCTCCAGGTTCTGCACCATCTGCACAGCTCCCCATCGGTCAAAGGCTATTTCACGGATATTGAACTTTTCACCAAGGCGCTCGATAAACTTCTCAATGAATCCATAGTGTATGACGTTGCCTTCGGTGGTCATCAGCAGACCCTGTTTCTGCCACTTGTCATATGGCACATGATCACGCCGGACACGTAAGTCAAGGGAATCCTCCGGGATCCAGAAATACGGGAGCACCATGTATCTGTCCTCCTCATCAAGCGGCGGGAACACGAGCACGAAGGCAGTGATATCCGTTGTGGACGACAGGTCAAGCCCTCCGTAGCACACACGGCCATAGAGTTCCTCTTCCCGAACAGGGAATGAGCATTTCTTCCATGCCTCAGACGGCATCCAGCGAACCGCAGATGAGACCCACTGGTTCAGCCGCAGTTGCCGGAAAGCGTTCTCCTCGCCGGGATCCTCCCTGGCCGATTCATAGGCCGCCTTCACCTTATCTATCCCGACTGTGATACCTAGGGAAGGATTCGCCTTTTTCCAGACCTCCGGGTCCGACCAGTCCTCATCCTTCTCTGCGCCGTAAATGACAGGATAGAAAGTCGGGTCATGCTTCCGTCCCTCCAGAATATCCTTTGCCTTTTGATGCACCTCATAGCATATGCTGTTGGTATCGGTCCCGGCAGTCGTGATCAGGAAGAACAGCGGCTGTCTTCTGCTGTCGCCGCTGCCCTTGGTCATGACGTCATACAACTTCCTGTTGGGCTGGGTATGCAGCTCGTCAAATATGACCCCGCTTGTGTTGAAGCCGTGCTTGTTGGCCACATCCGCAGACAGTACCTTGTACTTGCTGTTGGTCGGGTTATATATGATCGTCCTGGTGGACTTCTGAATCGTCACCCGGTTCCGTAGGGACTTACACAGCATCACCATATCGACTGCAACGTCGAATACGATCTTCGCCTGGTTCACATCGGCGGCGCAGGAATATACCTCTGCCCGCTGCTCACCATCCGCACACGTAAGATACAGTGCCACCGCCGCTGCGAGCTCACTCTTTCCCATCTTCTTTGGAATCTCAACATACGCTGTCGTAAACTGGCGATAGCCGTCCTCCTTAAGCGTTCCGAACACATCACGGATGATCTTCTCCTGCCAATCGATGAGTTCGAATGGTTTGTCATACCACTCGCCCTTCGTATGGCGGAGCTGTTCGATGAATGCCACTGCAAAGTCAGCAGAATATTTGTCATAGTATGAGGTTTCTGCCATGAACCCAGTCGGTGTGTAGTTTTCTAATTTTCTCACCATCTATCTCCGCCCTCAATGCCTATATTTAAAAAGGAGCCTGTCAAGGCCCATGCTGTTTTCGTTGTTCATTTTGTTATGAGGCCTGTCCAATCGCCCAGGCGATCGCGTGGCCGTCATCCTCAAAGTATCCTTCGCTGATCTCCCTGATCCCAATCATGCCTTCGCAGCTTGTGTCTTCCGTAAGGAATTCGTAGACCGCTCCGAAGTGGCTTGCTTTTCCCCCTCCTTGGTAGAAGTATCCTGTAAGGAGGATCTTGTCTCCGTAGGTCAGTACCTTGCCGTCCATCCCGCTGAATCTCATCTCAAGGTCTTCCGGTGTGGCCGGGTTTGGCAGCCTAAGTTCCCTTGCTCTGTCATTCATCTTCATCGTCTTGTCCCTCCTTATTATCTTGCAAACCAGTTTTCGTAAGGTGATTTTACCCCAAGCTGCTTGCTGTATCTGTTTCTGGTGGCGATCAAGAAGGTCTTTCTCTTGATGTCCTTCTTCTCTTCTTCGATCTTTCTGTCGAGTTCCTTCAGGGTCTTCATGGTGATTCTCATCGCTTTTTCCTCCTTGTCTTTTGGTATGTGTATATTCGCTCTAATCGGAGGAAATATCAAGTCATTTCGAGCACATTTATTGTCTTTTATCAGAGACAATCCGGGCAAAGAAAAAAGGCCCTGAAGCCTTCATTCTTGCCTTGTCATTTCCCACAATAGAAATAACAACCAGTTCCCCTGTCTCTTTTCAGATTGTGCTATTTCCTTCTATCAACGTACCCCTTTGGAGGCTTTGCGTCTTTTGGGATATGCCACGGACTTCCTTTTGCATCTTGGTTTGCACCTTCTATTTTATCCTCGCGACACCATTTTGCTACAGTTGCCTGTTTACATCCCCAGATTTCAGCGAATTCTTTTGTTCCAATCGAATCACTCATTACTCTTTCTTTCTCCTTTACGATATGAATCGTCCCCATTCTTAATTTTCATGTTTTTATAATCAATCTCCATCTCTTCAGGTGGTCCAATATTGGGATAGTTAGGCTCATATGTTTCAAAAGCTATCGTGTTGCCATCTACTGACCACCTACCATATTCAGAGCCAAGCGTTCTACCGTCATCAAGCTCCGAGATACAATACCAAGTCCCGTCTTCATCTAGAACAAGTTTTTCGTACGCGACATATTCATTACCAGTGTTACTATAATACCCGATTTCCATTCCAGACCAGGTTCCAGGTATATCTGCTTCTGTGTTTTGTTCTGCATTATTTCCACAAGCTGTCAATACAAATATCAGACAGACACAGATTAAAACATTTTTTATTATATTCTTCATTAAAGGATCTCCTCCCTGGACACTTTTTTTTTAATATATCACTTCCCCCCCCCTGTCAATATTATCCAGCGATCCCAATATTCGATTATCATAGTAAAACCTACAGGAATGTTCCTACAGACCGCAACTCATTCAATCGATTAATTCAAACACTGCTTGCCACCATTTATCCTCCTATGCCCTCTGGACATCTACCAGCCACTCTGCTTCCGGGTGGCTCTCGCCTGTGGCTTTCTCTACGATGCTGCTGTCTTCGTCGATGTAGCAAAGCGCCTTTCCGACCTTGATGAATCTCACGTTCTCGTAGCCTGTGATGTTTGTTCTGATCACTCTTGCCGTCCTGCTCTCGCCGTCGTAGCTCTTGCCGTCCCACCCGTTGAAGGTGAAGGTGATCTTCTCTGTGGTCTTGCTGAAGTTCTGCTCGAACTCTTCTCTGGTGATTGCGGTGTTGCTTTCGATCAGGTTCAGCTTGTTTCTCATCGGGTATGCGTTTGTCATGGTCTTGTCCTCCTCGGTTTTGAATGTGCGCTTTGCTTTTGTTGTACACATATTCGCTCTTTTCGGAGGATATATCAAGTATTATTATTCACACTTCTCGACTTTTATTCAATACAATTTTCTCGTCATCAGACATATTCAACACGCCTGTCAGTTTTCTGGAACACCCAGAAATAGCAGTGGTATTTTCGTGCATGCTTCTGGTTTGCTGCTTGCCAATCTGCAATGATCCGGTTCCTTGCCAAAAGTACAAACAAGTCTTTTGGATAGAACCCCGTTTCTACTGCCCTGTCCATTACGAACACATGCGACATATATTGTTTGCCGCTGCTGACCTTATCCTGGCACTTGAAAATCAGAACACCATTTTCTTTCAGCACCCTGTATGCCTCCAGGATTATGGCAGAGTAAAACCGATGCAAACTCTTCTCATCTGGGAACACCCCAAACCTTCGGTTGATCTTGTTTCCTTGTCCATCACTCAGACTTTTACCCTTTGTCGCAAGAAAAGGCGGATCAAGCATCATGCAGGAAATGCTACAGTTTTTCAGCGGAAGATGCCGGGCATCTGCCCAGATCACACCCTCTGTCTGAGGAGCAATATCAAATTTCAATTTTGGTGCCATTATAAAAAGCTCCCTTGCTGTAGGTTGGATCACAATCGATCTTCTTCCCAGGCACGTGGAGCCTTAATATATTTTTGATTATTTCAGACTGGTCGTAGCTGATGCTGGTGACCAGTTCATTCTTTTTTGTTGTCATGGCCACCCCTTACAGTTCGTCCGATCTCAGTCATGCTATACGAGAACAAGAGCCCTTCAGCCCTTGTCCTGCTGTTTTCTTATCTGGTTGTGAAGGCCAGGCCCAGGATGGTTTCCTTCCCCATCCAGCTGTCTTTCTCGAAGGTGACCGGGCCTTCCATCTTGCAGCCGTTTGCGATCAGCCCGTGGATGTTCTCCATCACCGCTGTGGACTGGTTGGTGTAAATGAATCTCTCGATCCCCGCTGCTCTGAGGGTGTCTGCGAAATCCGTAACCTCTTTGTCCCAAAGGAAGTCGTCCATGATCACGTTTTCGAGGCCTTGTTCCTCGCTGTGTCTGCAGGCTCTGTAGGCCTTCATCTGACCTCCTGTGAAGGGGAATTCGATCTCCTTGTTGCTTTCCTTCCAGGCTTTGTACTCTTCGCTGTCCCAGCCCTTTTCCTTGAGGATGTCTTTCTTTTCCTGTTCCCACTTTGCCTTTTCCTCTTCGTACTCTTTTCCGATTCTCTCCATCTCTGCGAAATATGTGTTCATCATTTTGCTCTCCTCCTTGGGTATGTGTTCTTTGGCTTGTGTGTATATTCGCTCTAAAAGCACATAATAGCAAGTCATATTTCGCAGATAGATTGTTCTTTATTCGATACTATTTGTCTGACAACCGGTTAATCGCAGCAAGGATTTCTTCCTGGTCATGGATGTCAATCCCATAGTCTGCAAGCGCCTCCCTGGTCCCGCAGTTAGGACAGATCAATGTCTTGTTATCCCGTCTGGAAAGTGCCGGATGCTCCGTCAGTGACTTACCACAGATTGGGCAGATTTTCCGAACCATGTCCTCTCCATAGATCACATTCAGCGTGCTCCCGTTATCCCAGTTCACCATGATGCTCCCGATGTCGTCAACACCAGTCACGGTACCTTCTGTTCCTACCGGAGGAGCTTGTGGATCTTCCATCCTCTCAAGTGCAATCCTTGTCCCGGCCGGGTAATCTTCTTTCAACTTTTCGACTACAGTACGTGAAACTCCGAACATTCCTGCTCCCTCCTTTCGCGTCTGATCTTTTCCCATTTCGTTTTCTGGGCATCTGCCTGCTTCTTGGTTCGAAAAGCAGTATTTCCAGAAAGATTTCGAAGTAAGATGGCCCTTGCCGCCTTATACTCTTCTCCATTCATCCCCGCTGTCACCAGCCAGTTTCTGAATGCGTATTTCTCGTTTTCCGGGAGCCCGATCCTCTCTGGCCGGATCCTTTTCTTTGCTACCGCTTCCCTGCTGATCAGCTCGACGAGTCTCATATATGCATCAACAACGCCGGGCTTGTCCGTGGCTTGGAATCCCGTGAAGATCACCTTCTCTTTGGTAAAGACAATTCCTGAATTGATCTCGTTGCCGCCGCAGCTTTCCAGGATCTCCATGAACTCATCTGTCCACTTTGGCCGCAGGGCATCGAGTTCAGCGATAAAAGTCTGCGAGATTTTGAAGGCTCCCTTTCTCCCGCAGATCTTGGAAAGAAGCTCATCTTTGGAATGGATCCGGAAGACAATGTTCATCAGGCTTTTCCCATTATGGTTTGCAATCGGAATACTGATTTCAATGCTCTCTGGATCTGTAAACACATCCTCGATAGCCCCCTTTGCGATGAGCTCTCTAAGAAGGCCCTCGTCCACTTCCTCATCTTCCGCTTCTAAGATCCCTTCCCTGTTGATCCGGTAAGGGCCTATCACGTAGTCGAAGGTTGGTGCTCCCTTGTATTCTTCCTTTACACCCAGGTGCTTTTCCAGGGCTGTCACCAGGTCTTTTCTGTTTGGTAATGTGCATCTTGCTTTCATGATCGTTTCTCCTTTCGTTTCGGTGTGTTATATACATCACTCTAAACGCCATAAATAGCAAGTACTAATTTTCACTTTCTGACTTATCTATTTCAGCCCAATACAATGCTTTCTGCTCTTCCCGCATTTCGTAGCATCGGTTGATTTCTTTGATAGCCTGTTTTCTATATACACCGAGAAGAGATCTGGAGACATCATACTGATCAGCGATTTGGTTCCATGTCAGTTCACCATCAAGCATTTCAAAGAGGATATCTGCTTTCTTTTCCCCCATTTGCCGGATACAGTATTCGAAAAAGCAGATCTCGTCATCCAGCTTTTTGTATCGGTCAAGTAAGAAATTAAGCCATCTCTTATTTTCTTTTCCCACGACTTCTTCAGATATGAGCGCGATTGTCTCCGTTCTACGCGATATTGAATTTTTACTTTTTATCCCGTCGTCATTATGGGCAAAATTAAGTACGTCGATTACATCCTCCTGGCTAATTCCCGTGAAATGTGATATTTCATAGGCCGTCATTGACAACTGTTTACACATTTCCTTGTACTTCTTAAACATGTCTTCTGCTCTCATTTTCCCTCCAATCGTCCTCTGTACATATGGCGTTCGTACATATATAGCCGTACAATTGGAGGAATAGCAAGTCCTTTTTAATCTGTTTCGCGTACCTTTTTCACCACATCAACAAACATGACTCTCTGGCCGTTTCTCTCGCACCAGACATTTTCTGAATCACCTGTATCCTCGACATACCGGCGAAGGATGACCGATGCGTACTTCTCGTCCAGCTCCATCATATGACAGATGCGGTTCATGGCCTCGCACGCCATCATGGTGGATCCACTGCCGCCAAAGGTATCCATCACGATCGCATTCTCCTGCGTGGAATTCTTGATCGGATACGCTAACAAATCCAGTGGCTTGCTGGTTGGATGATCCGCATTTCTCTTCGGCTTGTCGAAATTCCAAATTGTTGTCTGCTTCCTGTCGGAATACCACCTATGCTTTCCATCTTTCAGGAACCCGTACAGCACCGGCTCGTGCTGCCACTGGTAGTCGGACCGGCCCAGCACCAGGGAATTCTTCACCCAGATGCAAACCCCGGCCAAATGAAAACCAGCATCGATAAACGCCTGCCGGAAAGTAAGTCCTTCTGTATCAGCGTGGAAACAATACATGCTCCCACCTTTTTCAAGATGCTCCCGCATATTTTCAAATGCTCCGAGAAGGAATTGGTAAAACTCACTCCCCTTGATGCTATCGTTTTGAATAGTGAGCCCAGAGCTGCTTTTAAACGATACGCCATAAGGGGGGTCTGTGAGGATCAGATTTGCTGTCTTCCCGTCCATCAGAGCATCAACGTCCTCACTGCTCGTAGCATCACCGCACATGAGGCGGTGGCGCCCGACCGTCCAGATATCGCCGCGCTCTACAAAAGTTGCCTTTTCCAAGGCAGCATTAAGATCAAAATCATCATCCTCGACATCATCATCATCTCCGGCACCAAACAGATCAGCCAGTTCCTTTTCATCGAACCCGGTGAGCATCGGATCATAGTCCATTTCCTCCAGTGCCTCTATCTCTGCCCGGAGAAGTTCCTCGTCCCATCCGGCATCCATCGCCATACGGTTGTCAGCTAGGATATAGGCCTTTCTCTGTGCCTCGGTCAGATGTTCTGCAAAGACGCAAGGAACTTTCTTGATCCCCTCTTCCTTAGCAGCAGCGATCCTCCCGTGGCCTGCCAGCACATTGTATCCATTGTCAATGATGACGGGATTGATGAATCCAAACTCCCGGAGAGAGGCTCTGAGTTTCATTATCTGCTCCGGCGAGTGCGTTCTAGCATTATTCACATATGGAACAAGCTTGCCGATATCGACAAGCTCCATCTTCTTTGTTGTATTCATAGCCACCTCTCTTTGTTGCATATAAAAACGCCTCTGGCTTAACCAAAGGCGCTTTGTAAGATGTACAATTCTGTTTTATTTTGCTACGTATCCGAACATATCTGGTGTCAGTTTGACCTTATAGGTCGTATCCCAATATTTTTTCGCACTGGTATCACTGTTGTATGCCGTCATACCGAACTCAAAGGTATGCCCCTCTGATAATTTTATTATCTTATCAAATTCTTCTGCGCTTTTCCTGAATGAACAAAATGCTGTCAATTCTTCTTTTGCAGGTACCGTTAAATAGGCAAAGCTGTGTGTACCATCTGTTTCAGCAATGCATTTTGTGCCACCATCCATGACAGCAGACTCTCCCTGCTGATACGACGATATTTCATCTTTACTCTTATTTTTGATCACTACCGTAATCATTCCATCTTCATCATTATATCCAGTTATTGACACACTCAGGTGTTTATTATCTTCTAATACGACCGGGTATGCCTTTTTAGCAAAACAGTCTTTGCAGTATCGAGCACCTTTGTATGTGAGGAACGCACCACTACCCTTCACTGCAGGACTTTTACACTCAGCGCAATACTCGACGCACTCTGCCCCATAGTAGTTTCCTTCGATTTCTATTTCCTTATCTTTTTCTATTTCTTTGCCGCAGTTCTCACACTTCTTTGCGCAGCCACATAAACAAAAAACTGCAATAATAAGAAGTCCAACAAGTAACGGATTCCTCTTCTTCATAGTTTGCCTCTCTTTCTTCAATCCAATACATTACAAATTGATTATATCACATAATCCACATGAAGTGTATGTTCGTATTACATTTCTTGCTAAGTAAGGATCATCCAAATCTGCATTTACAAAGGGACCTACTAATTCAGACGATTCTCTTTGTTACTCCCTTGAGCGCAGCAAGCGCTCCATCAGATCGTCCTGCGGGTTCGGACCGGTAAAGTCCGTGCTGCAGTTTTCCTTGACGATCTGAAAGATCTCGTTCCAGAGCCGGTTCGCCTGATTCATATAGTTGATCCCGATGTTCACAAATGGCGATGGAATCGGTTTCTGTGTGGTCGGATGCTTACTGAGGAACCCCAGCTTATTGGTAATCTCCTCACACTGAATCCACCGGGCAGAGCACATGGCATATCGTTCAATCATCTGCGGTGAGATCATTCCGGCGCACCCGAGCTTCTTCAGCCACTCCCATGTGTCTTCATAGATTTCCTTTGCCTGCAGCGGATTTCCATCCCTCTGATCTGCAGATAGAAAATCATGTGGCTTTGGCATCTCCACGCCTTCCATATCCGGGATATCTAGGACCTGAATCGGCCTTCCTCCCGGGTTTCCGTTTGCCGCCTTCTCACTGGCGGCCTTCTTTTTACGGCCAGCACCGGGTCTTTTACCTCCCCGGCCGCCCGTATTATTCGATTTTGTTGGCATCTTTTTCGCCGCCTCCCTTAAATACCCTTTTGATTTCGCCTTTTGCACACACGGAGGGCCGGCACCGTTCCCGGAAGGCCCTGCCTCCAGAGATTTCTACCGCCCCTCCCGTCAAAAATAATTGTCAGTTTTCAATCTTCGGACTATAATGTCTGTACAGGGTAAGGCTTTGCATGGCTTGGTATGGCATGGTTTGGTGAGGCTCGGTAAGGAAGCTATTACTTCGTTACTGAAAGGAGCGTCACGTATGAATAACAAGTCAATCGAACAACGTCTTAGAAGACACCTGTACAGGCAGGGCTATCAGCTGCGTAAGTCCCGTGCAAAGAACTGGTCACTCGATAACCAGCTTGGTTTCATGATTGTAGATCCTTACTACAACATCGCTGTCGCTGGTGCTCGCTTTGACCTTTCCCTCGAAGAGGCGATGGACTTTGCTGAATTAAGCTAACGCCACAAGGGGACTGCATTTAATCTGTGGTCCCTTTTTTATTTCCCCATCGGTCACCCCGCTTCGCATGGATGCGGGAGTGACACGACTTGCACAGGGATATCAGATTGTCCGGATCATGTGACCCACCTTCTGCCAGCGGAATAATGTGGTGGACTTCTTCAACCGGAACAAGCACGCCTCGTTTGAAGCACTCCTCACAGAAGGGATGCTCCTTCACGTACCGTGCGCGGATACGTGTCCACGCTCTCCCGTACCTACGGCGTACAGATTTGTCTCGTCCGTACTTCTCGTAGGTCTTTGCTTCTTCCTTCGCGTGCTCCCGGCAGAACCTTTGGCCTGCTTCCACAAGCTCTGGGCAGCCTGGGTACGCACACGGATGCTTTGGTTTGTATGGCATTAGCTATCCTCCAGCTTCTCGATGTAACGATTCAGATACCACACAGCTTTCCGGAGGTCCTCTGCCGTCTTTTCTGGATCTTTCTTTCCAGCCCGGCTGATGTATTTCACAGCATTGCCGAGGTGGTACCCCAGTTTCTTATCCTCAATGAAGTCTATGACCTCAATCGAGCCGTCCGTATAATGCGCCGGACGATTCACGTTATCGTAATCCATCGTTCTCTCCATTCATGACAAAACCCCGGAAGGATTGTTAGTCCTCCGGGGTATTTTTCTTAGTATAACTATATCACAGAAACAGCATGCATGGTAGTGCCAGAGACTGCCAACTTTAAAAAATTCGAACTTTTTTTAGCGCTTCCCCATGAAGCCGGTAAACAGAGCGAAGGCTCCGGTGCATCTCAGAAGCAATCACCTCCCACTTCTTAAATTCCAGGTATCTCTTCTCCAAGACTATCCTCTGCTCTGGATTTTCAACCTCAGAAACAACAGTCATGATCTCCGCCTTTAGATCAAGTAGCTGCGACATCTCCGCATTGATCCGATTTTCCAGATCCACGATCTTTGCTATGATGTCTTCCCTTCGATGCGGGTCAGGGGTTCCAGTGAAAGGGACTAAGCTGAATGTTGTCGTTGCCTTTTCCGCCAGCGCGTTGAGTCTTTCAAGATGTTCCAGCTTGCTGTTGATGGCAACGTCTGCTATGAACGCCTGGTTCAAATATTCTTTTGCTGTCATTGTATCACCTCCCTAACATCCCCAATCTCTGCCTTCACTGCTTCGATCAGCGCCGACTGCGTATCGTCTTTTTTCTCAAGCACCTTCAGGATCCTCTCGTCGACGGTCCCCTTTGCCACGATGTGCATGATCACCACGGTTCTCGCCCTCTGACCTTGTCGCCAGAGACGTGCGTTGGTTTGCTGGTAGAGTTCCAGCGACCACGTGCTCCCAAACCACACGATCGTGCTCCCGCCGCTTTGCAGGTTCAGCCCGTGTCCGGCAGATGCAGGATGTATCAGGCCGACCGGTAGCTTTCCCGCATTCCATTCTCGCATCCCGGCATCCTGCTCAAGTCCCGCATACTTCACGTGGATCTTGGCAAGACGTTTCTCGATCCTTATGCGGTCATGCCTAAACCAGTAGCATACCAGGATAGGCTTTCCGCCTGCCGCCTCAATGATGTCCTCCAGTGCATCCAATTTCCTGTCGTGCACCGGGAGCACGCTGCCGTCGTCTGTGTAGATCGCTCCGTTTGCCAGCTGAGAGAGCTTAGATGTGAGGGCCGCAGCACTTGCCGCTGTGATCTCCCCTTCCGGAAGAGTCAGCAAAAGATCGTTTTTCAGCCTCTTATAGCGTTTTTCCTCCTCCTCCGATAAGTTGACCAGGCATGTGGTCAAAATACGCTCAGGCATGGAAATATGATCTTCTGCGCGCATGCTGATCGTGATGTCACTGATACGCTTGTAGATGGCTTCCTCAGCTCCTGGAAGAGGCTTGTAGGAATACACGATCATGCCATTGGTCTTGTCCGGCCTGAAGTACGCTTCCCGGTATCTGGTGATATATCTTCCAAGCCTCTCCCCAAGATCGATCAGCCTGAACTCTGCCCAAAGATCCATCAGACCGTTTGACGCAGGTGTGCCGGTTAACGCGATGACACGTTTCACCTTTGGGCGTACCTTCAGCAGGGCCTTGAAGCGTTTAGCCTGGTGATTCTTAAAACTGCTCAGCTCATCAATCACAATGCAGTCATAGTCGAACGCTACCCCGCTGTCCTCCACCAGCCAGCAGACGTTTTCCCGGTTGACGATGGTGATGTCCGCGCAGGCTCTGAGGGCAGATAGTCTCTGTGCCGGCGTCCCCACAGCAACAGCATAGGTCAAGTGCTGCAGATGATCCCATTTCACGATCTCATCCGGCCAGGAGAACTTCGCCACGCGGACCGGCGCGATGACAAGCACCTTCCTGATTTCGAAGCTGTCAAAGAGAAGATCCGAAAGCGCTGTCAACGTGATGCTGGTCTTGCCAAGACCCATATCCAGGAGAATCGCTGACTGCGGATGGGTCTTAATAAACTCGGTCGCATACTTCTGATAATCATGTGGTTTGAACTTCACTCGGCATCACCTCCTTCATCATGTCCGTTATGCCTTCCATGCTGTCGATACAGAAGACCTGAAATCCAAGTGCCTCCAGCATTTCCTTTCTCCGCATCTGCAGAGGCCGCATCTTCCTCCCTGGTGCCTTGAGCTCTGCAAAGCACATCCTTCCTCCAGGCAGCAGCACGATCCTGTCCGGCACTCCGCTACATCCGGGGCTGATGAACTTGAGAGCAAGACCGTCGGCAGCCCTGACCTCTCGCACCAGTTTCTTCTCAATATCTCTTTCGCGTAAAGCGCTCATCTGTGTTCTCCTCCTTTTGTCTTGCCAGTCCAATGCAAAACACAACTCTCTCAGACACGAAAAGCCTTGTCCCATGGGCGTTCAAGAGTATTGTCCTATTGTCACTACCCTATAGATATATAAAGTTATATATACAAATTAATATAAATAAATATATACTTTATTTTGTTTATATATAGGGATGTGTGACAATGTGACAAAACCCTGAAATCCACTGTTCCCAACGGTTGTGCAGTCCCGAATTTATACCATATCACCTGTACTATTCGGACAAAACGGACGGGTGGGTAACATATTTCGGGAGTGGTGGTCTGCCTGCCGTATATGTCTTTTCCGGCTGCCGAATGATGTAACCATAATCGTCGAGGAAATCCAGGATGGGTTGGATCTCTGCCGCAGTCTTGAAGGTGCGACATGCTCTCATTGCTTTCCTGCGATCGAACTCCTTCATCCCTTTTTCCCTTATTTTCTGCAGGATGAGGTCTGCCTGCTTATACATGGCCGACTCAGGAACCACATCGTATACGGCCAGGGCATGGCTCAGGAAGTATCGCCCGAGCCTGATCGCATTCGACATCGTCTTTTCATCCACGACCAGATACTCATGGTCCCGCAGGAAATCCTCCGACCGGTAAACACTAGCTCTGCATAGCAGTCCTGCGATCCGGAGCGTGTTTCCCACAAGCTTTCCGGCCCAATCAGATATCTCGGTATAATCCTTTTTCAGCTTCGGCTCGAGCTCCTCCGCAAAGGCTGTCAAAAGTGTCGATGCGCTCGTAGATAGAGCGATGACCTCAGGTTCCGCAGGGTACTCTTCCTCCAGCATATTGATGATCTTGCTCTCATATCTGCGGTAAATCTGCTCAGATACCGACCTACTCTGGAACTTCCGCTCGCCGACCGTAGAAGTCGGCAGGCAATAGAGGAAACGCGCTGTCAATCCCCGCCCCCGAAATGTCTTGTTGCTCAGGACATCCGAGACCACCTTCGGCTGCGTCATCAGCAGGATGGTGAGCGCAGGATGCATGATGCTTTCACTTTCCCGGCCGATACGGTCCATCCTTATGGTGTCTCCGGAGTAACCTTTCAGCATGACGTCGATATTGACATTCCGTGTATAGATACCGGCAAGCGTGTCAAAGATGCCGCCCTCGCTTGATATGAGCGCTGCACGTCCATCATTGGATGCCATGACGGATACCAGTTTTTCTGTCGTAATATCGTCCACATAGAGCCGAAGAGGCTTCCTGACCTTATAGGCCGCGATTTCATCAGCGATCTTCCTTATCTCATCCGGCTGTGCTTTTCCCTTTGCCACCATGTCTTCTACGGACTTTTGCCGACGTTCCAGGATACGCTTTTGCATTTTGCTGCTCTCCACTTCTCCGGCATGGCGCTGGTTAAATTGAACCTCATAGTCATCTGCTGGGGAGACGATCGCATGCAGCACAGCAGATTTTCTCTCTGACGGACTTGCTATGATGTTCGTGAACGTGTTAAGCGGCTCGATCCAGTCAGGCTTCCCCTGAACGACGTATTTCCCCTGAATACACACCGATATGAGGGACAGGACGGCAGTTCCCGCCATGTCTACAGGAGTCTGGGTGCTTTCCGCTACAGCACAGATGTAATCTGCGATGTCCAGTGGTAGCGCATCTACCGGAAATGCCTCAATGCTGTATTTCCCAAACGGTATCGGCTCTTCCCCGGATTCAGTGAAAGACTCGAACTCCTTCTGCGCCTCTGCGAGCTTTTCCTGCTGGATCGTTTCGCAGACCAGCTCATCGCTTTCCGCAAGACCGCACATCTTCAGGAAAGAAGTCTTTTCATCCTCTTCCCCGAATCTGTGCACCCTAACAAGATCAAAGGCATTCAGAAGTCTTCCCCCAGCAGGATCGGTAGCATGGTGGGAGTAGCAATATTTGTCATCATAGACGACCACTCCCGCGCTCCCCTCACCAGGAATATAGTCGTAGCGGCCTTCTACCGTAGACTCTGCATAGACACTTCCCAGGAACTTTCTGATAGTCTCCTGGATCGTGTACGTCCGGCAGAAAGCACCGACCGTCCCATCCTTTGAAAGAGGATCCTCCTGCTTCCTGCCGTCCGACACGCGCACCGCCTGCTCCCTACTTGATGCCGGGAGCATGGAGCAGTCCCTCCAGTTCGGGTGCTGCTCCAGGTACTCCATCGCGTTCAGGAACGGCCCGGGAATGACTTTACAGACATACTCCACATCAGCAGGCGTGGTCGGCCAGAACATCAGCTGATTGACGCGAAAGGAACAATCATCAAACTGGTCGATCCCCCACTCTGCAGCATAGTATCTTGCCACCGCGACATAACAGTCCGGAGAGATGTCCTTTTCGAACGGGACGATGATCCGGACTCGAGGATCTTGCGGCGTGCTCCCATGAGTGGTGTAGATCGCCGCCGCGTGCTTGCAATGCTCCGCAAAATGCTCTAGGAAGCAGGGCTCTGCCTCATCTGCATCCAGCGTGAGAAACGACCTGCACTCCACGTTCTGCGAAAGCCTGCGACCGTCCCTGAGGTAGCCCCCTACAAACCCACCTTTATCCTTGACCGCATCCTTCTCCGCCCGTCTCATGCTTCGGTACTCTTCTGCCGTTTCATTCGTTTTAATCGTTGTCCTCAGCTTCTCACACAGCGCATCCCAGGTGATAGTAGCGTTCTTCCAGACTTTCGCGTTACTCTTCTTTCCGTAGGCAATCCTTAGTTCCCTCAAACCATCACCTCCTGACACTGCTCATTGAAGTACCTGATCGGCTGCCTGCGCTTCTTCGCTCTTGTGATCTCTATACGCATACCCTCCGAGATAACTTCCCCAAAGACCCAGAGCTCTCGGCATTTGCCCATGAGTACCATATCCATGTAGATGGCAAGATTTCGTTCCTCCAGATCCCGATCATCCATGAACTGCGGATACATAAGCTGCGGTGCCAGCGGGATCATTCCCTGCTCCAGTGCGAACCTGCAGTACCGGCGCACCTTCTCCATGTTGCCCTCCACATCACCAGACAGCGGACTGCAGATGTACACAAGCGGGCGGTATGTTCTTTTGTTATTTGCCATATCTTCCACCTCCTCTGAAAATAGTTAAGACTACCCCTTTGTGAGGTAGCCTTGGCAGAGGGTTAAATCTGACGCTTATCCACGTTTTTTTGCTTTCCCGGCTCTTTTTCTTATGTCGTTGTGTCCGAGAATAATATTTGTGTTATAATGTCCTTATAGTTGATATTCATAACTAAAGGAGCTATGAGGATATGGGACTCTTTAATAAAAAGGAACTTGAAAGAATCGGACAATTAGAGGCAGAAAATGCAAAGCTATCTCAGCAGCTTGAGAGTCTTGGAGGAAAAGACCTTTTTGGAATAAAGACAGAGATTGTACAGCAAAGGGCGATTCTTGCTGGCGTTAATAAAGAACTTGAGGACACACGCCATACTATTGATGTTTTGGGAGAAGAAATAAAAACAAAGAGATCTATTATTTCTGATTTAGATTTGGAGATCGAAATGATGGATTTTGGCCTGTATGAACCTAAGTATAAGTGCATGAACTCCGATGAATACAAAGAACGGATTAAAGAGAATCGGGCACACCAAAAAGCACTGATAAAAAATAAGCGCGCACTGAATTATTCTAATTCCTGGACTCTGGATGGAAGTAGATCCAAAGGAACGGCAATGAACAATGATAATATGAAAATGTACTTACGTGCATTTAATAACGAATGTGATGTACTGATATCAAAGGCAAAGTTTAACAACATCGATCGAATTCTTGATCGTATCCATAAGTGTGCGGATGCGCTTGATAAATTGAATGCCAGAAATCAGATATCTGTAACAGATGAATATCTAAATTTAAAAATTGATGAGCTGTTCCTTGTTCATGAGTACAACACGATTAAACAAGAGGAAAAGGAGGCCATGAGAGCCGCCCGAGAAGAAGAACGTGAGCTTGCTAGATTACAGAAAGAAATCGAGGAGAAAAGAAAGAGTATTAAGAAGGAGCAGAAGCACTACACAAATGCAAAAGAGCAATTGCTCAAACAACTAGAAACAGCGAGTGATCAAGAAAAGCCTGCGATTCTTCAGAAGCTCCAGGAAATTGATGAAACTCTCGATAAGATCGACACCAACTTAAAAGATATCGATTACAGAGAGGCTAACAAAAAAGCCGGCTATGTATATGTCATTTCTAATATCGGATCATTCGGCGAGGGGATTTACAAAATCGGAATGACTCGTAGACTTGATCCCCAAGACCGAGTAGATGAACTCGGAGATGCATCCGTTCCATTCAGGTTCGATGTCCATGCGATGATTTTTTCTGATGATGCTCCGGCCTTAGAAACAGCACTTCATAGGGCATTTGCGGACCGAAAAGTGAACATGATGAATAACAGGAAGGAATTCTTTAAAGTTAGTCTTGATGAAATCGAGAAAGTCGTAAAGGAAAATCATAACAAGCTGGTCGAATTCAATAAGGTTGCAGATGCTGAACAATACAGAGAATCGCTGAAACTTAGAGAACGTGATAATATGCCACTTTAGGATCCGAGCGGCCTGAAGCCCCTCGGGCAGTCCTACACATAATAGGTTGGACGCCTCGAGGGGCCTTTCGCTCTCTTCGTTGATCAGATCAACAGATCAAATCTGACGTTTATCCCAGTTTTCTTTCAGTTTTCTTGCAGCACGTTTGAGCTTCTGGCTGACAGAGTTCTCGCTCATTCCAGTCCTGGCAGCATAGCTCTTGATGCTTTCGTCATCCAGACGGATAGCGATGAACATGTCCGCCCAGTCAGGTTTCTTCGCCAGAGTTTCCCTGATCCATTGGCAGTCCGCTTCATACGCCATGTTTCTCTCACGATCGATCTCGTCCTTCAGGAAGATGCATCGATCCCGTACCTCGTCCATTAGAGGCTCCGAGAAATCCATTTCCTCATCAGTATCGTCCCTACCTGGCGTGTCCTTGCTGTAGCCCCTATGACGATTAAACTTGTGCCAGTTGTTGTACTCCGGTTTGTTGAACTCCTCATCAACTGCCGCTTGTACACGTTTCTCAAACTCTTCCTCAGTCATCTCTTCGTCTGTCTCAGGGCCGATCGACAGCCAAAGCCCTCTTGCCTCCTCTGCGTCTAGTACGATGGTCTGGAATGTGGTGTCATAACGTAATTGAATCTTCATAGCGTGTCCTTTCCGTCCGGGACCAAGGACGGTGGGACACAAGAAAAACCCGCGAGGAAGATGATCACAGGCCTGACATCCGAAAAATGGCACAGGAAATAAACGGTGAGAGCATCTCCACTTCTATCGCTGCCTTTCTGCAGCGGTCTAAGTTTCCTTATGCGTCCCATCGTCCTGATGGCCACTCGGACTAAATGAGATTTAGATTGTTACTTCGAGTGCTTGAGCACCCAGATCGCGCCTCTCTACAAAGACGCCATCTCGATGTTCAGAACACAAAAGGCCGGAGTATAGATTGCGCAAACACAACCCTACTCCGGCCATAATGGTGGCTATTGCCCCGGCGGTCAGTCAGTAAGACTTATTTCCTTCGACCCAATCTCTTCTGGGCCGTGCTTCTTTCCGTTTTTAGTGTGTATAGATCTCCGATATACACCTTCCTGCATTTTGAGCATTGAACCGATATTGTAAGCTTCGCCGTTCCGTCAACCAGTGTCTCGCCCTTACCGCACCACGGGCAAACGAGATGCTTGTTATATTTACCCCTCATGAACGCTCCTCCTTTTTCTGCTTTTACGCCATTTTGCGTAATCGCCGATAAAAAAAACAGCCTGCCACCTGTTATAGCAGCAGGCTACCGTATTATAAAGTATTAGAAGGCTCTATCAATCAGTATATTGTGTCTGTTTACGTACTGATCCTCCGTCATAAGTAATCCCAGTCTTTTCATCTGTATCTCCGTTGCACTACGTGATGCTCCGAAAGCATCAGACACTCTCCTTATGATATCCCCACATCCAAGTTCGAAATCAAAGTCGAAGTCATCAGGCATGACCATGACCGTATTGAGATTCCTTCCGATGTCGTATTCCTTGATAAGGCGAATTGTTTCCTTGCGGAATGCATTCCGCGGCATCTCCAGCGCTGCTGCGAACACATTAGCTTGATGTTCCCTGAAGTCCTCCTGGGTTGTTAACCGTCCCTGGTGTGTCATGGATGATCTTTTGCACATGACCACGCTTCTTGCGGCAAAACCATGCCCATAATCGAAAAAAGACAACTGGTACGGGTCCCTCTTGTACACCTCCGGATGCATCAGGAAGTGACCAGCCTCGTGCAACTCTGTGAAGAGTGCAAACCCTTCTCTCCCTGCTTTCAAGGTGGAGTTGTCAATGATCACAGTGTCAGCCTCTACGGCTATCTCCTTGACACACTGACCCTCCCGGTCAAAGACACGAACACCTTCATCATTAAATACGGTAGCCCCCGCAATCGGGCTCTCATCTTCCTCGTAGAAGATGTCCTGAAAATCGAGGTTGGCTTTCAGATACTTTTCGATAAAGTGAAGTCCATCGATCCTACCAGGATACTCGAGAAGCTCAGGTCTATAATCTGCCAGGATTGTCTCCGCAAAAACAATCACATCAAGATCCCTAACGATCGGTGTCCCATCCTTGTGCCGACGTTTACAGTTAAATCTAATCACTACCTTTACCTCGCTTTCGTTCTAATTCTCGTATAAAGGTCTTCCAATCATCCTCGTTGGCTGTACCCTCGTTAGTCATACGAAGAGCCATACGAGCAAGATTACCGGACTCCGAATACATCATGATGTCCTCAATATCAGAAGGCACCGTCCTCTTCCTTCTTGCCGCCAAATCGTACATCAGAGCTTTTTCTGCTGCATCTAGACCTAATTCGTCAGCCAATGCTTCATAATCGAAGTTATCCGATGGCGTACGTCTGTCCTTCTCGATGTCGCTATACATGGTCAAAGAGATACCAAGCTTCTCTGATACCTCCCGTAGCGTTAAATCGTTAGGCGAATCCAGCCTTTTCTTCCGGATAAACTGACCAAAGGTCATGTTTTGCTCTTTCATTGAATTATTCTCCTTTCGACCGACAGCGGCGTTTTACGCTATCTGGCGTAATTATATCATATCTGCGTAACACAGTCAACCTTTAGCGCATAGAAAAAGGTGAAGCAGCTCTCCGGTATCGTCAATCTATCGTCGTGGTACCCCGGATGGTTTTCCACCAACCCTCATTTTCAATACGTTAGATGCAGTGTAGAATAATCAGTTGATTCCAATAAATAATAGCCTGCAAGATCTCCCACAGGCTTCACTCTTCCAACGACATAGTTACGAGGCGCTGAAAGCTTGAAGAAAAACAGTTCATTATCACTGATCGCTCTGTTGCTTTTACCAACGCCTCGGGGCTAGAAATCGACTTCATTACAGCTCTGATCTTTCAACAAAGCAAACCAATCATAATCTGTAACGCTGACATATATCTTCATGGTGAATCACCCGCTTTAAAGATAGTATTTCTTTGGAGCACGCGTATACGAGCCAACTGTTTCATCAGGCATAGAAGTTGTATCAATCAACATATAGAACTCAAAGGGTTCCAAATCTGCGAGCTCGAATAAACCACACATCATGAAATTAGTTTTGCAATATCTGACCTGATATTTAACAGCATCAAAATGAAGATCCCCTTCATACTCCTGATAAATGTATGGGGCATTATATGGATCTCGCATATCTGATGCAGCAATTTCTGCCTCACCCTTTGAGTATCCTCTATTTTCTATTAAATACACTTCAAAGGCATGAACCAAGGCGTCAACATCTATTAGCTCATCTTCTGTTATATCATCTATGTCTTTGAGACATCGTTCATCTTCGGCCTCATCGAGCGAATCTACTTCTTCTATTACTTCTTTCGGAAATGAAATGAAATAATGTGCGTTTTCCGCATCTTCTTCATTACTTCCGTATTCCCACTCATAATTATCGATTGCTGCCGTAACTATTCTTTTACAAAGGTCATCAAGATCCTCGTTGTCATTTATATCATCATCTACGTTATAAGTATCAACGAGTAGATCAAACTCTTCCTCGGAGATATCAATCTTCACCGAGACGTCCCCTCCATTCCCATTGCTGAGGCCAATTGTTACTGGAAACTCAAGAGTCATATCATATTCTTTCATACCAAAAGCCCTTTCGTTAAAATTAGTAATCCTATTACACTCTTCAGAATAACAACATATTTGGCGACATCCTATGATCTCTCCAAAACCTCTCTTTATTCAACGATCAACCCATTATCTTTCATAAAGGCAGTAAAATCAAAGATGATTTTTGTTGTTCTCTGCACAATGTCGGTCTCATCGAAATCACTACAGTTCTTCGCCATATCCTGCAGCTCTTTGATCTTTGTACCGTCCTTCCATTGCTTTCTAGAATTCTCAAAACCCGTATAATATTTTACTTTATCCTGGAATTTGTAATCGGATGCTCGAATATTGATCTTTTTCTCAAGCAACGCCTTATTACCCAGGGCTTCCAGATTTCTTGGATTCGCCAGGGAGTTTTCATTCTCTTGCCGCTTCTTTGCAAAAATATGTTCGATTTCATACTTGGTCTCAAGTGACAGCAGTTCTTGATCTGGATCATTAAATGCCCACCATGTAATCATCGACTTTGTGATCGCACGATTATTGCTGAACACATAATTGTTAAAGGCATTCGTGACTGGCTGCATATCGAATTTGAAGCCCTTAAACTCAACCGGATCACCATTCACGATATTAACCATCTCCGCATAAACTGGAGTACGCAGTGCATTCACGCCAGGGTTCGTTACTGCATACGCCCAGATGAATGCCGTCATCTTATTCAAGAAATCATAGAACTTATCTTCATCGAGGTTTCCTTCGGCGTCACGATTTGTAAGATAATATACCGACAGGAAATATGTCCACATTCCGTTTGGTGCGTAGTTCAATACGAAAAGCCTCCGCAGGATCCGATCTGAGAACCGATCCACATTCTGATTTTCAACATCTGTCCAGAAGGCCGTAAGATCGATAATATTCTCGAATGTCTCTTCGCATTTTAGCAGTGCATATGAATTTCTCTCATAGAATTTACGCAGAGCCTCTGTTGTCGATGATTTATTACCCTGCTTTGCACGCTCGTAGTACATATATTTTGTGAACGCTTCATCCATCGGCGTTCCCACAATAGGATGATAGATCTTCTCACAATCCTCCTCGAGCTTTTTCCACCGTTCGATAAACTCATCTTTTCTTCCCATGCCGCTATAGAACTTATAGAACTGGGCCTTAAAAATATCTGAGTCGGAAAGCGGCTTGCCTCTATCATTCAGTGTCGAGAAGATTCTGAGCGCCGTATCCTGAGATTCTGCTTCGATCGGAAGAAGAATACAGTTATTCAAGATGCGGATCGGAAGGTGTGCGAAATAGCTGGGATACTCTTCCAGGAACTTATTGATCTTCTCCTGGAAGAATCTATAGTTGTCAGCGTACTTGCTCTTTTGTTGATCACCTGCAACACCTGTTTTAAGGATGTCCAGGAACTCCTGCTTGTCCTTGTCTGTCGCGACTTCAGAGTCGATCTTCAGCTCATTCTTATCAGGGTTGTCGAATTCATCGGTCTTCCAGATGCACTGCTCGATATTCTTACGTGTCGTTTCCGACAGTTGATCCTTCATATTGCTGTACCGTTCATAGAAAGCACGCAGCAATAACATAAGTGTAGTCAGCCTTTGCTGGCCATCGATTACCTCTTGTTTATTGTCCTCGTTTATAAATGTTACGATAGGACCAAGGAAATACTCATCGTTATGACGGTCGAATTTATCACAATCATTTTCTGGAAATGCAAATGCAAAAATATCGTCCCAAAGAGTTCTACACTCTTTTTCTTCCCAGGCATAAGGTCTCTGATAATCCGGGATCAGGAAATCAGCCTTATTATCCCCCAATAATTGCTTTACTGTTTTTTGTTCTATTCCCAATTTAGACATTTATATAACCCTCTCTTTAATAAATTCTTCCTCTTTCTGCTCCGTGAGTATTTCCGTTTTCTCCATGATTGCAGTTACCAAAGCTTAATATTCAAACGGGGGTGAAACAACTCAAGCTACCAAATAGATCATGCTCTATGTGTAGACCAAATTTATTTGCAGCAAATTTACACCCTGTCACAGAAGGGCGGGTGCTTTGTGGTGCCTGTCCTATTTATTTGACGGTATCCATCAATGAACGAACAGCACCGATTCCCTGTTGAAGGGAATTATATGATTCTTCTTTGCTTGTAAATGCCGCTTTTGACGCGTCAATTATAGGCTGAAGCAACGCCATATCGTCCGGAACAGGAATCAAAAGGTTGCTGACATGCGCGGGTTCTAAATGCTGCTGAATAGAACCGTATTCGTTGCGCATCATTTGATCTACTGCTTCCTTGCACTGTAAATAACAATAAACATAATGCCGCAAATACTCGTCGTTAATCCTGACCCTAATTAAATCATCGCTTGCAATAACTTTGTCAAATTGCTGTGTAATCATTGACGCCCGGCCGATTGAACCGGAACGAGTGATCACAATATCACCTCGTTTTAACCTGACGATTGCAAAATCATGCAATTGCTTTTTTGTTGCACGCGATAAATCAAGGTATTTAACACTGTCGGCCTTTTCTTGCAGGATAGCAGAGGGTGTGAAGTACGGTTCGACTTGCGCTCCGTCGTTCGGCCCCGAAACGTTTATATTATCCGTGCGCAACCGTGGACCTTTGAAAATCTGAATATCAGGAACCAGTTGTCCTATTGTGGTAACGCTCCAACCGTCAATATTATCTATGTTTGCAACCGCACGCAGCGTTTCATTTAAGCTGGGCATGAATGCCTGCGGGTTGAATCTGTAATCATTTTCAATGTCGCTGCGCATGATAGAGAAACAGTATTCAGAATTAGAAAGATCGCTTTCAGTGAAAGATTGATATTTTGACAGTATCAAATCTAAATCCTGATCTATTTTTTCCGTCTTTTCGCCACTATCATCGTATTGATAAATCGGAACACCTTCTGAATCCTGACCAATTTTATTTGAAATTGCCATGAATACAGGATAGTCGCTTATTGTATCATAGCTGTCGTTTTCTGAAAATTTTTGAACAAAGACAAGACACGTTCTAACCCCTGTATAGGGTTGAAAAGTGTTCTTATGCATATTCAAAACAGCCAATAGACGGCAATTTTTCAACATATAGGCGCGGGCTGGTTGATATGTATTTGTATCTAAAAAACCTTTAGGAAGAACAATTCCTAATTTTCCGCCGGGCTTTAGCCAATCAATACAACGTTCAACGAACAGCATTTCAGGCGGTACGCCATCGCTGCATAATTCGTCAGTTTTTTGATAATCACCATCTATGTATGCCCATTTTTTGCCAACATCGAAACGTTCGAGCGTGCGCTTGTCAGAAATCTTTCCTTCACCAACACCCGCAAAAGGCGGATTAGTTAGAATAATAGAGGGGGTGCCACGCTTGCACATAGAAACAATTCGTTCGGCAAAGTTTGAATAGGCGCCTAAACTGTCGCCCTGTGTCATTCCTGTATAGCCGTCGCCGTTTAGTATCATAGCAGTGCGCGCAACTTTTACAAGTCTCTTGCTTGTTTCTACCATGAACATTCTATTTTTGAAACTGTCAAGACGGCGCCTTTTTACAATATCGGTTGCTGTGCTTGAAAGTATTCTTTCACGGACATAACGCAAGGAACCCGTCAAAAATCCACCGCTGCCCCCGGCGGGATCTAATATAATATCGTCCGGCGTGGGTGCAAGCATTTGAACCATGAAATTTATAACAAGCCTATTTGTGAAGAACTGTCCGGCTTGCCGTTTCAAATATGTTGCGGTGTATTCTTCATACGCTGCGCCCATTAAATCCCATTCAACGCTATCGGTTGAATCTTGTAATAACTGAAAATCTTGAAGGACTGTTACAACGTCTTTTAAGGCGCGTTCGCCTATCATTATACGTTCTTCCGAAGTGAATATTTCGTTATTGTCGATTTTAACCTCATCAAAAAGACTGTTGATTCTGTCTGTTATTGTTCTTCCTGTTTCGGAATTGTATTCTTCCGGTGTACAATAGAATTGCGGTGTTTCGCCTTCGCGTTCTTCATCACGGGCTTTTGCTAAAATGATTCTAACCATTTCCATAGTTAAATCATCTTCTTCAGACCCGCGCGCATGTAATTTATTGTGGCATAAATGGAAAAGCGCTTTCACATCTTTAATAGGTTTTAATTCAGACTTTTTGCGGCGCCCGAAAATATCCCATTGTTCATTTTTTCGCGGTAAGCCCGGCCATTCGATAAGTTTATTATCTGGTTCGTGCAACCGACGAAAATAAGCCACTTCAAACTCGCTGCCGTCACCATTATACCAAACGCCGCCTGACGCGCTTGTGTTATAAATATATGATACTAATTGCTTATAGCCTTCTGTGTGATTAGGCGCTTTGCATTCAACAATAAAAAGTATTTTCCCCTGATCCCTACCACGACAAGCAATTGCATTTTCATATACGACAATATCAGCACGAACGGGGTTGCCGTCACTGTCTGACATTTCACTACAGCCGTAAAATATCCCGACTTCCCGTGCCATTTGATTTTTATTGTAGCCGTATTCCTCCATTAAGATTTTTATAAATTTCTGACGTACTCTTTCTTCTGGGCGGTTTTCTAATGCAGTGCCCGTGATGAAATCAATAATTTTTCCGTCGTCGTCAATCCGTAAATAGCTATCCATTGTGGCGATTCCTTTCTTAATTTTTGGCATAAAAAGCCATATAACATTATATTCTAAAATGAGGCTTTAATCAACGGATCTTCGTCTCCATCGTGATCTGATTTAACGGCCACTTGGCAGTAATGGCTGGAGTGATATATCGAAGTTTGATGTCCTCTTCAGTCATTTGTTTCTTGGATAGTATCATCATGATACCTCTTTCCTTAGGCCTTTGGATCAGTTCGATCCTTTCTCCCTGTTCATCATCTTCTTGCGGCCAGAATACATGTTCTTCAAAAAATCCCAATCAGCTGCTTCTCACCCTCTTTCTTCCAAGTACTCTTCTTTCTCAACAATTCGAATTGTAGCTGATTCCATATCTTCTGCGGTTGAACAAAGTTTATAACCCCATTATATGCTTTTGCTGAAACACACGCAACAATAAACGATAAAGTGGCAAGCATAAAATAGACTCCGATCAGGTTCATAAAGTCCAAAGAATCGATAATTTTGCTTTCTAAAATAAGACTTGTTTAAAGCTCTTCAAGAGCACAAACGAGGCAAACATCAATAACGTACTTAAAACCCTCTGAGAATGGCAATAGGGTCCTCTCAGAGGGTTTTCTATCAGTAGATTAACCTTACAGCGTACTGAGCACTTCATTTACTTTGACATAGATAGTTTCACTACGACCACGATACGTTCTCGATATTTCGTATCATAACTCGAAAAAAGGGTTCAGAATGTCGCAGTCCAACTTGTCCGTGCCCCGATATCGATCCAGCATGGCCTGCTCTCCCTCCTCTGTCAGATCCCCAGTGACCAACACGGAGACCCCGTCGATCTCCACCCGAAAGATAAGGCTGTTCACATTCTCATCCTCCGTGTCTGAATTCCGCTCCTCAGGCCAGAGCAACTCGATGCGGCACCTTTCCGACACCCGGATCACATCGCCTGCCTCTCCGGAGATCAGCAGGCGCTTCACCCTGAAGCAGGCACAAAGCTCCTGTAACCCCTTGTAATGATCCGTATGTAGATGGGTCGCCATGGCCAGATCCACATCCCCTGCCCCGTTTTTCAGAAGATACGGTTTCAGAATCTTCTTTCCCACATTATAATCTTCCTTTCCGCCGCCGTCGATGAGAAGATCCACCGAGTGCCCGGCACGGATGTGCAGACAGTCTCCCTGCCCTACGTCCACAAAGATCAGGGAAGCCTTGTCCATGGGGGTTCCCCCACAGGCAAAAAACAGTGCACACCCTGCCAGAAGAAGGCTCCCCCATCTCCGCAGCGCCTCCTTCTGCCCTCTTCCCTTCAGGATCACGAACTCTTCAGAGGTGACAAAAAACATGATACAGTAAATCCCCAATAGAAACCAGAACGGTGGACTTTGTACATCCGCAGCAAAGCGTCCCAACATAGAAAACCACCCGTTCACATCCCGCAGCATCGTCGCAAGTGATACCAGAACCATTCCCAGCACACCTGAAGTTCCCGTGATGAGGCACAAGACCATGGCAGCAAGTCCCATCGGCACGATAAGAGATAACAGGTACACCACTGGCAGATTGCACAGGATCGCGAGCAGGGGTACATAATTGAACACATAGGCTGTATAAGGGATCATCCCCATCTGAATCGCAAGGATCCCAGCAACCGAATCCGGGACCCACAGGGGCATCTTACGCAGAAGAAACGGGCCGAAAAAGGCCATGGCACACACCGCCAGGAAGGACATCTGGAACGAGGATCCAAACACCGCAAAGGGATTCCGCAGAACCACCAGAAGTGCCACTGCAGACAGCGATGTGAGAAGATCGTAGCGCCGGTCTGTCCTCTCCGCGTACACAATCAACAGGATCAACAATATGGCCCTTGTGACGGAGACCGACCACAGCGTAATAGTGCCATAAAAGCACAGAAAAGCCAGAAGAAGAAACAGGGCCCCCTTGCTCTGTTTCTTCCCGAACAGACGTCTCCAGGCTGCGTACAGGATACCGATGTGCAGCCCGCTGACAGCCAGGACGTGAGCAGTGCCATTGCTTCGAAACTGTTCATAGGTCTCTTCCTCCAGAGACTGCGTATCTCCAAACAGTATTCCAGACAAAAGAGCCCGCTCCGTTTCCTTGCAGGGAAGCGATAGAAGAAACCTGTCTCTTCCCCGAAGTATATTCGTCTTCAGAAGTGCCAAAGGATTCTGAGCGCCATCGCAGAGGGTGTACTCCTGCATGGTGGTCACGTGGCTGATCCCCTTGCTCTTCAGGTAAAGACTATAGTCAAAGGTGCGTGGATTGCCTGAGCTTTCCGGCGGAGCCAGCGCGCCACTGGTCAGGATCCTCCGTCCACAAAGTCCCCATGGGTCCTGTATATAGCGAAAGCAGGAGACCAGGACACGCTGAGGCAAAAGGCGTGCCAGTTGTCTGCCATCGATGGATTCGATGCGGCAGGTCAGTCTGTATTGTTCCTTCTCCACTCTTTCCACCTGCTCGATCTTTAGTTGTAGGGTATGGGAACGCTGGCTGTCGATTCGCTCTCCTATGGAAAAATACAGACTTTCCCCATAAAATAAAAACGTGCCGCATAGAAACGACACGACGATCAACATAGCCAGCTTACGATGCGGCTGCACCTTCCACCCGAGACGCAGGCCGAGCAAGGCTGTAAGGCCTACTGCCGGAGCCAGAAGCCGTACCACATGGCTCAAAATGACCCCGCTGAGCATACTGATAACGCAGGCAAACAATTCTCTTCTCATGACCGAATCCCTTCTTCGGCCCCCTATTAAGTACGTTTATTATACAGATTTTACTTAACTTTGTCCATCGATTGTGGTATAATAGTATGAATTATTTTATGTAGGTTTATGAATTGACTTTTGAAAAGGATATCATATGAGCAACGAGAATAATAACAAACCTGTTTCCAAGCAGACTACCGCTTCTACCAATAACGCTGCCAAACCGGCAGCTAAACCGGCTCAGCAGAAAACGGCTGCCAAACCAGCTCAGCCAAAAGCGGCTACCAAACCAGCGGCTAAACCGGCCCAGCAGAAAGCGGCAGCCAAACCGGCAGCTAAACCGGCTCAGCAGAAAGCGGCTGCCAAACCAGCGGCTAAACCGGCCCAGCAGAAAGCGGCAGCCAAACCGGCAGCTAAACCGGCTCAGCCAAAAGCGGCAGCCAAACCGGCCCAGCAGAAAGCGGCTGCCAAACCAGCGGCGGCCAAGGCGGCCTCAACCAAGAAGAAAAAAACCAAGAAACCCAAGAAGAAACGCCGCATCTGGTTGCGGATCCTGCTTGCATTCATCATCGCAGGAGTCCTGGCTGTGTTGGCCGCTGGCACATACGCTGCCTGGTGCATCAGCACTGCCCCCAAGATCGATACCAGCGAACTCTACAACAAGCTGACAGAGAGTACCGTGATCTACTCCGATAAGGGCAAGAAGGTCGACACCATCTACTCTGAGGAGAACCGTACCAACATCAGTTATGACCAGCTTCCACAGAACCTGATCGACGCCTTTGTAGCCCTGGAAGACAAGACCTTCTGGGATCATCACGGATTCAACTTTATCCGTATCATGGGCGCCATCAAGAACAAGCTGACATCCGGAGGTCAGGTAAGTGGTACCAGTACCATTACGCAGCAGTTAGCGAGGAACGTATATCTGAAGGATCAGATGGAAGAGCACTCCATGAGGCGTAAGATCGTTGAGGCCTGGTATACCGTCAAGCTGGAGCGCAACCTGAGCAAGAAGAAAATCCTGGAGGCATACCTGAACACTATCAACCTGGGATTCGGCAGCTGGGGTGTCGAGTCAGCTTCTCAGGCATACTTCAATAAGCATGCAAAAGATCTTACCCTTCCCCAGTGTGCTGCACTGGCATCCATGCCGCAGGCTCCCACAGATTACGCACTGGTCGTACTTATGGACAAAGATGCCAGGCCGGACCCGAATACTATCCTGCACAAGGATAATACCGGAGTGTACGTTATGAACGATGCCGGAAAGAATCGACGCGATACGTGTCTGGCACTGATGAAGGAACAGGGATATATCACACAGGAAGAGTATGACAGCGCTATGAACACGCCGTTGAAGAAGATGCTGGATCCGAACTATCATATGAACGACTCCAACATCGCCTACTTCACCGACTACGTCATCGCTGAGGTCATCAAGGACTTGCAGGAGGAGAAGGAAATCTCCTACGATGAGGCCTGGGACATGGTCTACAAGGGCGGTCTCAGGATCCACACCACCATGGACAAGAAAGCCCAGAAGATCATCCAGAAGGAGTTCAAGAAGAACTATCACTTCCCCTCTCAGACGAACATCAACTATGATTCCAAGGGGAACATCCTGAACAAGTATGGGGCTGTCATGCTCTACAAGTACAGCAACTACATCAAGAAAAAGAAATTCACCTTCAAACGCAAGGAGATCAAGGCTACCGATGATGGCGGACTGATCATCAAGCATGGGAAGCGTTTGAACATCTTCGAGACCACTGTAAACGGGGAAACCGACTACAGTATTGAATTCCCGAGTCTGTACAAGTTCATTGACGGCAAGCTCTACTCCTATTCCGGCGGATACATCAACATTCCACAGAATGCGAAGAGCAAGAACGACAAGGGAGATATCGTCATCAGCAAGGAATACGTGCAGAGTCCGGAAGGAAAGGCCATGTTCCGCCAGAAGAAGAACGGCAAGTACTTCATCGACAACAAGCACTTCACTGTCAACCAGAGAGTTCTGCAGCCACAGGCAGCCATGACGATCATCGAAAACAAGACCGGCCACATCAAAGCAATGGTCGGCGGCCGTAAGACCAAGGGCAAGATGCTCTATAACAGAGCCATCGAGCCGCGGCAGCCTGGATCCTCCATCAAGCCACTGGCTATATACTCCGCTGCTCTTCAGCAGAGCGCAGAGGAGGCAGCTGCCGGAAAGCAGCACACCTTTGTGGATTATCATATCGACAAGCAGGGAACCAAGGGATGGGGAGACTGGATCACCGCCGGCTCCATCTGTATCGATGAGGCGACGACCAACGGCAGCAAACAGTGGCCGAGCAACTCTGGAGGCGGATTCAGCGGATACAACACACTGCGTTCCGCAATCCGAAACTCCATCAACACTTGCGCCTACAAAATCTACATGCAGGTGGGCACCGATTACTCCGCCAATATGGTGAAGAAATACGGGATCAGCACACTGGTCACCGACACCTCCAAGGCCAACGATATGAACGCTGCAGCCCTGGCACTGGGTGGAATGACCAAGGGTGTCACCACCTTGGAGATGGCAAACGCATACACCACCTTCCCCAACAATGGAGAACGTGCGGAAGAACCGATCTGCTACACCAAGGTTACTAACAGCAAGGGAAAGACCATCCTGACCAAGGAGACCAAGAAGGTCCGCGTCCTGGATCAGGGCGTTGCCTGGATCATGGCAGATATGATGAAGGGCGTTGTCTCTGGCGGTACCGGTACAGCAGCAGCACTGAGCAACGTGGCTGCCGGTGGTAAGACAGGTACCACAAGTGACCAGTATGACATCTGGTTCGACGGATTCACGCCGAAATACTCCGCTTCTCTTTGGATCGGAAACGATGTGAACATCTCCCTGACCAGCATGTCCGGTTATGCAGCTGCCCTCTGGGGGAATATCATGAATCAGATCCCAAAGGCCAACAAGGGAAAATATAAGAAAATGCCGGATAACGTCAGTTACAACTACGGCGAATATTACGTAGACGGAACATATAGTTCGACCGGCGGATATTACTGGGGTCCCAAGGCCAAATCCAAATCCAAGAAAGGCTCCGGAAGTTCCCACAAGAAATCAAAGGGCGACTGATAAACGCCGCCAAAAGAAAGAGGCTGTTGCAAACGCAACAGCCTCTATTTTGAATGTAAAAGACTCAGCCGATCATCCCTTTCATCTCTCGTGTACGTTCCGCAATGTCCGGTGCACCGAATACGCCCGACCCGGCTACGACGATATCAACGCCACTCTCAACGACGGACTGGACATTGTCCGGCTTGACCCCGCCATCGATCTCGATCTGAAACTCATACCCCTTGGCGTCTCTGATCTCCTTAAGTTTACGGACTTTGTCCAGTGTGTATGGGATAAGGGACTGTCCTCCAAACCCAGGATTTACAGACATGATCAGCACCAGATCCACCTGGTTGAGCACGTGCTCCAGCGTCACAAGCGGAGTTGCCGGGTTCAGGGACACGCCTGCCCCCACTCCATAAGAATGAATGTGATCGATGGTCCTGTCCAGATGCGTACAAGCCTCCTGATGAACCGTGATGAACTCCGTTCTCTCGGTCACAAAGTCTCCCAGGTAATCATCCGGATTCTCGATCATCAGGTGCACATCATAAGGGGCCACGTCCAACTTGTCCAGGCTCTTCATGACCACTGCACCATAGGAAATGTTCGGAACGAAATGTCCATCCATCACATCTACATGAAGGTAATCCGCTCCGGCTTCGCTTACAAGCAGTGACTGCTCTCCCAGTCTCGAGAAATCCGCTGACAAAATCGATGGTGAAAGCTTACCCATAATTCCTCCTGTTGTTCTCCTTGATCTCCTGATAGTTTTTTACGTAAGAGTCATATCGTTCCTGACGGATCTGTCCATCCTCCACAGCCTTTCTGACCGCGCAGTCAGGCTCCTTGATGTGCATGCAGTCATCGAATCGACAGTTGCCGCTGATTGCGGCGATCTCCGGATAGTAACGCCACAGATCCTGCTCATCTACATCCCGTATGTCAAAGGAAGTGAACCCGGGTGTGTCGAACACCAAGCCGCCATCCGGCATCTGAAGGATCTCCACATGTCTGGTGGTATGTCTTCCCCGCCGGGTCTTTCGACTGATTTCCGATGTTTCCATAGAGGCTTCTGGCACCAGCAGGTTGATCAGCGTGGATTTCCCTGCTCCGGATGGACCAGCAAACGCTACGGTCTGATCACCGATCAACGCCTTCAGATCTTCCAGGCCTCTTCCATCAATGCCGCTGGTCATGACACAGGGATATATTCCCCGGTAGCGTTCTATCATCTGTTCACAACGCGAGGTTGCGAGCAGATCGACTTTGTTCATACACAGGATCGGGTCGACCCCTTTCGATTCTGCCATGATCAGAAAACGATCGATCAGGTCAAAACTTGGTTTGGGTCTAGTCGCAGCGAACACGATCACGATTCTGTCCACATTGGCGATGGGAGGTCTGGCAAAGAGATTCCTTCGGGGAAGGATCTCTTCCACCACACCGTCACCTCCTTCCAGCAGACTGATCTCCACTTCGTCACCGACGGTCGGTGTGATATCCTCGTTCCGAAAGATCCCTCTTCCCCTGGTTTGAACAACACCCTGCTCTGTCCGTACGTAATAGAAGCCTCCGATTCCCTTTGTGATCAATCCTCTCATACTATCACATTCCGTCCGTCGTAGAACCACCCTCATCTGTACTTGGATTGCCTGTGTCAGTGTTCCCAGTATCGGGCTCAACTTCGACATCCGAGCCACCATCATCCGGTTCCGGTTCCGGGGTATCCGGTGCGCCCTTGCTGATCTTCATACTGACTCTGGTTCCCTTTTTCAGCCTGGTACCGGCATCGTACTGCTGCCACATGACCAGTCCTTCTGTGTAGATCTTACTCTCCTCGTATTCCAGATCACCGGCCTTCAGTCCGGCTTCTGCCAGTCTGGCCTTCGCATCGCTAAGCTCCAGACCGATCAATGAAGGAACCTCCACCTTCTGTGCCTCTGGATCGGTCTTCTTGCCGCTACATACCCAGATGTTCACTCTGGTGCCTGCCTCCGCATCCGTTCCGGATCCCGGATCCTGGCGTATGATCTGTCCCACATCGTAATGATCGTTCTTTTCTTCCTCGACAACCCCAAGGGTGAAGCCACCGTTGGACTGCAGGTAAGCCTCGATCGTATCCTGATCATAGGTCTTTCCTACGAGATCAGGAACCGGATTCTGTGCCTGGCCCTTGCTGATGTTAACAACGACCTTGGTTCCCTCTCTGACCTTGGTACCGCCGGTAGGATCTTGCTCAGCGATGAGACCCTTCTCTATCTCTTCATTGTTGACACTTTCGCCCTTTTCGATGCCAAGACCGGCTTTTTCCAGGAGCTCCTGGGCTTCTGTATAGGACTTACCTGTCACATCAGGTACTTCTACCTTGTTGCCCAGGAATCCCATGGCGTACAGGACTCCCACAGTTCCACCAATCAGGAGCAGGAGCACCAACAGAATGATGAGAAGTCGTTTTTTCTTGCTTTTCTTCTTGGGTTTGCGGACCGGACGCTCATAATAGTTCTCGTCCTCCTCCGGCTCTTTCGGCCGCTGCTTCGCCTGCATGGCTCTTCTGCGGTTTTCCTCGCGGAACGCTTCTACATCCTCTCCGGCAAACACCGAGTCACCGACCATGTGGGTGACGAACTCCACGTTCTTAAGTTCCTCCAGCATCTCATCCGCACTCTTATATCGGTTGGACTGAAACTTGTCTGTGGCCTTCATGACCACCTTCTCCAGTGCTGGCGGAATTCCGCTGACAAGCATAGACGGCGGAGTGATCTCCTCATTGATGTGCATAAGAGCCACCTGAACGGGATTATCCCCATCGAAGGGAACTTCTCCAGTAAGCATCTCGTATAGAACGATGCCCAGAGAATAGATGTCTGAACGTTCATCCACATAGGCCCCCCGGGCTTGCTCCGGTGAGAAATAGTGGACAGAACCGATGATTTTGCTGGTCTCTGTCAGCGTCGAATCACTGACCGCCTTCGCGATACCGAAATCTCCCAGTTTGGCTGTGCCATCGCTGGTGATCATAATGTTATGCGGCTTGATATCCCTGTGTATGATGTTGTTCCTATGGGCGAGAGACAACGCCGAGGCCACCTGCTTCGTAAGATCGATGCAGGTCTTGTAATCCATGGGAGCCCGTTCCTTGATGATGGTGCTCAGGGGTTTTCCATCCACCAGTTCCATGACGATAAAGTGAATGTTCCCCTCCCTGCCGACATCGTACACACTGACGATGTTCGGATGCTGCAGACCGGCAGCAGCCTGTGATTCCTTTCGGAAACTGTCCACGAACTGCGCGTCCTTGGTGTATTCCGGACGCAGGATCTTGATGGCAACGTATCGGTTAAGAAGTCTGTCTCTGGACTTGTATACGACCGCCATTCCTCCTTCGCCGATTTTCTGGATCAGTTCGTATCTTCCCATTAATAGCTTATTACTCATCTGCGTCATCCTCCGTAACCTTCAAACAGATAACCGTGATGTTATCATTTCCTCCATGCTCATTTGCCATGTCGATCAGATCACAGCACATGTCGCTCATGGAGATCTCTTCCCCTAGTTTTGCACTGATTTCCTCACTGGACAGCTCATCGTAGAGTCCGTCTGTGCACATCAGTACTATATCCCCCTTACTCACCGGGGTGACGAACTGGTCCGCTTCTACCCGGTACTCTGCGCCGATCGCCCTGGTGATCATGTTCTTGTTCTCGTGTTTTCGAGCCTGCTTTCTGGTGATCACACCAGCCTTGACCAGGCTGTTCACATAGGTGTGGTCTTCCGTGATCTGTGTCAGTTCTCCCTGTCTGTAAACGTAACAACGGCTATCCCCGACGTTGACAATATGAAGCATATTGTTATGAACATAGGAGACCACCACCGTTGTCGCCATCCCCCTGTTTTCCTCGTATCTCTGGGAGCTCTCCAGTACAGTGAAGTTGACGTCCTTGATACAGCGATTGAAGTATTCGCGGATATCATGCTGCGTCTTCATTTCTGACAATGGATGGTCCCGCACATAGCCTACAATGCCATTGACACAGGTTCTGCTTGCGATCTCTCCAGACTTGCTGCCACCTACTCCGTCGGCGACAACAAAGACCTTGTCACGTGGCATCACATAGCATGCATCCTCGTTGTTGCTTCGCACTCTCCCTCTGTCGGTCTTGAATCCAACCTCCATATAAACGCGATTCTCCTTTCCGCTCTTACTCTAATCTCATCGTGCAATAATAGAATCCATCCTCCGGTTCCTCATCGGGAAGAAGCTGTTCCTCCCTGAGCACCCTAAAAGAAGAATGCTCCTTCAGGAACGCTTTCGTAACCTCCTGATTCTCCACTCGATTGACCGTACAGGTGCTATAAAGCAACGTCCCTCCGGGCTTCAGGTAGGTCGACGCTGCCTCCAGGATGGCCAGTTGTTTCTCTGCCAGGGCACGCCCTTGATTCTCTACTGCTCTGTAACGGATCTCCGGTTTCTTTCTGAGCACCCCCAGCCCGCTGCAGGGAACGTCGCATATCACCTTGTCGGCAGTACCGGCAAACGCCTCGATCGCCTTCGTTCCATCGTGGACAACGGTCTCTATGATGGACAGCCCCAGCCTGCCAGACTGACGCTGTATCTCGCGAAGTTTATTCTCATACAGATCCATAGCCAGGATCCTGCCCTTGTTTCCCATGCTTTCCGCTGCAGCCAGACTCTTTCCGCCTGGTGCGGCGCATACATCGATCAGTGTATCTCCCGGTGATGCTCCCAACGCATCTATCGCCATAAGAGATCCTGTTCCCTGAGGCGAGAACAGCCCTTCTCTGTATTCCGTGCTGTCCAGGATATCTCTGCCCGAAAGCTCCAGAAGCCTCGGCGACAAAGCCTTGGCTGCCGCCTGTATATGCTGTGCGGCGAGCCGTTCTGAGAGTTCGGCTGGTTCTATACGGGTCGTATTCACACGCACAGTAAGGGGCGGTAACCGGTGACATGCCTGCATCATCGACTCTGCCTTCTGGGGACCATATTGATCGATCCACAGCGCCGCAATAGATCGATCCACACTGTAGCAAATCGATAACCGTTCCTCCATATCCCTGATAGAGTCCGGCTTTCTCAGCGTATCCGCCTGCCTCAGATAGGTCCGAAGCACCCCGTTGATCATCCCCGCCTGGTGGACACAGTGCTTCCGTGCCAGTCGTACAGTTTCGTTGACAGCGGCATGGTCTGGCACACTGTCCATATACAGAATCTGTGCCAGCCCCATCCTCAAAAGAGTCAGCGGCTGTGGACGCAGTTTTTGAAACCCTCGGCTCACCATCTGAGCCAGAAGAAAATCCAGATAATTCCTGTTCCGGAGCACCGTATAGACCAGTTCTCGGACGAAAGCCGGAGCGTCCGGTCTGTTTCGGTCGATCTGGTTATTCAGTTCCAGGTTGGCATAGGCCTGGTCTCTTGTGATCCGAAGTAACGCGTAGTACGCCGTGCTTCGGTTGACATCCGTCTTGCTCATTCTCTGTTAAACCCCACGATGGCCAGGATCCTCAGCAGGTTGGCGATAGCCATAAGGGCGGCTGCCACATAGGTGAACGCAGCAGCGCGCAGGACCTTTCGAGATCCCACCATATCCTCCTGCATCACGAGCCCGATTGATTCCATCTGCTGCAGCGCCCGACGGCTTGCATTAAATTCTACCGGCAATGTGACCAGGTGGAACACGATCACCACGATAAACGCGATGATACCGATATCCAGGATCATTCCTCCCATGGGGCTGCCGCCACCGCGCCCTGCAAACAAAAGCATGATCCCGATCACGATCATGATCCAGGAGATCCTGGAAGCAAAATTCACCACCGGCACGATGGTATTCCGAAAGGTAAGGGGCACATAACCTCTGGCATGCTGCAACGCATGTCCCGCCTCGTGACAGGCCACACTGACAGCGGCCACGGAAGGCACGTTATAAACAGGCTCTGACAGATTCAGTGTCCGATTCCTGGGATCGTAATGATCAGTCAGACTGCCCGCGATCGCGTTGATCTGCACGTCCTGCAGACCGTTCACATCCAACATACGTCTGGCCGCCTGGGCACCGGTGAGACCTGTCTGATTCCTGACATTGGAAAATCTCCGAAAAGTGCTCTGTACCTTTCCCTGTGCATACATGCTGATCAACAGGGCCGGTATCAGAATAATGATCGTAGGATCAAGTCCATATCCGTAAAACATAGTTTCCTCCTATTCGATATTTCTATTCTACCATGAAACAGGCATATGACAAGTGTAAACTATGAAAGCACCATGCCCGCCGCCAGTGAATGGCCACGTAGAAAGTCAGCCGTCTTCACTCTTTTCTTACCTGGCATCTGCAGTTGTGTGATTGCCAGTACACTGCCGCCTGCAGCCACAGAAAACGAGGCTTTGTCCACGGAAAGGATGGTTCCGTCCACCGCCTCTGTAGAGTCACCGGTCACAAATCCATCCCAGAGCTTCACTGTCTTTCCTTCCATTTCACAGAAGGCGCCCGGCCATGGATCAAACGCGCGGATCTTTCTCAGGACCGCCTCCGCTCCGGCACCGAAGTCGATTTTGCCGTCCTGCTTGCTGATCTTATGGGCATAGGTCGCGTCCTGATCATTCTGGGGCACAAAATCCGCCTTTCCTCTCTCGATGCTCTCAAGAGCCTCAGTCATAAGGTCGGCTCCCATTGCGGCCAGTTCATCGTGGATACTTTCGAAATTCTTGTCCCCGATGATGGTCTCCGCCTTGGCGATCATATCGCCCGTATCCAGCCCTTCCTCCATCCGCATGATAGTGACACCTGTCTTCTCATCACCGGCCAGGATAGCATGCTGCATGGGTGCAGCCCCCCTCCAGCGAGGGAGCAGTGATCCGTGGACATTGAAACAACCATACCTGGGAAGTTCCAACAGGTCTTTCTTCAGGATCTGTCCATATGCCACTACCACGATGGCATCCGGTGAATACGCTCGGATCGCCTGCAGGCAATCCGCATCTGCCGAGAGTTTCTCCGGCTGCAGGACCTGAATGCCAAGCTGAAGAGCTGCTTCCTTCACAGGAGAGAACGTTACTTTGTTTCTGCTTCTGGCCCGGTCCGGCTGGGTCACTGCATAACCCAGCTCATGTCCCTTCTCCACCAGTTTCTCAAGTACCGGAACGGCAAAATCCGGGGTTCCCATAAACACGATCTTCATGCTTCCTGTTCGTCTCCTTCTTCTGGCATCTCCTCCATCGGCTCATGGATATCCGTCGCCTTGTCGGTGTACAGGATCCCTTCCAGATGGTCGTACTCATGGCACATGACGCGGGCATCGAATCCCTCGAACTCGTACTCCTGCACCTGCCCCTCCAGATCCAGGGCTTTCATTTTGATTTTCTCAGGTCTTTCCACAGTTCCCACCAGCCCGGGCACACTCAGGCACCCCTCCTGATCTGTGACAGACCCTTCCGACTCCAGGATCACCGGATTGATCATGTAATATACACGATCTGGTTCCGGCTCAGCCACGAACAGGCGACGCATTACCCCCACCTGCGGGCCGGCGATCCCGACACCCAGATCGTGCCGCATCGTATCCAGCATATCCCCCATCAGTTCTCTGATGTGGTCGTTCACTTCCTTGACTTCTCTGCATTTCTTTCTGAGGATAGGATCCCCTTCCGTCACAACGTGTCTGATTGCCATTCTTTCCTCCGTTACAAACTACTATATGGATTAACGTCTATCGTCAGATTGCATCCGCTTCCCTGCACGAGCAGATCGTCTGCAAAATAACGAAGATAATGGATATACTTGTTTCTGGTGCCCCGCGGCGCCTTGATCAGGATATGCCACCGCACACTGTCTTTTCCCTTAAAAGAGGTGGACTCTCTGGGCTGAAAGATCGTATCGGCTCCCGGCAGTTTCTCCCTGATAAGAAAGCCACGGCATACCTCTGCGCTCTGTCTGGCCTCCTCCTCTGTGTCCGCCGTAAACTCTGCCACGATCAGATCCGTCTCCGGAGGATATCCCATAAACTGTCGGATGGCGATCTCCTGTCTGTAGAACGCATCATAATCATGGCTTGCCGCCGCAATCAGTGCGAAATTATCCGGGGTACTGGTCTGTACGATGACTCGTCCTCTCGCATCCCCTCTGCCTGCCCGTCCGGCCACCTGGGTCACCAGCTGGAAGGTCCTTTCCGCCGCTCTGTAGTCCGGGATATTCAGACTGACATCAGCCGACATGACGCCCACCAGCCCAACGTTTCGAAAGTCCAGACCCTTGGCGACCAGTTGGGTACCGATGAGGATGTCCGTCTCTCCCTTTGCTACACCGGTGAGGATCTTCTCTACTGCTCTGGTGCTGGTGGCAGTATCCAGATCCAGTCTCTGGACTACCGCCTCCGGGAACAGCGATCCTGTCAATTCCTCGATCTGCTCCGTCCCCATACCAAAGTATCTGATGCGGTCACTGCCACAGGAAGGACACACCGCCGGCGGCGGGAATTTCTTTCCGCAGTAGTGGCAGACCAGCGCATTGCTGCGTTTATGATACACCAGAGAGATCCCACACTCAGGGCACTTTGCCGGCTGCCCACAGTCCATACAGGACACATAGGTTGAATACCCACGCCTGTTCAGGAAAAGTATCACCTGGGACCCATCCCGCAGCGTGTCCCGAATCTCCTGCTGCAGCATTTGGCTGAAGAGGGTCCGGTTGCCAGACTTAAGTTCCTCCTTCATGTCTACCATTTCCACTGACGGGAGAGCCACCGCATTGTATCTTTCCTTCATCTCGATCAACCGGTAGATGCCCTCTTCTGCCCTACGATAGGATACCACCGATGGTGTTGCGCTTCCCAGCAGGAGCACGCACCGATGAGTCATGGCACGCTTGTAGGCGATATCTACGGTCTCGTATTTCGGGGTTTGATCGGACTTGTAGGTGGACTCGTGCTCCTCATCCATGATGATCAGCCCCAGTTCCTTTGTTGGCGCAAACACACCGATCCTGGCACCGATCACCACCCTGGCCTCTCCTTTTCGGATCCGCATCCATTCGTCAAACCGCTCCCGCTGAGTCAGTTTGGAATGAAGGACCGCGATATTGTCCATCCCGAACCGTCCGGCAAACCGTTCTATGATCTGTTTGGTGAGGGCGATCTCGGGCACCAGCATGATCGCACTGCGACCTTGTGCCAACACCTCCGCGATGGCCTGCATATAGACCTCTGTCTTCCCACTGCCGGTGACTCCGTGGATCAGAAAACTCTCCTGTCGTCTCTCCCTGATCGGAGGAAGGATCTGCCGAAGGGCTTGTTCCTGCTCTCCGGTCAGCTGCCGAATCTCCTGATTCTCCGCCTTCACATTTCGGTAGGGTCGTTTCTCCTTGCCCGGTTTCGGCGGTTTACCCTTTGGCACAAAGCACTGGATCCCATCCATATACCGTATCCCATACCGCTGACGCATCCAGAGGCAGGTATCGATCATCTCTTCTGTGAGACACAGCCCCTCGTCCACCGCAAGGATAGGCTTGATCCTGGTCAGATCGAAGGAGGGCGCCGGGTTTTCTCTGACTACGAATCCACGCTTGGGGGTCTTGCCCTTTCCAAAATGGACACTGACCACAGACCCTGTGGTCAACTTCTCCTCCGCGCCGTAAGTGTAAAGTTCGTCCGTATGCCGGCTCTTATTCTCCACGATCAGATCATAGTAATACATCGTTCTCCTTTACAGAAGGAAGATGCCGTTTCTTCGGCTTTCTTCCACCATTCTCTCCGGCCAGATGGATGCTTGTACCTCACCGATGTGCGCCTTCCTGAGGAAGTACATACATAGCCTGGACTGTCCGATTCCCCCACCAATAGAGTAAGGAAGTTCGTCGTTCAGCACCGCCTGGTGATAGGGCATCTGTCTTCTGTCCTCACAGCCCGCCTTCCGCAGTTGTCTGTCCATGGCGTCCGCATCCACGCGGATACCCATGGAGGAGATCTCGAAGGCACGGTCGAGCACATCGTTCCACAAAAGGATGTCGCCGTTCAGTTCCCAGTCATCGTAATCCGGGGATCTTCCATCATGAGGTTCCCCGGACTTCAGTTTGTCACCAATCTTCTCCAGGAAAACAGCGCCATGCGTCTTGCAGATCAGATCCTCTCTCTCCTTTGGAGTCTTGTTGGGATAAAGATCCTCCAGCTCCTGAGATGTGATGAAGAATATCTCGTTCGGGATCTCTGTCTGTATCTCTCTGTACAGCCGGTTGACATAATCGCCCAGGTTCTTTACTGCATTGTAAATGGTAATGACCACCTCATGAAGATACTCCGTGTTCCGTTGCTCCTTGGTGATGACCTTCTCCCAGTCCCACTGGTCCACGTAAACAGAGTGCAGGTTGTCCAGTTCCTCATCCCTGCGGATCGCATTCATATCCGTGTAGATTCCATGGCCTGGGGTGATGCCATACTTGCCAAGCGCATAACGTTTCCACTTGGCCAGCGACTGGACGATCTCCACGTTCTGCTCATCCATGTCCTTCAGCGTGAAATGCACCCTTCTCTCCACACCGTTCAGGTTGTCGTTCAGTCCTGATTCCGGAATGACGAACAGCGGCGCAGACACTCTGCGAAGCTGCAGTCCGTACGCCAGTTCGGACTGAAAATAGTCCTTGATCTTCTTGATAGCGCGCTGGGTCTCCATCGGACTGAGCAATGACTTATACCCTTCGGGTTTGATCAGTTCAGACATATGTTATCCTCCTTTGTCTATCTGGATACCGGTTCTACCGGCAAGTGTTATCAGTCTCTTTTTGAAAAATCACATCCGCAGTAGTCCTGTCTGTACAGGCCATATTGCTTCGACAACTGCACGCTGCGCTGGAATCCGGCTTTCTTCTTGAAGTCCCGGTCCAGATACTCGATACCGTACTCCGCAGCGTAACGCTTCCCGATCTCTGTGATCAGAGCATAGTTCTTGTGAGGGCTCACCGTCAACGTAGTAGCGTAGAGCGGATAACCGGATGCGCTGGCATAGGCTGCAGTCTTGGCAAGCCGCATCTCAAAGCAGAGAGTGCATCGCTCGCCGCCCTCCGGCGCCCCTTCCAGCCCCTTCACAATCGAAAGATATGCCTCCGGCTCATAGTCCCCTTCCACAAAATTGATGGTATTTCCTCCCGGACAGATTTCCAGGTTCATGGCATTGATCAACTGGATCTGGGCCGCCTTCCGACGCTCGTATTCCTCCCGATTCGTGATACACGGATTGTAGAAGAACACGGTAAGATCAAAATCCGGATACAGTCTCTCAATGACTGCAGAACTACAGGGTCCGCAGCAGCTGTGCAACAGCAACCGCGGCTTACTGACGGTATCTCCGGGATTATCGAAAAACATATCCTGTCCGGTCCTGAATCGGTTGCAGTCACAGCCTGGCTGCAAGGTGTTTCTCTTTTCTTTCATGTTTCCCTCACGACTTGATTTTTTACAAATTTCGACATATTATTATAGCACATTAACAGTTGAAAATAAAGGCGAGAAAAACATGAGAAACTACAAAAATAAGACAACCAAAGACTCTCTTCTCACAGATACCGGCGAAACCCTCCGCATCAACATGATCGGGCGTTATCTTCGCGATCATTTCGGTCACAAAGTCGTCAAACTCTCTTTGGATGGTGGGTTCACCTGCCCCAACCGGGACGGCACTCTGGGTACAGGCGGATGCCTCTTCTGCGGCAGCAATGCAGGCGGAGATTTCGCCTCCACCATAGAAGAGCAGCTGGCACTCCTGTCAGAGAAATGGCCGACGGCAGGGCATCTGGCCTACTTCCAGAATCACACCAACACCTATGCCCCGGTAGAGGAACTGCGGGAGAAGTACGAAAAGGCTTTGTGCACTCCCGGGATCGAGGGACTTGCCATCGCCACCCGACCAGACTGCCTGCCTGAGGATGTGCTGGATCTTTTGGCGGAGATCGCCCGGTCTCACTTTCTCTGGGTGGAACTCGGCCTGCAGACCGCAAACGACAAAACCGCGATCCTAATCGACCGCGGTTACCCTCTTTCTATATACGACGACGCCATGGTCGCTCTGCGTGCCAGAGGCATTCGGACCGTGACTCATCTGATCCTTGGCCTTCCCGGCGAGACACGCGAGGACATGATGACCTCCGCCTCCCATGTGGCCCGCAGCGGTGCATGGGGCATCAAACTCCACCTGCTGAACGTTGTGCGCGGTGCCCGTCTGGCTGAACAGATGCCGGATTACGTCCCCTTCTCCTCCATGGAGGAGTATATATCGCTGGTATGTGATATCCTGGAGATCCTTCCTCCGGAGATGGTCGTCCACCGTCTTACCGGAGACACACCGCGCAGAGATCTTATCGCCCCGGAGTGGAGCTATCGTAAACGATCGATCCTGAACGGCATCACTGCGGAACTACGTCGCCGCGGCACTTACCAGGGGGCGCTTATTTCACGATAGCAGAGATCGCCTTGAATTCCGGAGCTTTGGAATCCCCAAGCAGTTCGTACAGGATCGCCTCATAGGTGGTCACCACCGCTCCGGCTCTCTCCATTCTCTCTGCCGCCCACATGTAGTCGACATCGGATCTGGAGGAAAGGCAATCCACAGGTACGTAGACCTGGTATCCCTGCTCCAGCATCTCAAGCACCGTCTGCATCACACAGATGTGTGCCTCAATGCCGCAGACCACTGCTGTCTTACGGCCTGTCTCCTGCAGGATCCGGGCGAACTCCTGGTTCTGCATACAGCTGAAGCTGGTCTTCTCCACGTAAGTAAATTCCCCGATGGCCTCTGCCACGGAAGGGATCGTCTCTCCGATGCCTCTGGTGTACTGCTGCGTGACAATGTGGGGGATCCCCAGGGCTTTCATGCCGGCAGCAAGGCGGCAAACCTTGTCTTCCAGGCGTTCCCGCTCACTCATAACAGGCATCAGGCGTTCCTGAAAATCTACAGCAACGAATACGGTATCCTCTCTCCTGATCATACTTACCTCCTATCCGGATCCTTCACCGGACCAATTCTGCCATCGTTGTAGTGTTTTCGGCATAGAGAAACGTACATCTCATTTCCTCCGATGACGATCTGCTCACCTTGTTTCACGATGTTCCCGCCGATGGTCCTTGCGACCATAGTGGCCTTGCTCCCACACCAACAGATGGTCTTGATCTCCTCGATCTTGTCTGCGTATACCAGCATGTAGTAGGATCCCTCGAACAGTTCATTCCGAAAGTCGTTCTTCAGCCCATAGGCCAGCACCGGCACCTCAAAACTGTCCACGATCTCTACCAGTTCCTCCACATGATGCTTCTTCAGAAACTGGCATTCGTCTATCAGGACGCAATCTACCGGTGCTTCTCGGTTCCTCTCCATGAACATCTCCAGGATATTGGTGTCCTCGTTCACCAACGTCGCCTGTCTTTGGAGTCCGATCCTGGAGGTCACCAGTCCCACGCCGTAACGGTCATCAACAGAGGGAACCAGGGTCATTACCCGTTTCCCTCGCTCTTCGTAATTATAAGCCACCTTGATCAATTCGATGGACTTGCCTGCGTTCATAGTACTGTATCTGTAGTATAACTGTGCCATATTCCCTCCCATAGTTATGTTGATTATAGCAGACAAACGGCACATTTACAAGGGCCTCCACTTGTGCTATACTCTACTTTAGACATATTTGAACAGGAAGGATATTGTCATGACAGACAGAAAACTTGCCATTCAGAAATCGAAGGATATCGTCTGGAACAACATGGACGATTATAAGATCTATCTCAGCAAATATATAAACGATTCCAGGAATTCAGCGGAAGCACTCGATTATGCCAGGTATGAGACTGACTGTATGTCCGACATCTTCTATGACTCTCTGAATGATGCGGTGTGGACGGACTGGGAGGAAATCGACCGGAACACCCTCCTCTCCCGCATCTACAAGATCCTGGAAAATATCGATGCCAGTGAACTGAAGCACAAGCGTAGCTTCCGTACTCCTGGCTATGCATGCGTGGTGATCGCCAATGCGATCTCCGGCATCCCCCTGACAAGCCCACAGATCGCCAGGCTCCTTTCCTTCGATGCCCAGATCCATGCCTACTTCCAGAAAGCGTATACAGAACTGGACACTGAACTGCGTTCCGATGAATAACCTCATATTTTGTCTTCAGAAAAACCTGCCTGATCACTGATCAAGCAGGTTTGTTATTTGTCTCTTATATTCCAGGAACTCTTCCTTGAGGTCGAACCCCTGCCTCTGTGCTCTGGGGGTCCGTATCCTGATCTCGGAACGGATCTCCCCGGGCTTCCCAGTCATCACATAGACGCGATCCGAAAGCAGGATCGCCTCGTTGATGTCATGGGTGACAAAGATCGATGTGAGTTGAATCTTCTCCATGACGTCCAGATACCACCGCTGCATCTTCCCTTTGGTGATTGTATCCAGAGCCGAGAACGGTTCATCCAACAGTGCCATGTGATCGGAGAACATATACGTTCTGAGCAGGGCTGCCCGCTGCCGCATACCTCCGGAAAGCTGTCTCGGATACTTCTTTTGTGTTCCGGCAAGACCGAACTCTTCGAAATGCTTCCCCGCCATTTCCCGGGCTTCTTTCCTGGGTATCCCTCGGATGATCAGCGGCAGCGCCACATTGTCTTCGATGGTCTTGTAGGGGAACAGCAGGTCTTTTTGAAGCATATAACTGATCTTCCCGGACGTCCCTGTGATATCCTCCCCATCCAGAAACACGTGTCCTTCCGTCGGTTTGTAGATCCCGGAAATGCAGTTGAACAGTGTGGTCTTACCGCTTCCCGATACCCCCAGAAGGCTGATCAATTCTCCCTGATCCACATAGATCGATACGTCACGGATGATCTCCTCCTGGCCAAACCGCATGGTTATATTCCTGGTCTCAAGTGTGTGCTTCATGATACTCACTCTGCCGGCAGATAGTCATTGGTGAATCCCACATTCTCCGGGATCTCCTTCTCTGCCAGTTTGTTCTCGTTCAGCCATCTGTAGAAACGATTCCAGCGATCCGCATCGAACACTCCCCACTGGGAGGCTTCCGCCTGATACTGGTCCGCCAGCCACTTCTGACTTGCCTTCACCAGGTCCTTATCCAGTTCCGGGTTCGCCTTCAGAAGGATATCCGCAGCCTTGTCCGGGTTTTCAATCGCATAGGTGTAGCCCTTGCTGACCGCTGCCATGAAAGCCTTGGCGGCTTCCGGATCCTTCGCCAGGAAGTCATCGTTGGCGATGATAACCGGAGAGTAGTAGTCGAAGGCTTTGTCGATATCGCGAAAAGCAAAATAGTCGACCGGGAAATCCTTCACCTGGGCGTTGATCCCGGCCCAGGCATAGTAGACCCAGATGCAGTCCACCTGTTTCGCCTTCAGCGCAGCCACCTCATCATCGATGGTCTCAGGGATCATCTTCAGCTTGCTGAAATCAGCGCCTTCGTTTTCCATGCACTGCCTGATGGTAGCCTGCTCGATGGGCAACTGCCAGGTGGCGTATTTCTTGCCTTCCATGCCCTTCGGAGAGGTGATGCCTCCACCCTTAGCGGACATGATCCCGGAGGTGTTGTGCTGAATCACAGCAGCCACGGCAGTGACCGGAATGGATTTCTTGTCCCCCTGGAATGCGGGAGGAAGATAATCCTGGAAAGATACGCCGAACTGTGCCTTGCCGGATCCGACCATGGCCTCCGCACCGTCATCAGGCGGCTGTACGATCTCCACATCCAGACCGGCCTCATCGAAGTAGCCCAGTTCCTTCGCCACGTAGACACCGGTGTGGTTGGTGTTGGGTGTCCAGTCAAGCACAAAACTGATTTTCTTTTTTGTTTTCTGGTCTCCGCTGTCTCCGGCGTCTCCGGAACTGCTGCAGCCGACAAGGGCCAGACTGACCAGCAGTGTAGAGAGCACGACAGCGATTATTCTTTTACTCATCTGTGTTATCCTTTCTTATTCATTCGTCTCATCCACTTGCTCCCATGGCATACAGCGCTTCTGCAGCACGTTCACCAGCAGAATAAGAAGCAGACTGATGATGGAGATCAGGAAGATGACAGCGAACATCTTGTCATAAGCAAATGATTTCTTTACCCGGGTCATATAGACACCGAGGCCGGCAAACCCGCCGAGCCATTCCGCCAGCACTGCCCCTACCACAGCATAGGCCACAGTGATCCGCAGCCCTGAGAAGAAGTGCGGCAACGCTTCCGGAAACTTCACATGTCGGAAGATCTGCCAGCGGCTGGCACCCATTGACCGCATCAGGTTAATGGCATCTCCGTCTGCGGAACGGAATCCATCCAACACCCCCACCGCAATCGGGAAAAAGGTGATCAGAACGATCAGCACCACCTTCGGCATCATGTTGTAACCAAACCATAGCACCAGCAGAGGTGCGATGGCCACCGCCGGAATGGTCTGGGTCAATACCACCAAAGGATAGAAGGCTTTGTAGGCCCAGTCCCACCGATCCATAAGACAGGCAGAGCAATATCCCAGGCCAACTCCCACCAGTGTGCCGATAAGTGTCTCCAGCAATGTCACCTTCAGATGGGACATCAGCAGCGGAAAGTCGCCCACAAAAGCGTCCACCGTCTGCGCGGGAGATGGCAGCATATAAGACGGAACTATCTGAAGGACAGACAGACACTGCCACAGGAGCAGCAATGCGGCCACCGACAAAAGCGGGTAGACCTTACTCGTGATACTTGCCGATCTTCTTTTCAATGGAAAGTACCTCGCCTTCTGGCTTATAGCTGATCTTGACATAAGAGGCTACCGAGGGTGTTCCTGCCTTGATGGCGATCTTCTGACATTCTTTCACAATATCCATCAGCTCATCATACGGTCCCTCGATGGTAGTTTCAAATGGACCTACGTAGTAGGTATACCCTTGGGCAGCGATGTAATCGATGACCTCATCTACGATGCGACAAAGCTCATCGTCATTAGGTGCCTCCGGCAATACCTGAATCGCAACACTTGCTTCCATAAAAAAAACTCCTTTCTGACAGGAGGGGGTGCGATGCTTCATCATCAAAAAACTTATAGCTTCCCTACGGCAGAATTATCTGCATCAGGTCATAAGGGTCTCTCCGCATAATCGCGGAGATTCTCAGCGAAAGCTCCCCCAGCTTCGATAATATTTTACATCCCTACTATATAACTCTGTGGATGTTTTGTCAAGGCGCGATCTCTTTCTGACTGTTTACACAAAAAAAGTCAGCGGCTGCCGAATATACATTACAGCAGCCGCCGCTTCTAAATGGTGCTCAGACTCGGAATTGAACCAAGGACACGGGGATTTTCAGTCCCCTGCTCTACCTACTGAGCTATCTGAGCACATACGTATGAAATTGGTGGGCCACCAGGGACTTGAACCCGGGACCTGCCGGTTATGAGCCGGATGCTCTGACCAACTGAGCTAGTGGCCCACATTGCACTATGGTCGGGGTGGCAGGATTTGAACCCGCGACCCACTGGTCCCAAACCAGTTGCGCTACCAAACTGCGCTACACCCCGGTATTCCCAGCACCCTGGCCTACAAATTGACAAATGGCAGGGGCAGAAGGATTCGAACCCTCGACACGCGGTTTTGGAGACCGCTGCTCTACCAACTGAGCTATACCCCTAAATATGGCGGAGAAGGCGAGATTCGAACTCGCGCGGCCCTAAACGAACCCTAACGGTTTAGCAAACCGTCCTCTTCAGCCACTTGAGTACTTCTCCGTACAGATCCCATGGCGTTGTTTCCGAATCCCTATGTGGCGGAGAGGGTGGGATTCGAACCCACGGTTCTTACGAACACCGGTTTTCAAGACCGGCACCATCAACCACTCGGACACCTCTCCATGATAGCGGTGATTCGTAAAAAAATGGTGACCCATCGGAGATTCGAACTCCGGACACCTTGATTAAAAGTCAAGTGCTCTGCCACCTGAGCTAATGGGTCAGATTTGGCTGGGGTAGCAGGGATCGAACCTACGCATAAGGGAGTCAAAGTCCCTTGCCTTACCACTTGGCTATACCCCACTATCCAATGTTGAAAAAAATTGGTGAGCCCGCAGAGATTCGAACTCTGGACACACGGCTTAGAAGGCCGTTGCTCTATCCAGCTGAGCTACGAGCCCACACTCGTGGAGCGGATGATGAGAATCGAACTCACGCCATCAGCTTGGAAGGCTGAGGTTCTACCATTGAACTACATCCGCATAAAATGGAGCGGAAGACGAGATTCGAACTCGCGACCCTCGCCTTGGCAAGGCGATGCTCTACCCCTGAGCCACTTCCGCATATTTGGTCGAGGGAGATGGATTCGAACCATCGTAGGCGTAGCCAACGGATTTACAGTCCGCCCCCTTTAGCCACTCGGGCATCCCTCGATATTATTGGATAATGTAGAGTATCAGACTCTACTCCAACTATTCAATTGTCATGGAGCTGGCGGAGGGAATCGAACCCCCAACCTGCTGATTACAAATCAGCTGCTCTACCGTTGAGCCACGCCAGCGGGTTGGCGACCAAGACGAGGCTCGAACTCGTGACCTCCAGCGTGACAGGCTGGCATTCTAACCAACTGAACTACTTGGCCATATGTCTGCGCCATGTTTGTCATTTTCTCGGCACAGTTAGTAACTATACAGTAAAAACTGCGTTTTGTCAACGGCTTTTTGAAAACTTTTTTGAAAAATTTTCGGTTCGTTGTCATATAGTCGTTAAAATGCCCTATTCTATTCTTGGTACCAGCACATCGCGCCTACACTCTCCCATTAGCTGTACAGCCCCTGCCGTCACTCCGTCCAGTTCTTCTCTGATGGCCTTTGCATCATCAGGGTCACAGACAAGATCGAAACAGACTACATCCGTATACTGGATATTCTCGATCCTCACATCTGCTCCACTCGTCCCCGCACCAAACACATGGCTCTGAACCTTGTTAAAGGCTTTGTAATCGATTTTGAATGAGAAAACGGCCATTTCCTCAACATCACCAATTCCGGCGGCGAGAACGCCGATTTTGGCGCTGCTGGTATAGGCTCTCACAAGGCCCCCCGTCCCTAGTTTGATCCCGCCAAAATAACGGGTCACCATCAGGGCAACATTGGTCAGTCCTTCTGCCGCCAGATACTGGACCATGGGAGCCCCGGAAGTTCCCTGGGGTTCTCCATCATCACTGGCCCACTGGATCTGGGCTTTGTCGCCCAGCACCAGCGCAGGCACATTGTGGGTGGCATCGCGGTAGGTCTTGCGAATCTCCTCAAAAAACAGATCTGCCTCTTCTCTCGTCTCCACAGGTCGGACATGGGTGATGAACCGGGATCGTTCGATAGTCTGTTCCGCCTCCCCCGGCCCCGTTACCGTGCTGTATCGTCTCATTCCTCTACCTCGTATTCCTTCAGCCTTCCCTGATCCTCTCCCGACACTTCTGCCTTGAGAAACGTTCCCTCCGCCCGGTACTCGGTATCCAGTACCCGGGCTTTCTCGTTCAGGTACGCTACCACACTCCCTTTGTCATAGGGAATCAGGTAAGAGCAGACACTGGTCGCAAAGACCCGGTCGATGATCACCGCCAGCAGTTCGTCCATTCCCTCCCCGGTCCTGGCAGACACAAAGCAATTGGTGGTGCCGGGGGATGGCACCTGCATCTGCGGGGCGATGTCGATCTTGTTGAAGACCATCACCTTCTCCTTGCCGCCTGCGCCGATCTCTCCAAGGACCTTGTTGGTAACCGCGATCTGCATGTCATTATCCTGAAAAGAAGCATCCACTACGTGGAGCAGCAGGTCCGCCTCGGTGACTTCCTCCAGCGTTGCCTTGAATGCGTCCACCAGCGAGTGAGGCAACCGGCTCACAAAACCGACCGTATCCACCAGAATGAACTCGTGGTTTGCATCAGGACGGATGCTCCTCTGCTGTGTATCCAGCGTGGCAAAGAGCATGTCCTTCTCTCGTACTGTCTTTTCTTCCTTGTCTACCTGGGAAAGGAAGCGGTTCATCAGAGCGGATTTCCCGGAATTGGTGTACCCTACCAGGGCAACCACGGGGATCCCGGAGCGCGTACGCCTGGAGCGCTGCACCCGACGGTTTTTCTTGACCTTGGCCAGTTCTGCGCGGATATCATCCATCCTTCGTTCGATATGCCGACGGTCTGTCTCCAGTTTCTTCTCTCCCGGGCCGCGGGTTCCGATGCCGCCGCCCAGCCGGGACAAAGCCTTCCCCATGCCGGTGAGTCTGGGCATCCGATATGCAAGCTGTGCCAGCTCCACCTGTAGTTTGCCTTCGGCAGTCTCTGCTCTGGCAGCAAATATATCCAGGATCAGGATCGTTCGGTCAATTACCTTGACCCCGAAGGCTTCCTCCAGGTTCCGCAGCTGCATACCTGTCAACTCGTCGTTGAAGATCACCAGATCGGCTTCCATACTGTCGACCAGTTCTGTGATCTCCTCTACCTTGCCCTTTCCGATCAGCGTAGCCGTATTGGGCCTGGGAAGTGACTGGATAGTCTCGCCGATCACTTCAACACAAGCAGCCCCGGCTAACCCCCGGAGCTCCTCCATGGAATAAGTGATGTCCTCAGAAAGAGCGAGCCCTACCAGGATCGCTCTTGGACGCTCTTCTTCCAGTACCTGATTGTCCTCTGAAAAACGCAGCATTCTCTACTCTACCCGATCATCAGATGTCGATCTTGTTGATCTCACCGCGCAGAAATTCGTTGGTGATCTTGATCCGTGTGCCTTTCATGCCAAGGGACCTCGACTCGATCACTCCGGCACTTTCCAGCTTACGCAGCGCATTGACGATCACGGAACGGGTGATGCCGGACTTGTCGGCGATCTTGCTGGCCACCAGCAGCCCCTCGTCCCCTTCCAGTTCCGCAAAGATCTTGGTGACCGCATCCAGCTCCGAGAAGGAAAGCGTCTCCAGCGCCATGCTGACAGCGTTCCGTTCCCGGCTGTCTGCTTCCTCCTCCAGTGTCTTCCCTTTGGCCACTTCCAGGCCAATGACAGTAGCACCGTATTCACAGATGGCGATGTCCTCATCATCGTAGGCATGGTCCGGACGTGCCAGCAGCAGCGTTGCCATGCGTTTTCCACCGAAGATGATCGGCACGATCACATGGTATTTGCTGGCAAGTTCGTAGTTGTCGCCGTAGACTTCCTTGATACTGTCGTAGATCAGGTTGGCCCTGGTCTCTCTCATTTCCAGGAAACGATCGTTGTACAGACTCGGCAGTCTCACCTTCCCGTTATCGTCCAGTTCCAACGGGGCTTCCTCGCCGGGGCTGTACTTCGCTGCCAGAAGCTTTCCGGACTTGCTGAGAATGTAGACATTCGATTCCAGCATCTCGCTGATAATCACACAAAGCTCGTCGAAAGATACCAACCCAGTCGTGCTCTCCGACAAAGTGAGATTCAGCCTTCTGATCCTTTCTAATATTTTCTTGCTCATGAAAACCTTCTTTCTTTGCTATAGAATATACTTATCCACGTCATCTCTGCGGATCGTATCTTCAAACTTGTCTCGTACAAAGTCCCGGTCTATGACGATCTTTCCATCCTCTCCTTCCGGGATCTCGAAGGAAATATCCTCCAACAGCATTTCCAGGATGGTATGGAGCCTTCTGGCACCGATATTCTCCGTCTGTTCATTCATCAGGAAAGACATCTCCGCGATCTCATCGATGGCATCCTCTGTGAATTCCAGATCCAGTCCCTCGGTGGATAGGAGCGCCTTATGTTGTTTGGTGATGGCATTCTCCGGCACCGTCAGGATCTTCACAAAAGCGTCCTTGTCGAGATTCTCTAGTTCCACCCGGATAGGGAAGCGTCCCTGTAACTCAGGGATCAGATCTGTCGGTTTAGCCGTATGGAACGCTCCTGCCCCGATGAACAGAATGTGATCCGTCTTCAGTGGACCGTACTTGGTGTTCACCACGCTGCCTTCCACGATGGGAAGGATGTCCCGCTGCACGCCCTCTCTGGACACATCTGCGCCGGAGGTATACCGACTTCCTGAAGCGATCTTGTCAATCTCATCGATAAAGATGATTCCGTTCTGTTCCGCGTTCTCCACCGCCTCGTCCGTCACCTGATCCATATCCAACAGGTTCTGAGCCTCCTGCTCCCGCAAGATCTTCCGCGCGTCCTTCACTCGCATGTTCTTCCTGCGAGTTTTCTTGGGCATCATGTCCCCAAAGATGTTTCCGATGGCAATGCTCATCCCCTGTTCACTCATATCCAGCTGATTGCCTCTGGGAGCTTCTTCGACCTCAATTTCCACGAACTGATCCTCCAGAAGTCCCTTCCGAAGCTGGTCGCGCACCTGGTCTCTGGCCATCTCCACATCAGTGGATTCCGGAGTGTTTGCCGCTTCCTCCTGTTTTCTGGCCTGTTCCTGCTCGTAGAGCTGCTTCTGACTGGGGTACCCACCGGAATTCAGAATGGAATCAAAGATATTCCCCACCGGCTTCTGGGTCGGCTTCTGCTTGTGCTTCCCCGGAATCATGGCCTCGACGATCTTGTCCTCTGCCATGCGATCTGCGATGTCATACTTCTCCTTTAGTTTCTCTGCCTTGGTGATACGGATGGATGCCTCTGCCAGATCACGGATCATAGAATCCACGTCACGTCCCACATAACCCACTTCCGTGAACTTCGTAGCCTCGACCTTCACAAAAGGAGCTTTCATGAGTTTGGCAAGTCTCCTTGCGATCTCTGTTTTACCACAACCGGTAGGTCCCATCATGAGGATGTTCTTCGGGGTAATCTCCTCCCGCATCTCCTCCGGCAACAGGCTTCTTCTGTATCTGTTACGCAGGGCGATGGCGACGGATTTCTTGGCCTCGTCCTGGCCGATGATGTACTTGTCCAGTTCTGCGACGATCTCCTTCGGCGTCATACTCTGAATCTTAGGCATCCTGCTCACCTCCCAGTTTCTCCACAGTGATGTGGTCGTTGGTGTACACGCAGATCGACGAGGCAATGCGCAGGGATTCCCTGACGATGTCCTCCGCTGCCATATCCGTGTGGTTGAACAAAGCATTCGCAGCGGAATAGGCATAATTGCCGCCGCTTCCGATGGCGACAAAATCCTGATCCGGAGCAATCACCTCGCCGTTTCCGGAGATGATCAGCATCTCATCCCTGTCTACAACGATCATCAGCGCTTCCAGACTACGCATACCCTGATCGGATCGCCAGAGCTGCGCAAGGTCCACAGCGGCCCGCTTCAGGTTGCCACCGTGCTCCTCCAGTTTCTTCTCGAACTTCTCTGTCAACGAGAAGGCATCAGCTACAGACCCGGCAAAGCCTGTCAACACCTTCCCTTTGAATATCTTCTTGACCTTGACCGCCCCATTCTTCATGATGGCAGTCTCTCCCATCGTCACCTGTCCGTCGCCACCGATGGCAACGTCCTCAGGTCCGCGGCGAACCGCACAGATGGTGGTCGCATGCAGTTGAATCATTGGTATTCTCCTCCTTATCTACCTCTATCAGTCGTCCTGTGTTGTTCTTTCTTTATAGTTACACTCTGCATTCCCACAGACAAGGGTGATGCCGCTGCGGGTCCTTCTCTCCGTGAGATACTCCCCGCATTTTGGACACTTCCTGTCTACCGGCTTATTCCAATATACCTTTGTGCAATCGGGATACCCGCTGCACCCATAGAATAACTTGCCCCGGCGACTGCGTTTCTCTACGATATCCTTGCCGCAATCCGGACACTTCACCCCGATGCTCTTCACAATGGGCTCTGTGGTCTTACACTCCGGATAGCCGCTGCAGGCGATGAATTCTCCAAAACGTCCGCTCTTGATCACCATGGGCTTGCCGCATACAGGGCAGTTCTTGCCTGCAGGCCGGTCCTCCACAACGATCTTCTCGATGTCTTCGTCTGCTTTCTTCAGTTCCTTCTCGAAGGGACCGTAGAAATCACGGATGATCGACTTCCACTCGATCCCATTGAATTCCACCTCATCCAGCTGGTCCTCCATCCTGGCCGTGAAATCCACATCCACGATGTTGCGGAAGTACTTCTCCATGAGTTCTGTCACCGTAAATCCCAGATCCGTTGGAACCAGTGATTTCTTTTCTTTCTTAACATACTTGCGATCCGTCAGTGTACCAACGATCGGTGCGTAGGTACTCGGTCTGCCGATGTTCTTCTCCTCAAGTTCCTTCACCAGACTGGCCTCGGTGAAACGCGGCGGCGGAGTGGTGAAATTCTGTTCGTGCTTCAGTTCCTTCAGAACGAGAGTCTCTCCTGCCTCAAGCGGTGGGAGCACGGTGTCCTTGTCCTTGTCATTACTGTACTTGTAGACCATCTGGTAGCCTGGAAAGAGGAGTTTTCGTCCGGTCGCCCGCAGATCATAAGCGCCATTTCCGATCTCGACCTGCATACTATCGTACTTGGCCGGCGCCATCTGGCTGGCCATAAATCTGGTCCAGATAAGCTTGTAAAGCCGGAACTGGTCGCGGTCCAGCTTGTCCTCGATCATCTCCGGAACCAGCTCTATATTCGCCGGACGGATCGCCTCGTGGGCATCCTGGATCTCTTTCTTCCGGTTGGAGAACACGTTGTTTGCGTGGTACTCCTTCCCGTAATTCTCTGTGATATAGGTTTCTGCTGCGGCTCTGGCCTCCGCAGAAACGCGTACCGAATCCGTTCTCAGGTAGGTGATCAGACCGGTGGTGCCGCCTTTCCGACCCAGATCCAGCCCCTCGTATAGTTGCTGGGCTACCCGCATGGTCTTACGGGTATTGAAATTCAGCCTGGAGGAGGCCTCCTGCTGCAGACTGCTTGTGGTGAATGGCGCATATGGCCGTTTGGAGCGTGGCTTCTCGGTCACACTCTTCACAACGTATTCGCCTTTCGCAAGGTCATCGAGAACCCTCTCACAGCTCGCCTGATCAGGAATCCTGAGTTTCTCCCCTTCCTTGCCGATGAGCTTGGCGTTGAAAGTTTTCCGTTCCTTGGTAAAATCTGCGGATATGTTCCAGTACTCTTCTGGCACAAAACTCTGGATCTCCCTCTCCCTGTCACAGATGATCTTCAGAGCCGCCGACTGCACTCTGCCTGCAGACAATCCTCGGCGGATTTTCCGCCAGAGAAGTGGACTGATCTGGTATCCCACCAGTCTGTCCAGTACACGTCTCGCCTGTTGCGCATCCACCAACTCCTGGTCGATCTTGCGGGGGTGCTTGATTGCTTCCTTGATCTTGGCTTTTGTGATCTCATTGAATTCGATCCGGCACTCCTCCTGGGGATCAATTCCCAGAAGAAAGGCAAGATGCCAGGAAATGGCCTCGCCTTCCCGGTCCGGGTCGGTTGCCAGGTAGACACGGGATGCCTTCTTGGCTTCCTTCTTGAGTTCCTTGATGATGTCGCCCTTCCCGCGGATGGAAATATAGTCAGGTTCGAAATCGTTTCCGATATCAATGCCAAGTTTACTCTTGGGAAGATCCCTGACATGCCCCACAGATGCCACGACCTTATATGTTGAACCGAGATACCTGCCGATGGTCTTTGCCTTGGATGGCGACTCGACGATCACCAGTTTCTTTTTCGTAGTTGCCATAATTTACCTCTATTACAGTTATTCGTTATAATTTTTCCACAATTCAGACGTTGTGTCAACATCTATTTTACTAATGTACACTTCGTCCATGGATGTGACGACCAGTCCCTTGATCTCCAGGAGCGTGACCAGTCCGTTCACCATCTGCGGTGCCAACAGGGTTTCCGCATACAGTCGGTTCATGGTGACCGACCCATATCGGGCGACGATCCCGTAGACGGTCTTCTCGTCCTCTCCCAGCAAAGGTAGGACAGTTTCCACATTCACCGGATCCAGACTCATGTCCCGGAGCACTTGCCCTGGATCTGTGAGCAGGATCGCCCCCTCCTGGATCAGCTTATTACATCCCATACTGTTTTCGCTGAGTATGCTTCCGGGGACAGCATAGACCTCCTTGTTCTGCTCCAGTGCATGTTCCGCAGTGATCAACGCCCCGGACCTGCCGCTTGCTTCTGTAATCACCACTGCCTCGCTAATGCCGCTGATGATACGATTTCTCTGCGGGAACTGCCACTGGACCGGTGGTACCCCATCCGGATATTCAGAGAGAATCAGCCCCTTCTCCAGGATCTCCCTGTACAGCGGTCTGTTGCTCCTGGGGTAGCAGACATCCACCCCACATCCCAGAACAGCGATGGTCTTGCCACCGATCGAAAGTGCGCTCCGATGGGCGACTGCATCGATCCCTCTGGCCATGCCGCTGACCACCGTTAACCCTGCCCTGGCTGCGGCAGAGGCGATGCGCTTCGTGATCTCCACCCCGTATGGTGTACATTTTCGGCTTCCGCAGATTGCGATACACCTGCTCTCCAGAAGAGACAATTCTCCGCTATAATATAACTGTTCCGGCTTATTGTCAAATGGAAGAAGCGAAATCGGGTACTGCGGATCGCCAATTCTGATCATCTCACTCATGGTGTCCCTCCCTGTTATCCCGAAAACCGATGGCTTCCGCAAGATGACCGAAGGCGATGTCCTCTGCTCCATCCAGATCCGCAATGGTTCTGGCCACCTTCTGTACCTTCAGGAGGGTACGCGGATTCAGTCCCAGTGTCCGATACGCCTGCTGCAGAAAGGAACTGCACTCCTTGTCCAATCGTATATAGCGGCCGCACTGACGTGGAGACATCTGACTGTTTACCCGGATCTCTTCATCTCTAAATCTTTTCTCCTGCATTCTTCTGGCCTGTATGACCATCTCTCTCATTTCTGCCGTAGAGGTGTTCTCTCCCCTGGTCAACGCCTCGTATCCCACAGGCTTGAGCCACAGGTGTATGTCGATCCTATCCATGATCGGGCCGGAGATCCTGGACTGATAGCGTCGCACCTCTGTCTCTGTGCAGACACATTCATGTTCCGGATCACCATAATATCCGCATTTACATGGGTTGGTGGCCGCCACCAGAAGGAAGTCCGCCGGATAGGTGAAACTGTCAGCCATCCTTGTGATCTCAATCTCCCTGGTTTCCAAAGGCTGCCGCAGGAGATCGATAGTCCCCCGGTCAAACTCGCAGAACTCATCCAGAAACAGCACACCTCGGTTCGCCAGAGTAATCTCTCCCGGTTTTGGGTACCCCCCTCCACCGATCAGTGCCGTCCTTGTGATCCCGTGATACGGCATACGAAAGGGACGCTGATCGATGTAGGGAAGACTGTCGCTCAACAAACCTGCCGCAGAATAGATCCTTGTTACCTCCATGATCTCCTCATAGGTCATTGCAGGCATGATCCCAGGGATCCTTTCTGCCAGCATGCTCTTGCCTGTGGAGGGACTTCCATACATGAGGATACCGTGATTTCCGGCTACCGCCACCATGATAGCACGCTTCGCCTGTTCACAGCCTCTGACCTCTGCGAAATCCAGAAGCGTATCTGTGCTGGTGCATCCCTGATCCCTCACCTCTATAGGATCCACCTTAGGAAGACGTGGACCTGTGCCACAGTGCCTTACCACAGACAGGAGATCCCTTGCTGCATAGATCTGCAGGTCCTTCAACAAAGAGGCCTCTCTTCTGTTCTCTTCCGGGACCACCACGCGCCGGATCCCACACTCCCGCATAGCCATCAGCGCAGGAAGCACACCGTTGACCCGGCGGATCCCCCCGTCCAGAGAAAGTTCCCCTACAAACGCGTACTCCGCCAGCTCCTCCGGCACCAGCTGACCAGAGGCGGCCAGAATTCCCATCGCCATAGGAAGATCCAGTATCGTTCCCCTCTTCCGAAAGTCCGCGGGCGACATATTGACGGTGAGCCGGCCCAGGGGATATTCCAACCCTGAGGACCGAATGGCAGCCCGAATCCTTTCCTTTGATTCCTTCACACCTGCATCCGCCAGACCCACGATGGTGAAGTGCGGCATTCCCTTGGTAACATCCGTCTCTACCACGATAGGAATCGCTTCGATCCCCTGCAGCGCCGCAGTATTGATCTTCGATAACATGCTTATCCCCCCTCTCAAAAAGCGTCCTCAATGATGTCTACCGTAACCTCCACTACCATGAACTGGCAGTTGGTCTCTCTCTGTCCGGTATGGCTCAAATACCACTGCGCACAGCGCCGGATCCTTGCCTGCTTCTCTCTGTTCACCGCTTCCCTGGGAAGGCCCAGCCTGCTATCCATCCTGGTCTTTACTTCCACAAAATAAATCACTCCCGCTCTGGAACAGATCACATCGATCTCCCCAAAACGGCAGTGATAGTTCTTCTCGAGAATAGAGAACCCCCTGCTGTATAAAATCTGTACAGCCAGGTGTTCACCTCCCGCTCCCAATAATTTTCTGTCGACCATAGGTGATTCCTTTCCTATCCCTATGTTGCCGACGCCCCTGGTACTAAAATATAATCTTTACCATACCATGTCAAGCCTAATATAGAACAAATTTCTCGATCGCCTTGGCTACACCATCCTCGTCGTTGGTATCCGTGATGTAGTTGGCCGCTGACTTGATGCCCATCACCGCATTCCCCATGGCGACCCCCACTTCCGCCAGACGAATCATGGCCAGATCGTTGATGCTGTCGCCACAGGCCATCAGTTCAGATCTGCCTATACCAAGGCGCCGCATCAGCATGACCAGTGCATCGGCCTTGCTGGTGGTGGGCCCGCCAATCTCAAAATTGTTGGAAAACGAAGAAACAAGTGTAATGTTATGGATCTCCTCCAGTCTCTTGAACATGGCGTCCTGATCCGCCTTATGGCGGAAGATCAGGCTGATGTTCTCCATCTTATCCCGGTGGGCTCGCATGAAGTCCAGAAGCCCGTTCACGGGGTTCCTGGTGGAAAGGACATAATCCTGGGTTCGGTAATCCGACCCATTCCGTTCCATGTCCCGGTATTCTCTCTCTTCCATATATGCCTTTCCATCCACAAAAGCATCCACGGAGAATCCGTCGTTGCCAAACTTGTCCTCTATGACAGAAAGTACCTGATCAACCGCTGTAGGTTCCAGACGATTCTCGTAGATATGCTCTCCGGTGGCCAGTTCCGTAACGGTTGCTCCATTGGAGGTGATCACATACTCCAGTCCGACGATATCAAACATCTCCTCCGGCAGCGAATGCCAGACCCGCCCGGTGGAGATCACAATGTGGACGCCCTGTTCCATGGCCTTCCGAAAGGCCTCTTTGGTGCGCGGGGAGAAGTGTCTGTCGGAGGTCAGCGCGGTTCCGTCCAGATCCAGCGCAACCATCTTGATGCCCTTGCCAGTTCTCATATAATCCTCCTTCTCTTATGCTCACTATACTCTATTCTATCAAAACCTCTTGCAAAAATATAGTAACAGGGCTAAAATAATCAAAGATTTATTCAAAGAAAGTAAGAGGTTTGATATGAACGTAGTTATCATTGGCGCCGGTAAGCTGGGCCTTCGCGTAGCGAATGCCCTGATCAGCGGTGATTATGCGATCACGATCATCGATACGAATGCTGAGAAGCTTTCCAGGATCTCACAGAAACTGGACGTGATGACCATCAACGAGGACGCCCGGCAGATCTCCGTTCTGAAAAGCATCAACATAGAGACATTTGAATATCTGCTGGCCTGTACGGACAGTGACGAGACCAACATCCTGGTCTCCTCCTTCGCCAAGAAGCTCGGCTGCCGCCATGTCATCGCCAGAGTCCGTGAACCGGAGCACATGAACCAGTTCGACTTCATCAAGGAGTCCATGGACATCGACCACATCGTCAACCCCGATATGTCCATCACTGTGGAGATCTACAAGTATCTGATGGAGAAGTATACCCTCAGCAACGGCATCTTCACCAGCGGAAGCATCGCCATGACAGAGTTTCCAACAAGGCGCTTCCCCTCCCTGGTGGGATTGACCATGCCGGAGATCAGCGATGTCATCCCTGATGTACTGATCGCAGCCCTCTCTCACAACGGCAAGGTCATCGTCCCCCATGGCGAAGATATGGTCCAGGAGGGAGACTTTGTGTACGTCATCGGCGAGAAAGAGCGCATTCAGGCGCTTCACAAGAAGACCCACGAGAAGGGAAAGTACACCAACATTCGAAAGGTCATGATCATCGGCGGAGGAAAGACAGGATTCTATCTGGCGGATAAGCTTTCAGATTTCGGTGCCACGGTGAAGCTGGTGGAGAAGGATCTTGACAGATGCAGGTATCTTTCCACCCATCTGGACCACGTTATGGTACTCCATTCAGATGGTACAGATATCAACCTTCTGGAAGAAGAGAATCTGGACGATATGGACGCAGTGGTCACCTGTACAGGGTATGACGAGGAGAACCTTCTGCTGGCCCTGACAGCCAAGAATCACGGCATCGACGACGTGATCTCCAAGGTCAGCCACGAGAGTTATAAGGATCTTGTAGAACGGATGGGAGTAGATATGGTACTTAACCCGCTGGCCATCACCACCAGCACCATTCTTCGCTATATCCAGGGATCCAAGCGGATCCTCTCCTCTGTTCTGATCCAGGGACAGGCGGAGATCATGGAGATCGTCGCCAACTCCAGAATGAACATGATCGGGGTTCCTATCAAGGACCTGGATCTGCCAAAGGATGTGCTGATCGCGGCCATCCACCGT